>NZ_JACEFC010000122.1 GCF_014180715.1 Nocardioides stalactiti | reverse complement strand
CGCTCGACGATCTCGAGCAGCTCCTTGCCGGGCAGGTCGGTCTCCGCACCCCGGCGCCAGTCCTCGAGCCGGAGGATGTCGCTGCCGAACGTGTAGGGGTGGACCGTCGAGCGCGGCAGCCGGTCCAGGAGGTCGGCCAGCGCGTCGTTGGTGAAGAGCGGGTGCTCGTGCAGGCGGTGGGGCGCGACGTGGGGCCGCGAGCCGAAGGCGGCGATGTCGTCGAACCGCCACGGGAGGAGGTGCGCGTCTGTCATGCACCACAGGTGCACGGTCGACCCCGAAAAGATCCAGCCGTCCCGAAGTTCGCACCGCCGGCTCAGCCCGGCGGCTCCAGCGTCGTCTGCCAGAGGACCGCGCCCGTGCCGTCGCGCAGGACGACCGTGAGCTCCCCGGTCGCTGCGATCGCCAGCTCGCCGAAGTGCTGGTACGTCGGCTCGGGCGGCGCCATCCCCGGATAGGTGAAGTCCTTGCTGTGCGAGAACGCCGTCTCGGGGCCGAAGGTGCGGTCGATCTCGTCGGCGCGGAACGTGAACGGGGAGCACGAGAGCGGTCCCGAGACGAACTCCCAGAACGGCTCGAAGTCGGTGAACGCCGCGCGCTCCGGCGCGTAGTGGTGCGCCGCCGTGTAGTGGACGTCGGCGGTGACGAAGTGGACGCCGGTGATCCCGTGCCGCTTCACCGCCGACAGGATCCTCCCGATCTCCTGCTCCCGCCCCAGCGGCCGGCCGTCGTCGCCGTTGGAGACGCCGTCGAGGTCCCACACCTGCGACGGCGGCGCCGACAGCGGCTGGTCGATCGAGATGATCTTCCAGGTCGCGGTCGAGCGGCGCAGCTCACGGACCAGCCACTCCTCCTGCTCGCGGCCGAGCAGCCCCGCCGGCAGCCGACGTCGTACGACGGCCGGGTCGTTGTCGGAGTTCGGCCCGCGGTGGCTGCGCATGTCGAGCAGGAACAGGTCGAGGTGCTGGCCGCGCGGGACCTTGCGATAGATCCGGGTCGGCACGAACCCGTCGCCGTCGCGCGGGACGAGCCGCTTGACGGGGACCGGCTGGTACTCCTGCCAGGCCCGTCGTGCGCGGGTGGCGAGCACGTCGGCCCGCCGCTCCCGGTCGTAGCCGTCCTCGGTGATGAACTCACCCGGCCACCAGTTGTTGGCGGTCTCGTGGTCGTCCCACTGCACGACCGACGGGACCGTGGCGTAGAAGTCGCGCAGGTTGTCGTCGCGCAACGGGTAGCGGTGCCGCCCGCGGAACTCCGCGAGCGTCTGCGCGATGACGGTGACCTCGTGGGTCAGCTCGTTGCGCCACAGGCTGCCGTCAAGGAGCCGGGTCGTCTCCTCCATCGGCTCGTCGGCATAGATCGTGTCGCCGACGTTGATGAAGAGGTCGGGCCGCACGTCGAGGATCGAGCGGAAGGTCGTCATCCCACCGCGACGCCGGTCGATGCCCCAGCCCTGGCCGTTCATGTCGCCGGACCACACGACCGACTGGGCGGCAGCGTGGATCGGGGCGGTCCGGAAGGACAGCGGCTCCGGCACGGTGCGGGTGCCGTCCTGGTCCTCGAACCACACGGTGGCGTCGTACTCACGACCGGGGGCGAGGTCGGTCAGGTGGATCCGCGCGGTGAGGTCGGTGCGGCCGTCGGTCCACGGCCCCTTGACGAGCGCCCGGCGCGCACCGCTCTCGAGCCGGACCATCATCCGCCCCGGGTCGGCGGCCCGCGACCACAGCACGGCGCTGTCGGTCGTCACCTCGCCGCTGCGGACCCCGGTCGTGAGGTCCTTGCGCTTCGGGACCAGCGCCGGCCCCCGGCCGAGGAACACCCCACCGACGGCGAGACTGCCGACCATGGTGGTGCGCCGTCCGACACGCAGCTCCCCGAGCTTGCTCTGGTCGTCCCACAACCCCAACGCCAACGCCACGTCACCAGACGCTCGCGGCGTCCGGCGACGTGGCGTCGTGCGGGGTCGGAAGGTCCGGTGACCAGCCGGAGAAGACTTGCTACTTCGGGGGCATCCGGATGCCGCCGTCGACGCGGATGACCTCGCCGTTCATGTAGGAGTTGGTGAGGCACTCCATCACCATCGACGCGAGCTCGTCGCCCGAGCCGAGGCGCTTCGGGAACAGCACGTTCTGGCCGAGGTTGGCCTTGAAGGCCTCCGAGGCCTCGCCCTCGCCGTAGATCGGGGTGTCGATGAGGCCGGGCGCCACGGTGTTGAGGCGGATGCCGGCGGCCGACAGGTCGCGCGCGACCGGCAGGGTCATCCCGACGACGCCACCCTTCGACGCCGAGTACGACGCCTGGCCGATCTGGCCGTCGAACGCGGCGACGCTCGCCATGTTGACGATCGCGCCACGGCAGCCATCGACGTCGGCCTCGTTGAGGCTCATCGCGGTCGCGGCCTGGCGGACCATGTCGAAGGTGCCGATGAGGTTGATCGCGATGACCTTGGTGAAGGCCTCGAGCGAGTGCGCCGACTCGACGTTGCCGTCGCGGCCGATGGTCCGCTGCGCCCAGCCGATGCCGGCGGAGTTGACGACCGCGCGGAGCGGGGCGATCTCGGCCGCAGCCTTGACCGCCGCAGCGATCTGCTCGGTGTTGGTGACGTCGACCTGGGCGAAGACGCCGTTGATCTCGGCGGCGAGGGCCTCGCCCTTGTCGGCCTGCAGGTCGGCGACGACGACGGTCGCGCCGCGAGCGGCGAGCTGACGGGCGCACGCGGCGCCGATGCCCGACGCGCCGCCCGTGACGATGGCGGATGATCCGGTGAGTTCCATGGCGCGGACTCTAGGCCCGCTGGGACCGGGTCGGCGAGCCGGTCTCAGCGGGACGCGGGTGCGGCGACCGGCAACGGCGCCGGGCGGCCGAGCAGGTAGCCCTGGCCGAGGGTCACCCCGAGGTGGGTGAGGCACTCGCGCTCGGCGGGGGTCTCGATACCCTCCGCGACGACCGTGGCGCCGGTCTGCTCGGCGAACACCCGGGCCGCGCCGACGGCGGCCTGGAGCATCGGGTCGACGTCGATCCCCTGCACCAGCGACCGGTCGAGCTTGACGATGTCGGGCCGGATCGCGACCACCCGCTGGAAGTTGGAGAAGCCGGCACCGAAGTCGTCGATCGCGATCATGGCCCCGCGCGCCCGCATCCCGCTGATCGCGAGCATCACCTCGGAGGTGTAGTCCATGAGGTCGGACTCGGTGATCTCCAGGACGATCCCGGTCAGGTCGATGGGCAGGGCCTCGCCGAGCTCGGCGGTGAGCAGCGTGTCGGGGCTGGTGTTGACCGACAGCAGGCCGCCGCCGTCCCACCCGGCGATCGCGCGTCGTACGGCCTCGGACTCCAGGACCGCCGACGTCCCGTCGCGGGCCGCGCGGTCGAACACCGCGCGCGGGTCCTGGCCGGGGAACCGGCTCAACGCCTCGCGCCCGATCACCCGACCCGACCGCAGCTCGACGATCGGTTGATAGACCGTCGACATCGACGCCATCAGCGGGTGCGCCGTCGCGGCGTTGGCGACGACCTGCGCGCGGCGTCCGTCGTCCACCGCGATCCGGTCGCGGCCCGCGGCCTTGGCGGCGTACAGCGCCCGGTCGGCCCGCGCCACCAGGTCGGCCGGGTTCTCGACCCCGTCCCAGGTGGCGATGCCGATCGAGCACGTCTGGCGGTGGGTCACCAACCGCCGGAGCCGGTCGAGGAGGGTGACCGCCTCCTCCGCCGCCAGCGCAGGCACCAGCGCGGTGAACTCCTCCCCGCCGTAGCGGGCGAGCATCCCGCGGCCGTCGAGGACCGAGCTCCAGGCCGCCGTCGTCTCCTTGAGGACCAGGTCGCCCTTGAGGTGCCCGTAGGTGTCGTTGAAGGCCTTGAAGTGGTCGAGGTCGAGCATCGCGACGGTCAGCGGCGTGCCCAAGGCGCAGGCGACCGCGCAGGCGCGCGACAGCTCGTGGTCCCAGGTCCGCCGGTTGGCGATGCCGGTGAGCTCGTCGCGTCGCGCGAGCGCGGCGAGCTGGACCGCCGTCGCCTGGAGGTCACGGATGATGTCGCCGAGGCGCAGCACGACGAGCACGGCAGCCGTGCCGCCGCCGATCATCACCACCAGCCAGAGCCCCCCGTCGTCCTGGTCCGCGAGCTCGCGGGTCAGCGGCGCCAGGATCAGCGCGGCGGCGACCAGCACGGTCGCGCGCATCCCGTTGACGTTGGTCGGGCGCTCCGGCGCGGGCTCGGACAGCAGCCCCGCCGAGTGGTGCAGCGGAGCGAAGCCGAGCAGCACGTAGGAGACGAGGTAGCCCGCGTCGATCCAGCCCGGGTAGCCGGTGCCGAGGACGACGGTGACGGCGTAGTGCAGGTCGGCGGCGAGCAGCGTGCCGACGCCGATGATCAACGCCCAGAGCGAGGCGTTGCGCAGGATCCCGGTCGTGAGGACCCGGAGCAGCACGGCCAGGACCAGGAGGTCGCAGGCCGGGTAGGCGGCCGCCACCATCCGGCTCAGCAGGCTGACGTCGGAGGTCGCCGCAGGGACGATGAAGAAGACGGTGGCCGTGACGGTGAAACCGGTCGTGAGGATGGCGGCGTCGAGGAACGCGGCGCGGTCCCGGCCGCGTTGGCGACCCCGCACCAGCCAGACCATGCCGAGCGCGAGGACGGGGTACTGCACCAGGTACCAGACGTCGGCGACCGACGGGAACGGCTCGACGTGGAGGACGTCGGCCAGGACGGTCCAGGTCGCGTCACCCAGCAGGAACAGCGCCTGCGAGAGGGCGATCGCCCACCAGATCCGGCGCCGCGCGGGCGCCATCCGCGCGGCGCCGAAGAACGAGAGCAGCGTGCCGTAGGCGCCGCAGGCGAGATAGACGGCCGTGCCCGCGTGGGAGTCGTGGAGGACGACGAAGGCAGCGACGAGCATCAGACCCGCACCGAGCACCACGTGCTCCGTGCGGATGCGGCCCCCAGCACCCATGTCCCCTCCTGTGGCCCGCGCGCCGCATCGACCAGCGCGACACCCTCCCTGGGCCCGCATCGATCGTGGCACGCAGCAGGACGGATGTCCCGCGTCCGACCCACAATCGGTCCCAAGGACCACCGGGGACGGGACCTTGGTCCCATCCACGGCCGCTGGCCTCAGAGGTCGGTGGTCCCCTGCGCGACCACGACGGCGGGGCCGGTCATCAGCACCCGGTCCTCGGCGGTCCAGGCGATCCGCAGGGTCCCGCCCGGCAGGTCGACCCGGTAGGTGGTGCCGCGGGGGGCCTCGTCGGCGAGCGCGGCGGCCACCATCACGGCGCAGGCGCCGGTCCCGCAGGAGCGGGTCTCGCCCGAGCCGCGCTCGTGGACCCGCATCGCGACGTGGGCCGGCCCGCGTCGTACGACGAACTCCACGTTGACGCCCGCCGGATAGACGGCCGGGTCGTGGCCGGGCGCTGCGAGCAGCGGACCGGCGTCGGCGAGGTCGTCGACGAAGGCGACGGCGTGCGGGTTGCCCATGTCGACGTGGACCGCCGGCCAGGTCCGGTCTGCCCCGTCGACAGCGACACCCACCTTGGTCTCGTCGAGCACCCGCGGGCTGCCCATGTCGACGGTGATCTCGCCGTCGGCGGCACCGTCGGCGAAGGTGAGCGTCTTGACGCCGTCACGGGTCGCGACCGGGACCGGACCCGTCGGGTCGACGAGACCCTCCAGTGCCAGGTGACGACCGAACACGCGGATGCCGTTGCCGCACATCTCCGAGAGGGACCCGTCGGCGTTGCGGTAGTCCATGAACCACTCGGCGTCCTGACCGCGGCCGGCCTCGATCGCCGCGGTCCGGATCACCCGGAGCACCCCGTCGCCGCCGATGCCGGCCCTCCGGTCGCAGAGGTCGCGCACCCGCTCGGGGGCCAGGTCGCCGTGGCGCGCGCCGTCGTGGTCCGGCAGGAGGACGAAGTCGTTCTCCGTGCCGTGACCCTTGAGGAACGGGTACGCCGCGGTCATGCCCCCCAGTTTACGGCTCGACGGCGCAGAGCCGCGGGTCGACGAGGCCGGGCTCACTCCCGGTAGAGCCGCTCCTCGTAGGACGGACCGTAGTAGTCGTCGAGCTCCGCGACGCTCTGGTCGGGCTTCTCCATCCGGTGGGAGAGCACCGCCCGGCGCGGGACGATCCCGTCGGGGTCCCACGTCTCCGGCGCCCACAGCCGGGACCGCAGGAACGCCTTGGCGCAGTGGAAGAACACCGTGTCGATCTCGACCACGATCGCCAGCAGCGGCCGGTGACCCTTGACGACCAGCTCGTCGAAGAACGGCGCGTCGCTCACGAGCCGGGCCCGACCGTTGATGCGGAGCGTGTCGCCGCGGCCCGGGATGAGGAAGTTCAGCCCGACGTGGGGGTTGCTGAGGATGTTGCGGTAGCCGTCGGCCCGACGGTTGCCCGGCCGTTCCGCGATCGCGATCGTCCGGTCGTCGATGACGTGGGCGAGCCGGCCGGCAGGGTCACCCTTCGGCGACACGTCGAGGTGGCCCGCGGCGTCGGCGGTCGCGACGAAGCAGAACGGCGACGCCGCCAGCCAGTCCTTGTCCACGTCGGCCAGCGCCGAGCGCTCCTTGTCGCGCGCGGCGGCGCCGGGCTCGCCCAGCAGCGCCGTCAGCGCGGCCTCGTCCGGGATCTCGGTCCAGCTCATCCTTCGAGGGTAGGCGGCCGGTCCTCCGCGAGGACACCGACGAAGCGGTAGCGGGCCGCGATGAACGCCTTGTTCTGGGTCGCCTCGAGCAGCTCGAGGTCGAAGCGGCGCGGCAGGATCGGCCGGCCCGCGCCCAGCGTCACCGGCGCGATGTAGGTGATCACCTCGTCGAGGAGCCCCTCGTCGGCGAACTGACCGACCAGGTCGCCCCCGCCGACCACCCACAGGTCCTTGCCGCCCGCAGCGACGACCATGGCGTCGTACACCTCACGGACGGAGCCCTGCGCGAAGCGGACGTCGGCCCCCTCCCCCTCGACAGCGGGCAGCGGGAGGTCGCGGTGGGTCATCACCCACGCCGGCATGGCGTAGGCCCAGTTGCCGGGGTCGTGGGCGAGGACCCACTCGTAGGTCGTCGACCCCATCACGATCGCGCCGATGTCCTTGATGAAGTCCTCGTAGTTGAGGGGCCCCTGCTCGTCCTGGTCCTGGCGCATCAGCCAGGCGAGGGAGTCGTCGGGGTCGGCGATGAAGCCGTCGAGCGTCGTGGCGGTGTAGTAGGTCAGCCGGGCCATGAGCTCATGGTGCCGCGGACCGCCGACAGTCACCTCAGCTGATGGGGATCGCCGTCGTGGAGAACGAGACACCGGCGAGCGAGACGTACTCGTCGGGGTCGCAGGGCGCCTGCGCCTGGCGGTAGCGCACGGCCCCGTTGGGCCGGACCTCCACGGTGCCGAAGCTGTCGTCGGGGTTGTTCCCGCAGGCGACGACGAAGAGCAGGGCCGCCGGCGGCCGGTAGCCCGGGGGAAGGACGAACACCGGCAGCTGGTCGTCCACCTTCGTGCCACTCTTCAACACCATCCCCTCGAGAACCACGAGGCCCTCGACCGTCCGGCCGAAGCGTGCCCGCGCCCAGGCCGGCTCGGGGAAGTTGAACCAGGACGCGTACTCCTCCGGCGTACCGCTGAGGCAGAACGCTCCGACATGGTTGGTCGGCGAGGCGCAGTTGTCGTAGGACGCCGACCCGCTGACAAGCTGCCACGAGATCGGCGCGAGGTCCGGCTCCCGGATCGTCCCGTTCTTGATGTCAGCACCGGTCACTGCGTCGTCGAGGAGATCACCGCCGTTGATGTTGCCGTTCTTGATGTCGATCGATCGCACCGACTCGTCGATGATCTCGGCCGTGCCGATCGTGGCGGCGGCATAGGCAGTGCCGCTCAGCGCGACGACGAGGGCGAGCGCTCCCAGCGCGTTGTCGACGAGGTAGCGGCCGACGCGGGAGAAGACGCGGAGCAGCGCGGGAGCAGCGTTCATGGGCTCGACCCTGCCACCCCGCGTTTCCTCACGCAGCAGATCGATCGATCTCACCCGAGGATGGCTGACAGTGCCTGCTCGACGCGGTCGGGATCGTCGAAGTCGACCCAGGTGATCCGGGGGTCGTCCTTCCACCACGCCATCTGTCGGCGCGCGAACTGCCGGGTCGCGATGACGGTGCGCTCCTGCGCCTCGGCGAGCGTCAGGTCGCCGGCCAGGTGGGCGACGACCTGCTGGTAGCCGATCGCGCGGGACGCGGTGCGACCCTCGGACAGCCCCTCGTCGAGCAGTCGTCGTACCTCATCGACGAGGCCGGCGTCGAACATCTCCGCGACCCGCTGCTCGATCCGCGGCTCCAGCAGGGCGCGGTCGATCCGTACGCCGACCTGGACGGTCGCCGGGTCGACGTACTCCTGGCGCGGCAGGGTCGCCGAGAACGGGCGGCCGGTCAGCTCGATGACCTCCAGCGCCCGGACCACCCGCCGACCGTTGTCGGGCACGATCCGCGCCGCCGCCTCCGGGTCGCGCTCGACGAGCAGGGCGTGCAGCGCCGCGGCGCCCCGGGCGTCGAGCTCGGCCTCCCACTTCGCGCGGAGCCCGGGATCGGTGCCGGGGAACTCGAACTGGTCGAGGACGGCGCGGGTGTAGAGCGCCGAGCCCCCGACGAGCACCGGCGGCCGACCGGCGGCGCGCAGGTCGGCCATCACCGCGCGCGCCCAGCCCTGGAACTGCGCCACCGTCGCCGGGTCGCGGACCGTCAGCAGGTCGAGCAGGTGGTGCGGGACCCCCCGCCGCTCGGCGACCGGCAGCTTCGCCGTGCCGATGTCCATCCCGCGATAGAGCTGCATCGCGTCGGTGTTGACGACCTCGCCGCCGAGCGCCTCCGCCAGGTCGAGGGACAGGCTGGTCTTGCCCGCCGCCGTCGGTCCGACGATCGCGACGATCGGGGTCGGCGACGCCTCAGCCTGCATGGGCGCAGTCTGCCAAGGCGGGCTAGGGTCCGTGGGACGCGGTCCGCTCGGGGCTGCACTCATCAAGGGGGTTTCTCGTGGGCTTCTTCGACAAGGCCAAGGACAAGCTGACCGACGCGGTCGACAGCCAGGGCGACAAGATCGCCGACGGCATCGACAAGGCGGCCGACCTGGTCGACGACAAGACCGGCGGCAAGCTCGGCGACAAGGTCGACCTCGGCGCCGACAAGGCCAAGGACGCCCTCGACGCGCTCGACGGCAAGAACGACGACATCCGCTGACCGCTGGACATCGGAAGAGGTAGCACCGAGGTGACCGTGCAGGACCCCGCGACCGGCGTCGAACGCTTCGTGATCGTCCCGGCGTCCTACGTGTTCTTCCTGCGCGAGGTCGGNGTCCCGGCGTCCTACGTGTTCTTCCTGCGCGAGGTCGGCACGGCCACCGAGGTGCTGCTCCAGCTGCGGCGCGGCACCGGCTACATGGACGAGCACTGGGCCGCCGCCGCCGCGGGCCACGTCGAGCGCGGCGAGACCGCGGAGGCCGCCGCGCGGCGGGAGGCCGAGGAGGAGGTCGACGTCACCGACGTCGCGCTCGAGTTCCTCACCTCCATGCAGCGCACCGCCCACCACCTGCCGATCGACGAGCGGGTCGACTTCTTCTTCGCGGCGCGCTCCTGGTCGGGCGAGCCGCGGATCGTCGAGCCCACCAAGTGCGCCGACCTGCGCTGGTTCGCGCTCGACGCGCTGCCCGACCCGGTCGTCCCGCACGAGCTCGTCGTGCTGACCGCGCTGCGGGAGGGCGTCGTACCGCCCCTCACGCACCACGGCTTCTAGAAGTCGATCGACCCCGGGTCGCCGGGCGCGCCATCGGCCGTCAGTGTCGCCGTGCCGTGCGGCTTGACCGCGGGCCCGGAGGGCAGCGGCGCCTGGGTGCGGAGCACCAGCGGCGGCGGCGCGACACCGACGTAGTCGTGGGTGCACGTCACGTCGTCGGTCAGCGCGAGACCGCTCTCGACGAGGAAGCCGCACTGCCAGGCACCGGTCGTCGTCAGGTCCGTCACCAGCCACAGGTCGTCGAGGTCGAGGCGGACCTCGAGCAGGGCCGGACCGACGCCGGTCGTCAGCGTCGCCACCGTGACCTCGAACGGGCCACGCGCCGGGTTGCCGTCGGCCGCCTCGTCGACGGCCACGTCGACCAGGCCCGTCACCACGGGCTCGGGCGGGTCCGTCGCGGGCGTGGTCGTCGGATCGGTGGGCGTCGGGCTGGTCGTGGGGGTCGGACTCGTGCTGGGCGTCGGGCTGGTGCTGGGCGTCGGCTCGGTCGTCGCGACGTCGTCGGTGGCCGGCGTCGTCGAGGGAGCGGCCGGCGTGGTCGGTGCGGTCGGCTCGAGGGACGCCGTCGTCGGCGGGGCCGGCGTCGCGTCGGCGGGCGGTACGACGACCGGCTGGGCGCCCGCGGACGTCGCATCGTCGGTCGCGTCGTCGGTGGTGGGGTCGTCGGTCGGGCTGTCGCCGGCGGTGGCGTCGACCGGCGAGGACACGACCGGGCCCCCCGCGGCAGCCTCGTCACGAGGGGTGCCGCCGTCGTCGGACGCGGTCACCGCGACGGCCACGCCACCGGCGATGCCGCACGCCACCGCCGCGGCGGCCGCACCGAGGACCAGCGGGTTCGGGCCGGACGTCGGCGGGGTCGTCGTACCGGAGGCACCAGCACCCGCGCCGCCTGCACCCGCGCCGGCGAACCACAGCAACCCGCCCTTGTGAGCGCCGGTGACGCCCCAGAGGACGACGGGGAACAGCCAGGCCGCGAGCTTCTGGTTGACGCGGTCGACGGCGAGGAGGGCCGCGCCGCAGCCGCCGCAGCCGTCGACGTGGGCGGCGACCTTGCCCTCGGCGCGGGCACTGAGGTCGCCGCGGACGTACTGACTCATCCGGGACTGGGTCCAGCCGCACTCTCCGCCGGTGGCAGGCTGCAGGTGCTGGTCGAGGTAGGCGCGCTTGAGGCCCTCGCGCGCCCGGTAGGCCAGCGAGGACACGGCGCCGGCGTCCAGGTCGAGGATCGTCGCGACCTCGGCGGGCTTGCGGCCCTCGACCTCGAGGTGCCACAGGACCTGCTGCCACGACGTCGGCAGGGTCGCCAGCGCGGAGACGGCGACGTCGCGGTCCAGGTCCTCGACGAGCTCCTCGACCGGCGGGAGCACGTCGTCCAGCAGCCACGGCTGGTCGGAGGACGGCGACTCCTTCGGCGCCCGCAGGCCGTCGCGGAAGCCGTTGCGGATCGTGACGTGGAGGTAGGCGCGGAAGTCGTCGGTCGGCCCGCGACCGGCCTGGAGCTGGGCGAGCACCCGCGAGAACGACTCGGCGACCAGCTCCTCGGCGCCCTCGTCACCGACGAGGATCCGGGCCAGTCGACGAGCGGCGTCGACCTCCTGGCGATACAGCTCACCGAAGGCGTCGCTGTCCCCCGCGCGGGCGCGCTCGAGCAGCAGCGCGTCTGCCGCGTCGTCCCCGCTCCGGGGAGGGAGTTCCGTCACCTGTCCGCCTCAAAGATCGCGGGCGGCACTCCTCCGCACCCCCCGATGCACCGGGAGCCTGGGCCCGACCGGCGGCCACCATCATGCCCGTCCGAAGAAAGTTGGAGAAATTTCGAAAATCGCGTGATGTTCGCGTGCTGATCCCGTCTGGGTGAGTGAACGGGGCGACCGAGAGGTGCCCGCCACCCGATCGAGGACGACACGATGACGCGTACGACGACCCGCACCTGCGGGACCGCTGCAGCCGGTCCGACGTCCCTGGCTGCCTACCGCGCGCGGACCACCGGCCTCGGCGCAGCCGCCACCACCACCGACGTCGTCGGCCTGCACGCCCACTTCGCCGCAGCCGCCACGATCGACGAGGACAACGCCCACCTGCACGCCGTGGTCGCCGCCGTGCTCGTCCGCGCCCGGCGGGTCGGCGCCGCCGACATCGGCTGGCAGCGGTTCGTCACCCTCATCGACCGCCACCGCAACAACCCCCGGGCGATGCTCAACAGCGCGGTCCTGGCCAACCTCATCGGGATCGCCACGTTCGGCGACGCCCGCGACTTCGTCACCCTCGACGACCTCGGCGACCGGATCGGCGGTGAGCGGCTCGCCGCCGTCCAGCACCGCGCGGCGCGGTTCGTCGAGCGCGACGCGACCTACCCGATGACGACCCTCGCGGTCGCCCGGATGGTCGCCGCCGACGCCCACCCGGTCGCCCGCACCAGCCTCGACGCCGCGGTCGCGCTCCTCGCCGAGGGCATCGACCCCGACCAGTCGCTGCCCGTCATCCGCACCAGCGCCCAGCTGCGCGGCGTCGTCGACGGCGGCAGCGTCCTCGAGTGGCGCCACCACCTGGCCATGATCGCGGCCAGCCCGTGGTCGCCGTACTCCGACCACCTGCTCGACATGGCGCTCCAGGCCGAGCTGCCGCAGGTCGTCGCGGTCGTCGAGCGGTTCACCGAGCTGTGCCGCGCCCAGAACAAGGAGCGCGAGCGCGAGCAGGTCGCCGACGAGGTGCGCCGACTGGTGGCGGCCAGCGGCGTGACGCAGCGTCAGTTCGCGAAGTGGGTGGGCACCTCCCCCTCGCGCCTCTCCACCTACGTCTCCGGGAGCGTCACGCCGTCGGCGTCGTTGATGCTCCGGATGACCCGGACGTCCCGGCTCCTCCAGGAGCGCGACGTCCACGAGACCTTGACGACGGCGATGTCCGAGCAGAGCTGGGGGGCCGCTCGGGCCGCTGTCGACACTGGGGGGATCGAAGGTGTGACCGGTCCGGGCGCGCGCCCTGCGGGCGCG
>NZ_JACEFC010000121.1 GCF_014180715.1 Nocardioides stalactiti | reverse complement strand
CACGGCCAATGCGATGGCCCCCGTCAAGAATCGCCGTCCATGCCGACGCCACGGACCGAACACCACCGCCGAAGCGAGGCCGATCCCGACGATCAGGCCAAAACGGCCTAGATGGTCACCGACGCTGAACTGCAACCCAGTGAGGTTGCCGCTCGGCCCGAAGCGCAGGACAGCAGGCAACGGATCGGGGGCGAACGCCCCCACGAGGAACAGCGCCGGCCCGACCAGGAGGACGGTGATCGGTGTCGGCGCCAGGTGGGCCGCGAGGGCGCCGATCAGCGCGCCCAGGCCGAGCACCAACACGCCTGCGGCCAGGGCCCACCACTGCGCCGGGCCACCATGCGGCACCGTCAGGGTGCAGACGACCGCCATCAGCACCATGACGAGGTAGGACGCCATGCCCACGAACCAGGCTTCGACCGCCGACCGATAGGGCACCCACGAGCTTCGGGGCGACGCACCGCTGACCGGACGCACCCGAGCAGCACTCACCTGGATCCCTGCTGCGATCGACGCGAGCAATGGGCCCGTGAGGACCGTCGAACCGTTGATGATGTCGATCGTCCCGGTCCACGAACCGCGCCACTCATCGATCGTGGCCAGCGCGAAGACGCACACGGCCACCATCGGAGCGACCATCACTGCGAGTCGTCGTCGCCCCGTCATCGTGCGACCGCCCCGCGCAACCGGACGAAGGCTGATTCGTAGACAGTCAATCCCTCGATCGGTCCCTGACGTTCCCCGAGCCCGCGCAACCGATCGACCGAGCCGTCGAACGCGACGCGGTGGTCGTCGAGCATGACGACGCGGTCGACCAACGGGACGAGGTCCTCGATGAGGTGGCTGCTGACGAGCAGGAGGTCGACTCCCTCGAGGCGTTGGATCGTCGACCTGAGCCGGATCCGCTGCTCGGGGTCGAGGCCAGCGGTCGGCTCGTCGAGCATCAGGAGCACGGGCCGGGCGATGATCGCCTGCGCGAACAGGAGCCGCCGGTACATGCCGCCGGAGAGGCTGCCGACGCGTGCCTTCGGCGCAAGGTCGAGATCAGCCGCCGCAAGGACCCTGTCGATCTCCGTCGGTCGATCGCGTCGTGGCACGGCCTTGAGCCAACAGACGTAGGCGAGGAAGTCCCGCACACGGAGCGACTTCGGAAGGAACAACGACTGCGGCATGAAGCCGATCCGAGGTCGGGCGGCCTCGGCCGAGCCCCCGAGCCCGGGGAAATCCAGGCGGCCTCGTGCTGGTTCGAGGGTCGTCGCCAGCATCCTGAAGAGCGTCGACTTCCCGGCGCCGTTGACGCCGATCAATCCCGTCCGACCGGCCAGCAGGTCGAGGTCGACCCCGTCGAAGACGTCCGTTCCGTCGTAGGTGTGACCGACCTGGGACAGCCTGATCAACGGCGTGCCCACCGCGTCAGTAGTCAAAGGTCTCAACCATCTGCGGGCTGCAAGGATCGTTGCCCCAGCTGTGGATCTCGCAGATGTCCATCAGCCCGCGCGAGCGCGAGGAGCGACCGTCGAGGTAGCGCGCGCGGGCGTGCTTGCGCCAGCGCTTGCCGTCGTACCGGTCGGTCTGCTTGGAGACGTCGTGCCAGAAGCACGTGCGCCCGTCCCCGCAGTCGGTGTCGGTGCCCCACCAGTAGAAATCCGTCTCCACCCGCACGTCCTCGCCGCCAGGTCGAAGGTCCTTGTAGTAGGCCGTGCTCATCGAGCGACCGTCACCGTAGTTGTAGAAGTGACCGTAGGCCGCACCGGACGCAACACCGTCGTCGTACACCTTGAGCGGCCGGTCCTCGCTGCACCACCACCCCGCGCCCATCGCCGACTGGGCACACCCCAGGACGATGATCAGCACCAATGATCCGAGGCTTGTTCCCCGAGCGAACGTCATGTCTTCCCCCCTTGTCGTGACGGGTGGAGAACCACCCGATGAGTTCTGCTTCGAACCCTCGACTCTTCAGGGAGAAACTGCAAGGACACCCGTTGCGCTTGTGGATAACAACTTTCAACGGGTGCTGCGGAGGGCCTTCCAGCCGAGGGAGCCGAGGAGGGCGGCGATGAGGAAGTTGACGACGATCAGCACCGAGTGGGCGATCCAGTAGCCGGCGGCACGGTCCTCGCCGGCGTCGTAGGCCTCCCACAGGTTGGCGGCGAAGTTGCCGAACGTCACGACGTTCCACGACGCGACGGCGAGCAGCAGGATCGCGTGCTTGCGCTCGAACTTCATCGATCGTCCTTCTTCCTCAGGACCCGCACCAGCACCAGCGTCGCGCCCATGCCGGCGGCGAACGGGGTCGCCCAACGGGCGACCGTCCCGTCGTGCTCGCGGTCCTCCGCGAGGCGGTCGCGCCACGCGAGAGGCGGGGACGACGGGCCCTGGACCGGCTCGACGACCTCGGGGCGTCGCGCCCGAGCCAGCGGGTGGACGTGGGCCCAGGCGGCGGCGTACATGACGACCCGGGAGAAGTAGTTGATCCAGACGACCAGGATCAGTGCGATGCCGAACGCCTGGAAGGCCTCCGACTGCGCCGTCGACTGGAGCAGCACCTGGGAGACCTGCTTGAGGACCTCGAACGCGACCGCGCCGACGACGGCGCCCGACCACAACGCCCGGCGTGGCAGGTCGGGGTCGGCGAGCACCCGGAACAGCGCCGCGAAGAGCAGCGCGTTGGCGGCCAGCCCGACGACGACCGCGACGATGCCGAGCACCCACCCGAGGTCGGCGCCCAGTCCGACCAGGTCGAGGATGTCCTCCGAGAGCCCGCGGACCACGCCCGAGATGCCGACGCTCAGCATCAGGATCAGGCCGAGGAACGCGAGCGCGAGCAGGTCGCGCACCTTGCCGAGCACGAAGCTCGGCTGCTCGGCCGGGTCGAGCTCGAACATCACGATGAGCGCGTCCCGCAGGCTGGAGAGCCACCCGAGCCCGGAGTAGAGCACGACGACGAGACCGATCGACAGAATGCCCGGCGCCGACCGGCGGATGTCGTCGAGCGAGATCTGCCCGTCGCCGCCGCCGACCAGCCCGGGCAGCAACGAGTCGATCGCGCTGACCAGGTCGTCCTCGGCGTCGGGGTAGCCGCGCGCCACGAACCCGACGACCGCGAAGGCGAGGGCCAGGATCGGGAAGAAGGAGATGAAGCCGAAGTAGGTGACGGCCCCGGCCTGGATGCTGCCCTTGACCTGTCCGTAGTGCTCGACAGTGCGCACCGCCTGGTCGAGCAGCGGACGGCGCTCACGCGCCCTTGCGAGCCGGGCCTTGACCCGGTCGACCAGCTTCGGCATCACTCACCCCGAGAGTTCGTAGACGCGCGCCGTCTGCCAGGCGTCGCCGTCGTGGACGTACAGGTGGAAGCCTGCCACGTCGAAGTCGCACTCGAAGCCCCGCAGGTCGTGGAACGCCTGGTCCAGGTCCTCGTCGGGGAGGTGGTGGGCCACCGTCACGTGCGGGTGGAACGGGAAGCCGAGGTCCACGCCCAGCGGCCCGCGTCGTACGACGTCGGCGAGGATCTCGGTCTGGGCGATCCCCTCGACCAGCCCGATGAACACGACCGGCGACACCGGGCGGAAGGTGCCGGTGCCGCGCAGGTGGACGCGGAACGGCTCGATCCCGTGGACCGCTCCCGCGAGGTGCTCCTCGATCTCCGGGAGCAGCGCGTCGTCGACGTCGATCGGCGGGATCAGCGTGATGTGGCTCGGCACGCCGTCGGCCGTCGGGTCGCCGATGGCCGTCCGATAGTCCTGCAGCGCCGTGGCCCACGGCTCCGGGATCGCGATGGCGACGCCGATGGTCGGCACGCGGTCAGGCCCCCGGCGCCTGGAACGGCGCTACGAACCCGACCCGCTGATAGACGTCGCGCAGCGTCGCCCGGGCCACCTCGCCGGCTGTCTCAGCGCCCTGCCGCAGCACCGTCTGGAGGTAGGCCTGGTCGTCGAGCAGCTCGAGGGTGCGCTCGCGGAACGGGGTCACGAAGGTGACGACGAGGTCGGCCAGGTCACCCTTGAGCGCGCCGTAGCCCTTGCCGACGTACTGCTCCTCCAGCGCCGAGATCGGTTCCCCGCTCAGCGCCGAGTAGATGGTGAGCAGGTTGCTGACGCCCGGCTTGTCCTCCTGGTCGAAACGGATCTCCGAGCCGGAGTCGGTCACCGCGGAGCGGATCTTCTTCGCGCTGACCTTGGGGTCGTCGAGCATCTCGATGATCCCGTTGGGCGAGGACGCCGACTTCGACATCTTCGCCGTCGGCTCCTGGAGGTCCGCGATCTTGGCGGTGGCCTTGAGGATGTAGGGCTCGGGCAGCCGGAACGTCTTCTTGTAGCGGCTGTTGAACCGCTGGGCGAGGTCACGGGTCAGCTCGAGGTGCTGGCGCTGGTCCTCACCGACCGGGACGAAGTGCGGGCGGTAGAGCAGGATGTCGGCCGCCTGGAGGATCGGGTAGGTGAACAGGCCGACCGACGCCGCACCCTCCCCCTGCTTGGCCGACTTGTCCTTGAACTGCGTCATCCGGCGCGCCTCACCGAAGCCGGTCAGGCAGTTGAGCACCCAGCCGAGCTGGGCGTGCTCGGGGATCTGGCTCTGCACGAAGATCGCCGACCGCGCGGGGTCGACGCCCATCGCGATCAGCTGCGCCGCGGCCCGCAGGGTGCGCTCGCGCAGCACCTTCGGATCCTGCTCGACGGTGATCGCGTGCAGGTCGGCGATGAAGAAGAACGGCTGGTGGTCGTGCTGGAGGTCGACCCACTGCCGCAGCGCACCGAGGTAGTTGCCGAAGTGGAAGGAGTCCGCGGTCGGCTGGATGCCGGAGAGCACGCGCGGGCGCGCGCCGCTCTCGGGTGCGGCCGGCTGCTGGACCTCCGTCAGCGGCTCTTGCTCGGTCGTCGCGGACATGGGGACGATTGTTTCAGGACTCAGGTCGGTCCGCGTATCCGGTATCCACCGCCGGACGCGCGCGTCGGTGCGCGAGCGCCGACCAGAGCAGGATCGCGACGCCCAGGGCGCTGAGGCCGGCGCCCAGGACGGCGGGCGCGCGGTAGCCCCAGCCGGCGGCGATGACCAGGCCACCCAGCCAGGCGCCCAGCGCGTTGGCGATGTTGAGGGCGGCGTGGTTCATCGCGGCGCCGAGGGTGACGGCACCGCCGGCGACGTCCATGAGCCGCAGCTGGAGGTTGACGACGAGCACCGAGCCCGTGGCGGTGACGAGGAACGCCACGGGCAGCAGCGTCCAGCCGCCCGGGGCCGCCACGAAGTACGCGAGCAGGACCAGCACACCGAAGCCGGACGACAGCAGCAGGCTGCGGAAGACCGACCAGGCGGCGAGCTCGCCGGCGACCCAGGTCCCGACGACCATGCCGAGGCCCAGCGCCAGCACGAAGACCGGCACCGTGCCGCGCTCCAGACCACCGACGACGGTGACGGTCTTGGCGATGTAGGAGTAGACGGCGAACATGCCGCCGAACCCGATCGCGCCCGCGGCCATGGTGAGCCAGACCTGCCGGCTGCCGAAGAACTCCCGCGCCTCCTTGCGGCCGCTGGTCTCCGCGTCGCCGGGCACGGACGGTACGGCGGCCAGCACCAGCGCCGCGGTCAGCAGCGCGAGCACGGCGGCGAGCAGGTACGTCGCTCGCCAGCCGACCTGCTGGCCCAGGAAGGTCGCCAGCGGCACGCCGACCACGTTGGCGACGGAGAGTCCGAGCATCACGCTCGCCACCGCTCGGCCGCGGCGTGCGGGCGCGACCAGGCTCGCGGCGACCAGGCTGGCAACACCGAAGTAGGCCCCGTGCGGCAGCCCGTCGAGGAACCGCGCGGTGGTGAGCACGTGGAAGCCCGGCGCGACAGCGCTGAGGAGATTGAAGGCGCCGTAGGCCACCATCAGTCCGACGAGCATCGCCCGCCGGGGCAGTGCAGCACCGAAGAAGGCGAGGATCGGCACGCCGACCACCACGCCGAGCGCGTAGGCCGAGATGATGTGTCCAGCGGTCGGCACGGACACGTCGACGCCGTCCGCGATCTCCGGCAGCACGCCCATCGTCATGAACTCGGTGGTGCCGATCGTGAACCCACCCACCGCGAGGGCGAGGATCGCGAGCGCCGGCCGCGCCGTCGCGACGGCGGGCTGCTCGAGGGTCGCGGCGGAGGTCACGTGATCACCTAACCGCAGCGGCCCGCTCGTCATTCCCCCGATGCCCTCCCGTGGTCGGATGCGCGCGGACGCGCCGGCTGCCTACGGTCGAGCCATGCCCGAGATCCAGCTCCGCACCGGCACCGTCCGCTATCGCGCCTTCGGCCCGGCCGACTCGACCGAGCCCCCGGTCGTGTTCGTCCACCCCGTCCTCACCGACGGCGCCCTCTGGACGCCGGTGGCCGAGAGGCTCGCTGCGCGCGGCATCCGCTCCTACGCGCCCGACTGGCCGCTCGGCTCGCACCGGATCGCCCTCGGCGACGGGGCCGACCAGTCCCCCCGCGGCATCGCGCGGCTGATCGTCGACCTCCTCGAGGGCCTGGAGCTCACCGACGTGACCCTGGTCGGCAACGACACCGGCGGCGCGCTCTGCCAGTACGTCATCGATCCAGCGTCCCCCACCGACGCCTCCCGCGTCGCCCGGGTCGTGCTCGCGAACTGCGACGCTTTCGACCAGTTCCCGCCGTTCCCGTTCACGCTCCTCTTCCCGCTGCTGCGGAACGAGACCCGCGCCAAGGTGCTGGCCGGCCAGATGCGGCTCCGGCCGCTGCGGCAGTCGTGGCNGGCAGTCGTGGCTCGGGTTCGGGCTGCTCGCCAAGAACCTGCCCGCCGACCTGACCCGCACCTGGATCGAGCCGGCCCGCACCGACGCCGGCATCCGACGCGACACGATCCGGCTGCTGCGGGCGATCCGGCCCGCCGAGCTGCTGGAGGTGACCCAGCGGATGGCCGAGGTGAAGCTGCCCGTCACCGTCATCTGGGGCCAGGCCGACCGGGCGTTCCGACCCTCCCTCGGCCGGCGCCTGCACGGGGCGTTCGCCGACGCCGACCTGATCGAGGTGCCCGGCGCCCGGACCCTGCTGGCGCTGGACGCACCCGACGAGCTGACCGACGCGATCGTGGCGATCGCTCAGCGCTGATCGCCGTCAGCGCTCACCGTCGGCGAGCAGCGGCTGGGCGCCGGGGACGCCCCAGTGGTCCTTGTAGCCGTACATGCCGGTGAGGGTGCGGCTCTCGTAGTCGCCGTTGAGGATCTCGACGTCGTGCGGCGTCACCATGGACGGGTGGGCGACGCCGACGGCGCCGCTGACGCGGATCAGCTCCTTGCGGAGCTGGATGAGGTACGCCGCGCACCGATCTGCCTTGGAGACCGGGTCGAGGCCGCGGACCAGCCAGGAGTTCTGGGTCGCGACACCGGTCGGGCACTCGTCGGTGTGGCACTTCTGCGACTGGATGCAGCCGATCGAGAGCATCGCCTCGCGCGCGACGTTGAGCATGTCGGCGCCCAGGGCGAACGCGACGATCGCGTTCTCGGGAAGGCCGACCTTGGCCGAGCCGATGAAGGTCAGGTCGTCGGTGATGCCGCGCTCCGCGAAGGCGCCGTACACCCGCGAGAAGCCCATCCGGAACGGCAGCGAGACCGCGTCGGTGAAGATGAGCGGCGCGGCGCCGGTGCCACCTTCACCGCCGTCGACGGTCACGAAGTCGACGCCGCGGTCGCGACGCTCCATCAGCTCGGCGAGCCGGAGCCAGAAGTTCGACTCCCCGATGGCCGACTTGATGCCGACGGGCACGCCGGTCTCGGTCGCGAGGAGCTCGACGAAGTCGAGCATCGAGTCGACGTCGTGGAAGGCGGTGTGCCGGCTGGGGCTGACGCAGTCCTTGCCGAGCGGGATGCCGCGGATCGCGGCGATCTCCTCGGTGATCTTGGCGGCCGGCAGCATGCCGCCGAGGCCGGGCTTGGCGCCCTGGCTCAGCTTGATCTCGATCGCGCGCACCGGGTGGGCCGCCACGGTGTCCTTGAGCCGCTCGAGGTCGAACGTGCCGTCCTCGTTGCGGCAGCCGAAGTACGCCGTCCCGAGCTGGAGGACGAGGTCGGCCCCGTTGAGGTGGTACGGCGAGATGCCGCCCTCCCCCGTGTTGTGCAGCGCACCCGCCTTGGCGGCGCCCTTGTTGAGCGCGGTGATCGCCGCGCCGGAGAGCGACCCGAAGCTCATCGCGGAGATGTTGACGACCGACGCGGGCCGGAACGCCTTCGCCCGACCGCGCGGTCCACCGAGCACCTTGACCGACGGCAGCGTCGCCAGCGGGTCGACCGGCGGCGGCTGCGACTCCGCGAACGTGCGGTGCTTGATGTAGGTGGCGCCCTGGAGGTGCTCGACGTCGATGTCGGTCCCGAAGCCGAAGTAGTTGTTCTGCCCCTTGGCGGAGGCATAGATCCAGCGACGTTCGTCGCGGCTGAACGGCCGCTCCTCCTCGTTGCTGGTCACGATGTACTGCCGCAGCTCCGGCCCGATCTTCTCGAGCAGGTAGCGCAGGTTGCCGACGACCGGGAAGTTGCGCCTGATCGCGTGCTGCTTCTGGGTCAGGTCGCGGGCCGCGACGACGGAGACAGCGGCGACGGCCGCGCCGGCCAGAGTACGAACCTTCATCGGGCACCCCCATGTGACCGCGCTCTGTGAGCGCGGTCACACGGTAGCGTTATCTGTGACGTGAGGACACAGGTTCTCGTCAGAGAGCGGCGAGCGCCTCGTTGAGCGTCGTGCTCGGCCGCATGACCGCGGAGGTCTTCTCCGGGTCGGGCGCGTAGTAGCCGCCGATGTCGGCCGGGCTGCCCTGGACCGCGATCAGCTCCTCGGCGATGACCGACTCGTTCTCCCGCAGGGTCTTGGCCAGCGGCGCGAACGCGGCCGCCAGGTCGGCGTCCGCGGTCTGTGCCGCGAGCTCCTCGGCCCAGTACAGCGCCAGGTAGAAGTGCGAGCCGCGGTTGTCGGTCGTCCCGAGCTTGCGGCCCGGCGAGCGGTCCTCGTTGAGGAACGTGCCGGTCGCCCGGTCGAGCGTGTCGGCGAGGACCTGGGCGCCGGGGACGCCGGCCTGCTCGGCGTACTTCTCGAACGCCGGGACCAGCGCGAAGAACTCACCGAGGCTGTCCCAGCGAAGGTAGTTCTCCTCGACGAGCTGCTGCACGTGCTTGGGGGCCGAACCGCCGGCACCGGTCTCGAAGAGGCCGCCACCCGCGATGAGCGGGACGACCGAGAGCATCTTGGCCGAGGTGCCGAGCTCGAGGATCGGGAACAGGTCGGTGTTGTAGTCACGCAGCACGTTGCCGGTCACCGAGATCGTGTCCTCGCCCTTGCGCATCCGCTCCACCGAGAACGCCGCGGCCTCGGCCGGCGGCATGATCCGGATGTCGAGGCCGTCGGTGTCGTGGTCGGGCAGGTAGGCGTTGACCTTCGCGATGATCTCGCGGTCGTGCGCACGCGCCTCGTTGAGCCAGAACACCGCCGGCGAACCCGTCGCGCGGGCGCGGCTGACGGCGAGCTTGACCCAGTCCTGGACGGGGATGTCCTTGGTCTGGCAGGCGCGCCAGATGTCACCCGCGCCGACCTCGTGCTCGAGCAGGGTCTCGCCGGCGCTGTTGACGACCTTGACGGTGCCCGCGGCAGGAATCTCGAAGGTCTTGTCGTGCGAGCCGTACTCCTCGGCCGCCTGAGCCATCAGACCGACGTTGGGGACGGTGCCGATCGTGGCCGGGTCGAGCGCGCCGTGGGCCTTCACGTCGTCGATGACGGCCTGGAAGACGCCCGCGTAGGACGAGTCCGGGATGACCGCCAGGGTGTCGTCCTCGCCGCCGTCGACGCCCCAGAGCTTGCCGCCGTTGCGGATCATCGCCGGCATCGAGGCGTCGATGATGACGTCGGAGGGGACGTGCAGGTTGGTGATGCCCTTGTCGGAGTTGACGTAGGACAGGCGCGGACCGTTCGCGAGGCCCGCCTCGAAGGCGGCCTTGATCTCCGCGCCGTTGGGGAGCGCGTCGAGACCGGCGAGGATCCCGCCGAGGCCGTCGTTCGGCGAGAGCTCGGCGGCGGCCAGGTCGGCGCCGTACTTCTCGAAGACGTCGGCGAAGAAGACCCGCACGACGTGGCCGAAGATGATCGGGTCGGAGACCTTCATCATCGTGGCCTTGAGGTGCACCGAGTAGAGGACGTCGTCGGCCTTGGCCTGCTCGATCGTCTGCGCGAGGAAGGCGTTGAGGGCGGCGACGTCCATCCGGGTCGCGTCCACGATCTCGCCGGCGAGGACCGCGAGGCCGTCCTTGAGCACGGTCGTGCCGTCGGCGGTCTCGAGGACGATCGAGAGCGTGTCGTCCGCCGGGACCGTCACCGACTTCTCGTTGCTCGCGAAGTCGTGGTCGGACATCGTCGCGACGGTGGTCTTCGACCCGTCGGCGAACGGCTTGTTCCGGTGGGGGTGCGTCTTGGCGTAGTTCTTCACCGACGCCGGCGCCCGGCGGTCGGAGTTGCCCTCGCGCAGGACCGGGTTGACCGCGGAGCCCTTGATCTTGTCGTACTTGGCGCGCGCCTCCCGCTCGGCGTCGTTGTCGGGCGACTCCGGGTAGTTCGGGATGTCGAAGCCCTTGTCCTGGAGCTCCTTGATCGCGGCCTTGAGCTGCGACACCGAGGCGGAGACGTTGGGGAGCTTGACGATGTTGGCCTCGGGCGTCTTGGCCAGCTCGCCGAGCTCGGTCAGCGCGTCGTCGGCCAGGCCGAACTGCGCCAGGATCCGCGCCGCGACCGAGATGTCGCGCGTCTCGAGGGTGACGCCGGCCTTGGCGGCGTACGCCTCGACGATCGGGAGGAAGGAGTACGTCGCCAGCAGCGGCGCCTCGTCGGTGTGGGTGTAGATGATGCTCGACATGTTTCGGCGGCACTCCTGAGACGAATGGGTTTCTTGACGTCAAGATATCGGACGCGGGCAAGGCCCTCGCGCGCGGCCCGCGTCAGCCTTGCATCCCGGCTGTGGAGCGGCAAGGCTCAGGTCCATGACCGATCAGACGACAGCGCAGATGGCACCCGCCGAAGCAGTCCCGCCGACCCTCGTCCAGAAGCTGGCCGCCGAGGCGATCGGCACCGCCGTGCTCGTCCTCATCGGCTGCGGCTCCGTGGTCCTCGGCCGCGGCAACATCGTCTCGGTCGGCCTGAGCTTCGGCCTCGCGATCGTGATGATGGCCTACGCGTTCGGCCGGATCTCCGGCGGACACTTCAACCCGGCCGTCTCGGTCGGCGCCGCCCTGGCCGGCCGGCTGTCCTGGAAGGACGTCGGCCTCTACTCCGCAGCACAGACCGGCGGCGCGCTCGTCGGCGGCTTCCTGCTCGCGATCATCGCCCTCGCGGGTGACGTGTGGAGCTTCGGCGACCCGCTGGGGAGCAACGGCTTCGGCGACAACGGCGGCGTCGAGATCGGCGGGGCGCTGCTCGTCGAGATCGTGCTCACCTTCATCTTCCTGCTCGTCATCCTGGCCGTGACCGACGAGCGCAACGACACCGCCGCGTTCGCCCCGCTCGTCATCGGGCTGACACTGGCCGCGATCCACTTCGTCGGCATCGCCGCGACCGGTACGTCGGTCAACCCGGCCCGCTCGATCGGCGTCGCGTTCGAGTCCGGCGGCGACGCGATCATCGACCTCTGGCTCTTCATCGTCGCCCCGCTCATCGGCGCCGCCGGCGCGGGCGTCCTCTACCCGGTCCTCTTCGGCCGTGCGAGCGAGCCGGTCCCCGGGTCCGGCATCCCGACCGGTGGCGCCACCGCGACCGTGCCCGGACTGGGCGCCCCCGACGCCTTCCAGCAGCAGTGGAACCAGGGCGCGCAGGCGCCGGCGGCCGAGCAGCCGATCATCCAGGACGGGTGGCAGTGGGACCCCGCCTCGCAGCAGTGGATCCCCGCGCAGCCGCAGCAGCCCGCCGTCCCGCAGGAGCCCCAGCAGGGCTGGGCGCCCCCGCCGGCCAGCGAGCACACCGTCGTCCGGCCGCCCGACGCCTGATCAGGCGGGCGGGGTGTAGCTGACGAGCTCGACGAGGGTGTCGCCCCCGCTGGTCGTCAGCGCGCGCACCAGGCCGAGCTCGAGCGCGTACGAGCGCCGGACGAGCACCCCCGGCTCGGCGGCCGACTGGTCCTCGGTCTCGACGAGGTCGAGGAGGTCCCCGTACGGGACCGAGGCGGAGCCGTCGGTGTCGACGACCAGCGACCGCTCCGCAGCCTCACCGAGTCGGTAGGAACGGCCGTAGCCGTCACCGACCCGCGGCTCGGCGGCCATCGCGAGCCCGGCCTCGGCACCCTGCCGGCCGGCCTCCCACGACTCCTCGGCGCGCGGGCGGCCGTCGTCGTACGTCGTCGTCTCCGCGCCCAGCGCCCACACGTTGCCGTCGTCGTCCTGGGCGTACGCCGCGCGGGTCTGCGCGAGCACCTCGCCCGAGGCGGGGTCGCGGAGGACCTCCTCGACGACCGTCGCGGTGACGCCCTGGATCGTGCGGGTCTCGGGCAGCACCGTGACGGTCAACGTGGTCCGCTCCGCCCCCTCGGTGACCTGGTAGGTCCACTGCGCGCCGACCGCGTAGGGAAGCCACGGGTTGTCGATCCCGGCCACGAAGTCGCCCGCCTCGAGGGAGGGGCTCGGGATGACCAGGTCGTCGATCCCGGTCGGCGGGCTCGGCTCCGACGCACTCCCGCAACCGCCGAGGGCGAGGACCCCCAGGACGGCCGCTGCCGCGACCCGGGTACGCCTCGTCATGGCGGTCAGTCTCGCACCTCCGCCCGCGTGTGCCGGCGGCCGGGCAC
>NZ_JACEFC010000120.1 GCF_014180715.1 Nocardioides stalactiti | reverse complement strand
CTATCACCGCCGTCGACGGCAAGCTGGTCTCGGACGTTTGACCCCGATCGAATACGAGTTGATCATGGCCCCAACCGCCACCCAGGCGGCCTAACCCCAACTGTCACCAGTTCGTGCAGCAGACCCAATAGCTTCGCGATGGTTCGGGTTTGGTCCTCGTTGGCGTCGTTGACGAGCGCGATGGCTGCTAGCAGTTGGATGGCTTCGGCCGGTGCTTTGGACCGGCGAAGGAACGCCCGGATCTGGTCCCTTAGCGCTTGCCCGGTCCAGACGGCTTGCCAGGCGCCTTGCTGAACGAGAAGGTCTGCGAGGTTGAGCGCCCATGCGGGACGCCCTTGAGCTTGCTGGAGCAGGTGAGCAATGACCGAGGTGCGGGTGATGCCGCGCTCGCGAAGGAGGGTTCCGATTTCCTCGACGGTGAGGAGGTCCACCTCGAGGACGAGTGCATCCGGGAGGTGGTCTGCGCTGGCTTCCTTCTCGTGGGGCCAGCAGGTGACTGCGACGCGGAACTTGAGCTTTTCCGCGCGCCGAGCGTGCAGGAGGTGCTCGATGTCGTCGGTTCGGCCGCCGGCGTCGTCCACAACGACGAACTCCGGCTTGGTAGCGAGGAGGTCGTCGAGCAGCCGTTCAGGTGCGGTGTTCCGTTCGAGGAACAGTGCCCCGGGCAGCCTTCCGGCAAAGTGGCTCTTGCCGGCCCCGGGGACTCCCCAGAGGATGAGGTCCTGGTCGGAGTTCGCGGCTCGGTCAAGTAGTTCGTCGCGGCCGAGGGTGGGGAGTTGGTGCTCGTCCGGGCGCGCTCCGCGGGGTGAACGGGAGAGGCTGAACGCGCCGCCTTCGATGTGTAGAATCTTGCGGCGCCAGTCGGGGTCGTCGCGGAACGCGTTGGCGAACCAGGAGCGGTCGTAGACCTGGATAAGTTCGCACTTGAACTCCTTGGCGATGGCGCCCAGCTTGATGCGCTTTTGTCGGTTGACCTCGGCGAGGTTCGCGACGACGACTTGATCGACGCGCCTCTTGTGGTCTCGGGCCGACTTCAGGCTCCCGCGGAGGCTCTTCTTGGCTCCTTCCCAGGTGCGGGATGAGGTGATGACGAGGCCGAGGACCTGGCCGTTCGGTTTGACGAGCTCTGCGTCAAGTCCGTGGTCGGTTCCGCCTGTCACGGGAACAAGACCGGGGTAGTCGTTCCCTATGAGCGCGGCAGCGCAATCCTCGAAGTCGGATTGCTGCAGGCGGTATCGGGTGTCGTTTAGACGTTGGTCGATACGGTCGAGCAGGTTCACGATCGGCGCCTACCTACCTCTCAACTCGGTCCCGCTTTCGGACAATCCAATTTTACGAGGCGGCCCGATCGGCGGCCGCTGCATCACAAGGCGGAATGCACGACGGTCGCCACACATCTCGGCTAAATGAACAGTGTCGGAGTCCGTCGCAAAGCGGCGCCTGTGGGTTGCTCCTAGCGGTGCAACTGCGCTGCGCCTGCTCCCGTGCGTCAATCTGGGCGGTCGGACGCATGTGCGACGGTCAGTTGCCCGCCGACGATCACTCGCGTGTGCGGGTGCTGGCGGACGAGTGGCGGGTAGCGTCAGCACCATGAGCGACGAGCCTGTCAACGGACCCGAGCAGCTGGCGGCCTTTGCGGCCGAGCGGGAACGCCTGCGCGCGTCGTACCTCCGTCCGAGGGGCGAGCGGCCGGCGTCGACCGCGCGCGGGCTGCACCACACGGCGCTCATCAGCAGCGACGTCGAGCAGACCATCCGCTTCTACCAGGACCTGCTGGGCTTCCCGCTGACCGAGCTCATCGAGAACCGCGACTATCCGGGGTCCTCGCACTTCTTCTTCGACATCGGCAACCAGAACCTGCTGGCGTTCTTCGACTTCCCGGGCCTCGACGTCGGTCCCTACGCCGAGGTCCTCGGCGGTCTCCACCACATGGCGATCTCCGTCGAGCCCTCTCTGTGGGACGAGATCGTCGCCCGCCTCGTGGAGGCGGGGGTCGACCACGTGATCCACAGCGAGGTCTCGGTCTACTTCACCGACCCCGACGGGGCGCGCATCGAGCTGATCGCCGACCCGCTCGGAGAGATGTACGGCGACCAGGTGCTGTGATCCCAGGTAGGTCCGGATTCGACCCAGGTAGGTCCGGATTCGGCGTCAGCGGGCGCGCCGGACCGCCTCGATCGCGGCGAGCGCCCGCACGTGCTCGACCTGGGTGGCGGTGTCGCCGACCATCGGCACCAGCAGGAACGTCGTGACGCCGGCCGCCTCGAACGCGTCGATCTTGGCCGAGATCGCCTCGGCCGTGCCCATCAACGAGATCCCGTCGACGAGGTCCTGCGGGACCGCGGCGGCGGCCTCCGCCTTCTGGCCGCCGAGGTAGAGCCGCTGGATCTCGGCAGCCTCCTCCTCGAAGCCGTAGCGGCACGCGAGCTGGTTGTAGAAGTTCTTGTCCTTCGCGCCCATCCCGCCGACGTAGAGCGCGAGCATGTCGCGGACCCGCTGGACGGCGGCCTCGTCCGGCTCGCCCAGGAAGAACGGCACCTGGAGCATGATGTCGAGCGGCCCGAGCTCGGGGTCGCGCTTGGCCAGGCCCTTGGCGAGCGGCTCGCCCCAAACGTCCGCGGCCCGGCCGGGGTGGAAGAACAACGGCTGCCACGACTCGGCGTGCTCGGCGATGAGCGCGACCGTCGTCGGCCCGAGGCCGGCGACCGAGACCGGGATCCGGCTGCGGACCGGGTGGTTGATGAGCTTGAGCGGCTTGCCGAGCCCGGTGCCCTGGTCGGGCGGCAGCGGGACCGTGTAGTTCTTGCCCTCGTGGACGAGGACCTCGCGGGCCCACACCTTGCGGCAGATCTCGATCGTCTCGCGGACCCGGCCGATCGGGGCGTCGTACGGAAGCCCGTGGAAGCCCTCGACGACCTGGGGGCCCGACGCGCCGATGCCGAGGGTGAACCGGCCGCCGGAGACGTGGTCGAGCCCGGCTGCGGTCATCGCCATCAGGGCGGGCGTGCGGGAGTAGACCTGGAGGATGGCAGAGGCCAGCTCCATCTTCTCGGTGCGCGCCGCGAGGTAGCCGAGCGCGCTCACGGCGTCGAAGGAGTACGCCTCCGCGACGGCGATCAGCTCGAGGCCGGCGGCCTCGAAGTCACCGATGGCGGCGGCGGTCTCGGTGAACCCGCCGGAGTAGTCGACGATCATGCCGATCCTCATGTGTGGGCCTCTCTCTCGTGCTGAAGGGTCATCGTGTCTCGCGGTGCTGGGCCGTGGTCGGGTTGGTTCAGAAGATGAGGCGCAGGAGCCGCTCGGTGACCTTGCTGTACGGCGGGTAGACGACCCGCAGGTCGGGCTTGCTGGGCCGGCGCAGGTGGGCCTTGCGGTGGCTGAACGTCTCGAACCCGAACTTGCCGTGGTAGGACCCCATCCCGCTGTTGCCGACGCCGCCGAAGGGCAGCGACGGGACGAGCACGTGCATGGCTGCGTGGTTGGCGACGATCGCTCCGGCGGCGACCTCGCGCCGGAAGGTGTCCTCGACCTCGCTGGACTCGGTGAAGACGTAGGCCGCCAGCGGCTTCGGGCCGCTGCGCACCTTGTCGATCGCGTCGCCTGCGGAGTGGACCGTCACCACGGGGAGGAGCGGTCCGAAGATCTCCTCCTGCATGATCGCCGCGTCGTGCCGAGGCTCGGAGACGATGGTCAGGTCGACCGCGCGATCCGCCGGGCTCGACCCTCCGCCGAGGACGACCGTGCCGCCGTGGTCGGTGAGCAGGCCCGCGAGCCGCTCGGCGTGCCGGGTCGACACGATGGGGAGCGACCTCCCCCCGTCGCCGCCCGGACTCAGGTCCGTGAAGGCCTTCGTCAGCTTGGGCAGGAACGCGTCGCGCACCCGGACGTCGACCATCAGGTAGTCGGGCGCGATGCAGGTCTGGCCGGAGTTGAGGAGCTTGGTCCAGGCGATCCGGCGCGCGGTGACGTCGAGGTCGGCGTCGGCCGCGACGTACGCCGGGCACTTCCCACCGAGCTCGAGGGTGACCGGGGTGAGGTGCTCGGCCGCGGCCCGCATGATCGCCTTGCCGATCTCGGGACCACCGGTGAAGAACGCGTGGTCCATGCCCTGGACGAGGACGTCCTGCGTCACCTCGGGCCCGCCCTGGACGACGGCGAACGCGTCGCGGTCGAGGTGCTCGGCGACCAGGTCGGCGATCACCGCCGCCGTCGCCGGCGCGTGCTCGCTGGGCTTGAGGACCGCGCAGTTGCCGGCCGCGATGGCCGCGACCAGCGGGCCGATCGTCAGGTAGACGGGATAGTTCCACGGCCCGATGACCAGCACCACGCCGAGCGGCTCGTAGTCGTACCAGGCTTGGCCGGGGAGCTGCGAGAGCGGCACCCGCACCCGCTGCGGCCGGTCCCAGGAGCGCAGGTGCTTGCGCGCGTAGCGGGCCTCGGCGAGGGTCGGCGCGATGTCGCCGAGGAAGCTGTCGGTGGCCGGGCGGCCCAGGTCCTCGGCGAGGGCGGCCGCGATCCGCTGCTCGCCCGAGGTGAGCATCTCCTCGACCCGGCGGAGCTGGTCCAGGCGCCACTCCAGCGGGCGGGTGCGGCCGCCGGCGAAGGTCGTGCGGAGCCGCTCCACCTCGACCGCGCTCATCGGGAGGCCTCCTTCGGCGCCGTGATCCGGTCGTCGTACGACGCCCGTGCGGCGGGGTCGACGGACAGGAACGCGTCGTAGGCCCCCAGACGGCGGTTCACGAGGTCGCGGATCCCGCGGCCGAGGAGCGGCTGGGTCCGCAGGATCGGCCCGACGATCCGCGGGACGAAGACGTCCTTGCGCGGGTGCACGAACGTGTCGGCGATCGCGCGAGCGACGTCCTCCGGCTCGACGACGGGGATGAGCTTGGTCGCGGACGTCCCGGCGATCAGCTCGGTGTTGGTGAAGTTGGGCATCACGCAGGTGAACTCGACGCCGGTCCCGGCGTGCTCCACGCGGGCGGTCTCGGTGAGGGCGACGACCGCGGCCTTGGTGGCGCAGTAGGCCATCCCGCCGGGGATCGGGGCCTTGCCGGCGGTGGAGGCGACGTTGACGACGTGCCCGCGGCCGCGGGCGAGCATGCCCGGAAGGACCAGGTGCATGCCGTGCAGGCAGCCGAGCAGGTTGACCTCGACGGCCTTGCGGTAGGCAGCGGGGTCCTGCTCGACGAACCGGCCGATCGGCATGATGCCGGCGTTGTTGACCAGCCCGTCGAGATCACCGTCGGCGCGCGCCGCGGCCAGGAACCGGGCGAACGAGTCGTGGTCGGCGACGTCGACGGCATGGCCGCTGGCGCGCGGCCCGACGGTCGCTGCGGCTGCCTTCGCCTGGCCGGCGTCGAGGTCGCCGAGGACGACCGTCGCGCCACGGGCGTGCAGCTCCTTCGCGGTGGCGAGCCCGATGCCGCGGGCGGCGCCGGTGACGACGATGCGGACGCCGTCCAGGTTCTTCTTGCTCATCGAGCGCTTCCTTCCGTGGAGGTGAGGGTGAGGTGGTCGCGGAGCGTCTCGAGCTCGGCACGCAGGTCGTCGGCGATCTGGTCGCCGTCGGGCAGTCGCCGCGGGTCGGTGGTGACCATGAAGGTCAGCGACCCGGCATAGCTGAGGACGGCGACGGTGAGCGCGTGCTGGGCCGTCAGCGGCGTCGACCCGAGGATCAGCCGCAGCGGGCGGCCGAGCAGGTGGACCTCGACCGGCGGGCCGGGCACGTTGGTGACCGTGAGGTTGAACATCCCGCCCTTGAGCTGGACCAGCCGGTTGAGCGTCGCGGCGAGCGGCGCGGGGGCGAGCCCGAGCGTCGTCATCAGTGCTCCCGTCCCTGCCGCCTGGCGGGTCTCCTGACAGCGGGTCACCTCGGCGACGACCGCCGCGAGCCGGTCGTTCGGGTCGGGCTCGCCGACGGGCAGCGCCGGGTAGGTCATCCCGATCTGGTTGCCGAGCCCGCCGCGGGCGCTGGCGGCGCGCTGGTTCACCGGGACGAAGGCGTGCAGCTTGTCGACGAGGGCGTCGTGGCGCTCGAGGTAGCGGCGCAGGCCGCCGGCGACGACGGCCAGCACGACGTTGTTGACCGTCGTGCCGTGGGCCCGGCGGACGGCGTGCACGTGGTCGAGCGGCACGGTCACGTACGCCGTGCGCCGGGTCGGGCCGGAGTCCCCGCCGTTGAGGATGCTCGCCGGTGCCTGGCCGAGCAGTCCGGCGACGCCCTGGAGCCGCTTCACGGGGGAGGTCGGCGGAGCGGGCCGCGGAGCCGGTGCCGTCCTTGGCGCGGGAGGGGCGTCCGGGAGTGCCGAGTCGGGCGCGAGGAGCGCGGTGAAGATGTCGATGATCGAGAGCCCGTCGACCATGCAGTGGTGGACCTTGAGCGAGACGCCGAACCCGCCCTCAACACCTTCGACCAGGCCGACCTCCCATAGTGGCCGCTGGAGGTCGAGCGGCGCGGAGGTCAGCTGGTCGATGTGCGCCGCGATCTCGTCGTCGCCGCCGGCCCCGGGCAGCGCGACGCGCGAGACGTGGTAGCCGAGGTCGAACGCGTCGTCGTCCACCCAGGACGGCCTGGTCAGGCCGAACGGCGCCTGCCGGAGCCGTTGGGTGAACCGGGGGAGCGGGACCAGCCGCTCGCAGACGGCCGCGCGGAAGTCGTCGTACGACGGCGCAGGGCCGTCGAAGACGAGCATCCCGGCGAGCTGCATCCGGTTCTGCCGGTCCTCCACCTGGAGGAACGCGGCATCGAGGGCACTGAGGCGGTCGGGCATCGCGTTCTCAGAGGTCCAGGACCAGGCGGGCGGAGGTGGCCCGCGAGACGCACGGCATGAAGCAGCCGGCCTTGCGGTCCTCGTCCGTCAGCACGGAGTCGCGGTGCTCGGCGTCGCCCTCGATCACCACCGTCTCGCAGGTCCCGCACACGCCCTCGCTGCAGGAGCGCAGCACGAACAGGCCGTGGTCGGTCGCCACGTCGAGGACGGAGGTGCCCGCCGGTACCTCGGCGGTGACGCCGGACCGGGCGAACTCGACCTCGAAGGGTGTGTCGACGACGTCCTCGCCGATCGCCTTGGGCGCGAACCGCTCCATGTGCACGCTGCCGGTCGGCCAGTGCGCCGTGCGGCCCTCGACCGCGTCGAGGAGCGGCTCGGGCCCGCAGCAGTAGACGGCCGTGTCGTCGCGGGCGGTGCCGAGCACGGCGTCGAGGTCGAGGAGGCCGTGGGTGTCCTGCGGGTGCACCTGCACCCGGTCGCCGTACTGCTCCAGCTCGTCCAGGTAGGCCATCGAGGCGCGGGTTCGGCCCCCGTAGAGCAGGTGCCAGTCGGCGCCGGCGCGCTCGGCCTCGCGGATCATGCAGAGGATCGGGGTGATCCCGATGCCGCCGGCGATGAACTGGTAGCGCGGGGAGTCGACCAGCGGGAAGTGGTTGCGGGGGCCGCGGACCTGGATCTGCTGGCCCTCCTCGAGGCTGTCGTGCACGAATGCGGAGCCGCCCCGGCCGTCGCTCTCGCGGAGCACGGCGACCTTGAGGTAGCGGCGGTCCTGCGGGTCGCCGCACAGGGAGTACTGGCGCGCGAGGTCGGGGGAGAGGAGCAGGTCGACGTGCGACCCGGCGGCCCACGGCGGGAGGGTCGAGCGCGCCTTGAGCTGCAGCTCGATGACGCCGTCGGCGAGCGGGACCTTGCGCTCGACCGTGAGCGTCAGGTTGAGCTCGGTCGTGGGCTGGGCGAGTGCTGGGCTGTTCATCGGTTCCCCCTTGCCTGGGCTGGATTTCAGATATAACATAACCTATGTTTCATTCAGACGGAAGGGGAAAGTCATGACGATCACGCCGACGCAGCGGGTGCACGACGACATCGAGCTGTCCAGCGAGTCCTTCTGGGCGCAGACCGCCCGCCAGCGCGACGCGTCGTTCGCGACCCTGCGCCGGGAACGGCCGGTCTCGTGGCAGCCGCCTGCCTACGGATCGCTGATGCCGGACCCGGACGACCCCGGCTACTGGGCGGTGGTCGCGCACGAGGACGTCATCTCCGTGAGCAAGGCCCACGACGTCTTCTCCTCCTCGCCCGAGCTCGGGGGAGTGATGTTCGAGAACGTCCCCGCGGAGTTCCTCGACGCGACCCAGTCGATCCTCGCCATGGACGAGCCGCGGCACGGCATCACCCGGCGTCTCGCCCACGCCGCGTTCAGCCCGCGGCAGATCCGCCAGATCGAGCAGCAGATCCTGCACCAGGCCGAGTCGATCGTGACCACGCTGCTCGAGGAGGGTCCCCGTGACTTCGTCGAGCAGGTCTCGATGCGGCTCCCGCTGTGGACGATCTCCGGGATGCTCGGCGTGCCCGAGGAGGACCGGCAGCGACTGGTGGACGCGGTGGACGCGATGGTCGGCTACAACGACCCGGAGTACATCGGTGACCGCGACCCCTTCATGACCCTGTTCGAGGGCATGACCACGCTCCACGACATCGCGCAGAAGATGATCGACGACCGCCGTTCGCGTCCCGGCGGGGACGACCTGATGGCCGCGCTCGTCGACGCGGAGATCGAGGGCCACCGGCTCACCGACGACGACCTGAGGTCCTACTTCTGCCTCCTGGCCATCGCCGGCAACGACACGACCCGCAACACGACGAGTCACGGGATAAAGGCGCTGCTCGACCACCCCGAGCAGAAGAAGCTGCTCATCGAGAACTTCGACCGGGCCATCCCCGGCGCGATCGAGGAGTTCGTCCGGTGGGGCACCCCGGTGATGACCTTCCGTCGTACGGCGAAGGTCGACGCGGTCGTCGGCGGTGTCGACGTCAACGCCGGCGACAAGGTCGTCATGTTCTACTCCTCGGCCAACCGGGACGAGTCGGTCTTCCGCGACCCGTGGTCCTTCGACATCACCCGCAACCCCAACCCGCACGTCGGGTTCGGCGGCGGCGGTGTCCACTTCTGCCTCGGCAACCACGTCGCCCGGCTGCAGATGCGCGCGCTGTTCCGCGAGGTCCTCACCCGGGTCCCGGACCTGTCCCTCGGGGAGCCCGAGATGGTGACCGGTCACTTCATGCACGCGGTCAAGCGGATGCCGTGCTCCTTCTGAGGGCGAGAGGTAGGTCGCGCTACATTGCGATCGATGACGGGAACGGAGGTCCGCGATGCGCCTGCTCGTGACGCGTGACGACTACTTCGAGGCGGCGTTCCGGCTGCTCGGGACCCGGGGCTCCGGAAGCCTGAAGATCGCGGTGATCTGCAAGGAGCTCAAGGTCACCAGCGGCTCCTTCTACGGCTACTTCGGCAGCTTCGACGGTTTCGTCGAGCAGTTCCTCACCCACTGGGAGCAGACCCAGACCGACCGGATCGTGCGGCTGTCCGACCAGTCGCCGGACGCCGCCGGCCGGATCCACCTGGTCAAGGAGCTGACCGGTCAGCTGCACCACGAGGCCGAGGGGGCCATCAGGTCCTGGGCCCACACGAACCCGCGGGTCGCGGAGGCGCAGAAGCGCGTCGACGACCGGCGCCTCGACGCCCTGACCGAGATCCTGCTGCCGGCGGCGGTGTCCCGCGGCGAGGCGAAGAAGCTCGCGATCATGGGGATGACGCTGCTCATCGGCCTCCAGCAGTGGCGCAACCCGGTCACCAAGAAGGACTTCGACCTGCTCTTCGACGAGTACGAGGCGCTCCTGCTGGATCGCCTGGCCGACGAGGACGTGTCGCAGGCGAACTGACCGGCGCGGTCAGCGGTGCGCGGCGCCCGCTAACGTCCCCCCGTGGACAGATCAGTGCTGGTGACGGGCGCGGCGGCGGGAATCGGCCGGGCCACGGTGGAGCGGCTCCTCGCCGCCGGTTGTCGGGTGGGCGCCTACGACGTCGACACGGCCGGCCTCGCGACACTGGCTGACGACCAGGCCGACGCCGTCGCGGACGGCCGCCTGGTCACGGGACGGCTCGACGTCACGGACGCCACGGCGTGGGGCGAGCGGCTGGCGGAGTTCACGGCGCCGGTGGGTGGTGTGCTCGACGTGCTGGTCAACAACGCGGGCATCCTGTCCTCGGGCCGGTTCGAGGAGATCCCGCTGGCCCGTCAGCGGCTGATGGTCGACATCAACGTCGGTGGCGTCCTGAACGGCTGCCACGCCGCGCACCCCTACCTCGTGGCCGCGCCGAACCCGCAGGTCGTCAACCTGTGCTCCGCGTCGGCGATCTACGGCCAGGCGGAGCTGGCGACGTACTCGGCGACCAAGTTCGCCGTCCGCGGCCTCACCGAGGCGCTCGACCTGGAGTGGGCAGACCAGGGCATCCGGCTCACCGCGCTGTGGCCGCTCTTCGTCGACACCGGCATGGTCGTGGGCATGGACACCGGCACCACCCGCTCGCTCGGGGTCCGCCTGACCGCCGTCGACGTGGCCGACGCCGTGCTCGAGGCGATCGACGCGCCCCGCCGACGCCTGGGCCGCGGTCTCCACCGCGGGGTCGGCCGCCAGGCCAGGGCGATGCTCTCCGCCAGCAGCCTCACGCCGGCCTGGGCGCTGCGCGCGGTCAACGCCCGCTACGCGTCCCACTGACCCGCTGGACCGGGTCCGCAGCCGGGCCTGCGGGTCAGACCCGGATCGTGGTGCTCGCTCCCGGGTCGAGCCAGGTCACCCGGTCGGCGTACGACGACCGCGCGAGGACCGGCTCGGCGGCGTCGCGGTCCTGCTGGAAGTGCGACCAGCCCTCGTAGTGGACCGGGACGACGTGCTGGGGCTGCACCAGGTCGATGAGCTCGGCACCCTCGCGCGCGTCCATCGTGTAGCGGAGCCAGCCGGAGAGGTAGCGGAACCGGACCGAGCCCAGGTGCGGCACCAGGGTGCCGATCCGAAGGCGGGACGGGACCTCCCGCAGCGCGGGGTACAGGACCGTGTCGCCGGTGATCCAGAGCTCGCCGTGCTGCTGCCCGACCCAGGCGAGGGAGAAGCCTATGACCGGCCCGGTGATCGGGTCGCTACCGACCGGTCCGTGCCGGCACGGGGTGGCGGTGATCGTGATCGTCACCTTGCCCGGCGCGGTCAGTGTCGTCGTCTCCCACGGGGCGAGCCCCACACAGTGTGCGCCGAGTCGAGCGGCTGCCTTCTTCGTGGTGACCGTCGTGCCCCACCCGGGCAGGAGCGCCTCTGCCGACGGGTCGAGGTTGTCGCCGTGGTGGTGGTGGCTCACCAGCACGGCGTCGATGCGGCCGAGGTCCGACGCCTCGATCGAGGGGCCGACGAGCTTGCGCGACGTCGTTCCCCAGCCGAAGAAGTAGCGCTTCCCCGGTGGGTCGAACGTCGGGTCGGTGAGGATCCGCCAGCCGTCGATCTCGATGAGGGTGGTCGGCCCTCCGATGTGGGTGATCCTGACGTCGGACATGTCACCGAGGCTAGCCGTCGCGCGCACCGCAAAAATAGTTTCGGGACGGATGTCGAAGCGGGAGGATGCCGTTCGACGTACGGGGGAGAAGGCCACCGAGAAGCGGTCGGCCCTGACACGAGGAGCAGAGCAATGCCGCGTTTCCTGGGATTCGTTCGGATGGTCGAGGGTGGCGGGATGCCGCCGCAGGCGCTGTTCGACGCGATGGACAAGTACATCGGTGAGCAGGCGGGCGCCGGCCACTTCCTCGACGGTGGCGGGCTGTTCGGCACCGAGGACGCCGTCAACTTCGTCGTCCGCAAGGGCGAGACCACCCGGGTCGACGGCCCGTACGCCGAGGCGAAGGAGGTCGTGGGCGGCTGGGCGCTGCTGCAGTACGACACCCTCGAGGAGGCGATCAAGGGCCAGCAGGAGTTCGCCGAGCTGCACGCGACGTACTGGCCCGAGTGCGAGATGGTCGCCACGCTGCGCCAGGTCTCCGATGAGGCGCCGCAGCCCGCCGACGCCTGAGCGGTACGACGGGCGCGGCCACGCGGCCGGCCAGGAGGTTCGCCTCCTAGGCTGGCCGCATGGCCGAGCTGACCGAGGCGATCGTCGCCACGTGGCGCAGCGAGTCCGCACGGCTGGTCGGTGCGCTCACCCGGATGACCCGGGACCTCGACCTCGCCGAGGACCTGGCCCAGGACGCGCTCGTCAGCGCGCTCGAGAAGTGGCCGACCGACGGCATTCCGGACAACCCCGGCGGTTGGTTGATGACCACCGCGAAGCGCCGCGCCGTCGACACGTTCCGGCGCGCCCAGAACCTGCGCACCAAGACCGAGCAGATCGGTCACGGCCTGAGGGAGGACGACGGCATGCCCGACCTCTCCTCGCAGGTCGACTTCATCGAGGACGACGTCCTCCGGCTGATCTTCTTGTCCTGCCACCCCGAGCTGACCCCGGAGTCGCGGGCCGCCCTCACGCTGCGGCTGGTCGGTGGGCTGACCACCGCTGAGATCGCCCGCGGCTTCCTGGCAGCCGAGTCCGCGATGGGTCAGCGGATCTCGCGGGCCAAGAAGACCCTCGCCGAGGCACGCGCCGAGTTCGACCTGCCCGTCGGTGAGGAGCGGGTCGCCCGGCTCGACGACGTGATGGCCGTGATCTACCTGATCTTCAACGAGGGCTACACGGCGACGACCGGCGACGACTGGATGCGGCCCGAGCTCACCCAGGAGGCGATCCGGCTGGTCCGGATGCTCGCGGGACTGATGCCCGACGAGCCGGAGGTCCACGGCCTCCAGGCGCTGCTGGAGCTCCAGGCGTCCCGCGGCGCCGCCCGGCTGGACGCCGAGGGCCGGCCGGTCCTGCTCGACGACCAGGACCGCGGGCTGTGGGACGAGCTGCTCATCCGCCGAGGCCTCGCCGCCCTGGCCCGGGCCGAGACGCTGGCCGCGCGCGGTGCCCCGGTGGGCCGCTACTTCCTCCAGGCCGCCATCGCGTCGCAGCACGCGCGCGCGGCCACCGCGGACCGGACCGACTGGACCACCATCGCCCGGCTCTACGACGTCCTCGCCGAGGCGGCGCCCGGTCCGGTCGTCGAGGTGAACCGCGCGGTCGCCCACGGGCGAGCCGCCGGCCCCGACGCCGGCCTGGCC
>NZ_JACEFC010000012.1 GCF_014180715.1 Nocardioides stalactiti | reverse complement strand
CCTGCTCGCGATGCCGCACGCCCGGATCGCGGTCGAGGTCCGCGCCCGCGAGACCGAGGCGCCGAGTGACGCCGCCCACCCCGAGCCCGACGCGCTCCTCGTCGGCGACCGCTGGCTGCGGTTCACGAGCCACGGCCTCGACGAGGTCGAGATGCTGCTGGCCGCCAACACCGGCTCCGAGCCGCGCCCGCTCCACAAGGGCGCGTCCGGCGGTGAGCTGTCGCGGGTGATGCTGGCGGTCGAGGTGTGCCTCGCCGACACCAACCCGGTCCCCACGTTCGTCTTCGACGAGGTCGACGCCGGCGTCGGGGGAGCGGCCGCGGTGGAGATCGGCCGTCGCCTCGCCGCGCTCGCCCAGCACGCCCAGGTCGTCGTGGTGACCCACCTGCCGCAGGTCGCCGCGTTCGCCGACCGGCACGTCGTCGTCCGGAAGTCCTCCGACGGCACCGTCACCAGCTCCGGCCTCACCTCGCTCGACGACGCGGGCCGCGAGCAGGAGCTGTCGCGGATGCTCGCGGGGCTCGCCGGCTCCGACTCTGCACTTGCCCATGCCCGCGAGTTGCTCCAGATGGCACGGACTGACTGATCTGACTGATAGGCTCGAATCCCGTGAAGATGGCGCCACCGAGTGGAACGACGAAGCACCTGTTCGTGACCGGAGGCGTCGCCTCCTCGCTCGGGAAGGGACTCACGGCCTCGAGCCTCGGTCGGTTGCTCCGCAGCCGAGGTCTGCGCGTCACGATGCAGAAGCTCGACCCGTACCTCAACGTCGACCCGGGCACGATGAACCCGTTCCAGCACGGCGAGGTGTTCGTCACCAACGACGGCGCCGAGACCGACCTCGACATCGGGCACTACGAGCGCTTCCTCGACACCGACCTCGACCAGATCGCCAACGTGACGACGGGGCAGGTCTACTCGCGGGTCATCGCCAAGGAGCGCAAGGGCGAGTACCTCGGTGACACGGTCCAGGTGATCCCGCACATCACCAACGAGATCAAGGACCGGATCCTCGCCATGGGCCGCGGCCCGAACCCGGTCGACATCGTCATCACCGAGGTCGGCGGCACCGTCGGCGACATCGAGTCGCTGCCGTTCCTCGAGGCTGCGCGCCAGGTCCGCCACGACATCGGCCGCGACAACTGCTTCTTCCTCCACGTGTCGCTGGTGCCCTACATCGGGCCCTCCGGTGAGCTGAAGACCAAGCCGACCCAGCACTCGGTCGCCGCGCTGCGCCAGGTCGGCATCCAGCCCGACGCCGTCGTCTGCCGAGCCGACCGCGAGCTGCCGGACTCCATCAAGCGCAAGATCTCGCTGATGTGCGACGTCGACGAGGAGGCCGTGGTCACCGCGGCCGATGCGCCGTCGATCTACGACATCCCGAAGGTGCTGCACCGTGAGGGCCTCGACGCCTACGTCGTACGACGGCTCAACCTGCCGTTCCGCGACGTCGACTGGACCGACTGGGACGACCTGCTCCGCCGGGTGCACCACCCGAAGGAGGAGGTGACCGTGGCGCTGGTCGGCAAGTACGTCGACCTCCACGACGCCTATCTCTCGGTCGCCGAGGCGCTGCGGGCCGGCGGGTTCGCCCACGAGACCAGGATCGACCTGCGCTGGATCCCCTCCGACGAGTGCGAGACGCCGGCCGGCGCGGCCAAGCACCTCCACGACGTCGACGCGATCTGCGTGCCCGGCGGCTTCGGCATCCGCGGCCTGGAGGGCAAGCTCGGCGCGCTCACCTACGCGCGCACCCACAAGATCCCGACGCTGGGCCTGTGCCTCGGCCTGCAGTGCATGGTCATCGAGTACAGCCGCACCGTCCTCGGCCTGGAGAAGGCCGGATCGACAGAGTTCGACCCGGAGACCCCGGAGCCGGTCATCGCCACGATGGAGGAGCAGAAGACGATCGTCGACGGGTCGGGTGATCTCGGCGGCACGATGCGGCTCGGGCTCTACCCGGCCAAGCTCGCCGAGGGGTCGATCGTCGCCGACGTCTACGGCTCGGTGGAGATCGAGGAGCGGCACCGGCACCGTTACGAGGTCAACAACGCCTACCGCGACCGGCTCGAGGAGGGCGGCCTGGTGTTCTCAGGCCTCAACCCCGACCTGGACCTGGTGGAGTTCGTCGAGCTGCCCCGCGACGTCCACCCCTACTACGTGGCGACCCAGGCCCACCCCGAGCTGCGCTCGCGACCGACCCGCCCGCACCCGCTCTTCGCCGGCCTCATCGGTGCGGCGCTCGAGCGCCAGCGGGAGCTGGTCATCCCCATCGACGGCGCCGACGAGGCGTGACCGACCCGATCGCGGACAGCCCCGGCTCGTGGCCGGTGGTCGGTTCGACCGACCTCCACCGCGACGGCTGGGTGGTCGCCCTGCGGCGCGACCTCATCCGCCCGCCGGGTGACGAGGAGGCTGCCCCCTTCGGCCGGCTCGTCGTCGAGCACCCGGGGGCGGCGATGGTGCTCGCCATCGACGAGCGCGACGGGGTCGAGCACGTCTGCCTCATCCGCCAGTACCGACACCCCGGCGGTGGCACGTTCGTCGAGCTGCCCGCCGGGATCTGCGACGTCCCGGGGGAGGACCCGGTCGAGACCGCCCGTCGCGAGCTGCGCGAGGAGGTGTCCCTCGAGGCTGCGCACTGGGAGCACCTCGTCACGACGTACCCCTCGGTCGGGATCACCAGCGAGGTCCACCACCTCTACGTCGCCCGCGGCATCACCGCCGTCGAGACCGACTACGTGGCCCACCACGAGGAGGCGCACCTCGAGGTGTTCTGGGCGCCGGTCGACGACCTCGTCGCCGCGGTCCTCGACGGACGGGTCCAGGAGGGCCCGATGGTGATCGCAGCCCTCGCCTATGCCGCTACGCGTGGGTAATCACATAGGGTCGCTGACGTGAGAGTCGGCATCCCGAAGGAAGTCAAGAACCACGAGTACCGGGTCGCGATCACGCCCATCGGCGTGAACGAGCTGGTCGCCCACGGGCACGAGGTCGTCATCGAGACCGGCGCCGGTGCCGGATCCGGAATCACCGACGACCAGTACGTGGCCGCCGGGGCGACCATCCTCCCGACGGCGGACGACACCTGGGGCACCGCGGAGATGGTGCTCAAGGTCAAGGAGCCGGTCGCGGAGGAGTACCACCGGCTCCGTCCCGGCCTGCTGCTCTTCACCTACCTGCACCTCGCCGCGGACAAGCCGCTGACCGAGGAGCTGATGCAGCGTGAGGTGACCGCGATCGCCTACGAGACGGTCCAGCTCCCGTCCGGGGGCCTGCCGCTGCTCTACCCGATGTCCGAGGTCGCGGGCTGCCTGGCCCCGCAGGTCGGCGCCCACTCGCTGCTCAAGGCCAACGGCGGCAGCGGTGTCCTGCTCGGCGGCATCGGCGGTGTCGCCAACGCCAAGGTCGTCGTCATCGGCGCCGGCGTGGCCGGCCAGAACGCCGCCAACATCGCGCTCGGCATGGGCGCCGACGTGACGCTGCTCGACACCGACCTCGACAAGCTCCGGATGTCCTTCTGGCGCTACAACAACCGCGTCCACGGCCTGGCGTCGTCCAAGCTCGCGATCGAGGAGCAGGTCAAGCAGGCCGACCTCGTGATCGGCTCGGTCCTCATCCCGGGTGCCGCCGCGCCCAAGCTGGTCTCCAACGACCTGGTGGCACAGATGAAGCCGGGCTCGGTGCTCGTCGACATCGCGGTCGACCAGGGCGGCTGCTTCGAGGACACCCGGCCGACCACCCATGCCGACCCGACGTTCCCGGTCCACAACTCGATCTTCTACTGCGTCGCGAACATGCCCGGCGCGGTGCCGAACACGTCGACCTACGCACTGACCAACGCGACCATGCCCTACGCCGTCGCGCTGGCCGACAAGGGCTGGCAGCGTGCGTGCCGCGACGACGCCAGCCTGGCGCTCGGCCTCAACACCCATGCCGGCCGGCTCACCAACGGTCCGGTCGGCCAGGCGACCGGGATCGCGGCCGTCTCCCTCGACGAGGCGCTCGCCTGAGTACCCCGCCGGGGCCGATCGACCGGGCGGTCCGGACCTACCTCGACCACCTGAGCATCGAGAAGGGGCTCGCCGCCAACACCTTGTCGTCGTACCGGCGCGACCTGCGGCGCTACCGCGAGTTCCTCGACCAGCTGGCCGTGAGCACCCTCGACGCGATCACCGAGACGACGGTCACCGACTTCCTGGTGCGGCTCCGGGAGGGTGACGCGGTGCACCCGCCGCTCGGTGCCGCGTCGGCGGCGCGGACGGTCGTCGCGGTCCGCGGCTTCCACAAGTTCGCGGTCGCCGACGGCCTCGCGGCGCTCGACCCGGCGGCCGCCGTGAAGCCGCCGAGTCCCGCCAAGCGGCTTCCGAAGGCCCTCCCGCTCGGCGACGTCGAGGCGATCCTCGAGGCCGCCGGGGCTCCGGGTACGCCGCTCGCGTTGCGCGACCGCGCGCTGCTGGAGGTCCTCTACGGCACCGGTGCACGGATCAGCGAGGCGGTCGGGCTCGACGTCGACGACGTGGACGTCGCGGGTGAGGACGACACCGTCCTGCTGGCCGGCAAGGGCGGCAAGGAGCGCATCGTCCCGATCGGTTCCTACGCGCGCGACGCCGTCTCGGCGTACCTCGTGAGGGGACGACCGGCACTCTCCGCCGAGGGCAAGGGCACGCCCGCGCTGTTCCTCAACGCCCGGGGCGGTCGGCTCTCGCGGCAGTCGGCGTGGGCGGTCCTGGTCAAGGCCGCCGACCGGGCCGGAGTCACCAAGGACGTGTCGCCCCACACCCTCCGCCACTCGTTCGCGACCCACCTGCTCGACGGCGGCGCCGACGTGCGCGTCGTGCAGGAGCTCCTCGGGCACGCGTCGGTGACGACCACCCAGGTCTACACGCTCGTCACGGTCGACAACCTGCGCGAGGTCTTTGCGACCGCCCACCCGCGAGCCCGCCATGGGTGACCCCTCCGAGGTTGCCTACGACCGTCTGATGGCGCTCGTCGCGGACCGTGGGCTGGAGCTCTACCCCCACCAGGAGGAGGCGGTGCTCGAGCTCCTCGCCGGCAACAACGTCGTCCTCGCGACGCCGACCGGGTCGGGGAAGTCGCTGGTCGCGCTGGCGGCCCACATGGCAGCGCTGGCCGACGACCGGGTCAGCTTCTACACGGCGCCGATCAAGGCCCTGGTGAGCGAGAAGTTCTTCGAGCTCTGCGCCGTGTTCGGCGCCGACGACGTCGGGATGCTCACCGGCGACGTCGCCGTCAACGCGGATGCCCCGATCATCTGCTGCACGGCGGAGGTGCTGGCCAACATCGCGCTGCGCGAAGGGTCCGCCGCCGACGTCGGACTGGTGGTGATGGATGAGTTCCACTTCTACGGCGAACCCGGCCGCGGCTGGGCCTGGCAGGTGCCGCTCATCGAGCTGCCCCAGGCCCAGCACCTGTTGATGTCGGCCACGCTCGGTGACGTCACCGAGCTCGCGGCCGACATCACCCGGCGCAACGGTCGCGACACCGCGGTGGTCGACGACGCCGTACGGCCGGTGCCGCTGACGTTTTCGTGGTCGCTGACACCGACCGAGGAGACGCTCGAGGAGCTGGTGACGACCGGCCAGGGGCCCGTCTACGTCGTGCACTTCACCCAGGCTGCCGCCGTCGAGCACGCCACCGGCCTGCTCGCCCGGAAGACCCACGAGGCCTCCGCGGAGGCGCGGGCCGCGATCGCGGAGCGGCTCGCCGACGTGCGGTTCGCGGCCGGCTTCGGCAAGACGCTCTCGCAGCTTCTCCGGCGCGGCATCGGCGTCCACCACGCCGGGATGCTGCCGCGCTACCGCCGGCTCGTCGAGCAGCTCGCCCAGGCGGGTCTGCTGACGGTCATCTGCGGGACCGACACGCTCGGTGTCGGCATCAACGTGCCGATCCGCACCGTGCTGTTCACCGCGCTCGCCAAGTACGACGGCCAGCGCCAGCGGGTGCTGAAGTCCCGCGAGTTCCTCCAGATCGCGGGACGGGCGGGCCGGGCCGGCTTCGACACCGCCGGCTACGTCGTCGTGCAGGCACCCGAGCACGTCATCGAGAACGAGAAGGCCAAGGCGAAGTCCGAGGCCAAGAATGCCGCCATGAGCGAGGCGCAGCGCGCCAAGCGGTCGAGCAAGCCGACCCTGAAGAAGCCGCCGCCCGGGACGGTCGTGTGGACCGAGCAGACCTTCGACAAGCTGGTCGAGGGTCGGCCCGAGCCCCTCAAGTCGCAGATGAAGGTTGACAACGCGATGCTGGTCAACGTGCTCTCCCGCGAGGAGGACGCGTTCCCGGTCATGCGACGTCTGCTGACCGACAACCACGAGGACCGGCGCAGCCAGCTCCGGCTCGCGAAACGCGCCCTGCGGCTCACCCGGAGCCTGGTCGCGTCGGAGGTGCTCACCCGGCTCGACGAGGTCGACGCGTTCGGCCGCCGTTACGTTCTCACCGAGGCGCTGCCCGCGGACTTCGCGCTCAACCAGCCGCTGTCGCACTTCGCGCTGGCGGTGCTGGACGTGCTCGACCCGGCCGGCGAGACCTTCACCCTCGACGTGGTGTCCGTGGTCGAGGCGGTGCTCGAGGCGCCGCGGCCGCTGCTCTTCGCCCAGCAGCACGCCGCGCGTGGCGAGGCGATCGCCGCGCTCAAGGCGGAGGGAGTCGAGTACGAGGAGCGGATGACCCTCATCGAGGACGTCACGTGGCCGCAGCCGCTCGCCGACCTGCTGGAGCCGCTCTACGAGACCTACCGCGAACGGCACCCGTGGCTCTCGCCGGACGCGCTCGCGCCGAAGTCGGTGGTCCGGGAGATGTGGGAGCAGGGCATGGGGTTCACCGACCTGGTGAGCCGCTACCAGGTCGCCCGGTCGGAGGGGCTGGTCCTGCGCTACCTCACCGATGCCTACCGCGCGCTGCGCCAGACCGTGCCGGCGTCGCTGCGGACCGAGGAGCTCGACCTGCTCGTCGAGTGGCTGGGGGAGACGATCCGACAGGTCGACTCCTCGCTGCTGGACGAGTGGGAGGCGCTCACCGATCCTGACCACGCGTCGCGAGCGGTTCGTGAGCACGCCCCGCCGCCGCCCCCACGGCCGCTGAGCCAGCAGGGACGGGTCTTCGACGTGATGGTCCGCAACGCGCTGTGGCGTCGCGTCGACCTGGTCGCCCGCGACGACCTCGACGGGCTCGAGGCCCTCGAGAGCGAGCCGACGTTCGGTCGCGCCGAGTGGGACCAGGCGATCGGGGACTACTACGACGAGCACGACCGGGTCCTGACCGACGGCGACGCACGTGGCCCCGACCTGCTCGCGGTCGAGCGCCGGCCGAGCACCTGGGCGGTCACCCAGACCCTCCACGACCCCGAGGGGCACCACGACTGGGTGATCGAGGCCGAGGTCGACCTGGCCGCCTCGGACGAGGCGGGCGAGGCCGTCGTACGAACGGTGTCGATGCGCCGGTTGTAAGCCCTGGCCGACGGTCCCGCGTGTCTGCGCAATGTCGCCGTGTCGACAATGTTGACTGGAAGCCACGATCAGTTCAGGGCGGTGGGGAAGCCGCCCGTGACGGCTTCGAGGTGACGTTTCATGCTTGGTGGATTCCCGTCCGGTTCCAGCGCTCCTGACATGCCACCTCGGGCGAGAATCCCCGAGAGGACCCACGACGTGGACCAGGTGTCCGACCTGCTTCCCTTTGCCCGGCCGGAGATGCCTGCGGTCGATCCCGGGGCGGCCGCTGCTGCTGGCACCGCCGCGGATCCCGAGGTCCTGATCGAGGCGTCCGCCGCCGGCCGCCCGCTCGGCCCCACGGGTCGGCCGATGCCGGTCCTGCCCGACCCGAAGCCGATCACCGAGCACGGTCCGGCCCGGGTCATCTCGATGTGCAACCAGAAGGGTGGCGTCGGCAAGACCACGACGACCATCAACCTCGGTGCTGCCCTGGCCGAGTTCGGGCGCCGCGTCCTGCTCGTCGACTTCGACCCGCAGGGCTCGCTCTCCGTCGGTCTCGGGCTCAACCCGCACGAGATGGACATGACGGTCTACAACCTCCTCATGGACCGCGAGACGCGGATCGAGGACGTCGTCGTGCCCTCCGGCGTGCCCGGCATGGACCTGCTGCCCTCCAACATCGACCTGTCCGCCGCCGAGGTGCAGCTGGTCCACGAGGTCGCCCGCGAGCAGACCCTCCAGCGGGTGCTCGGCCCGGCGATCGCCCACTACGACGTCATCCTCATCGACTGTCAGCCGTCCCTGGGTCTGCTGACCGTCAACGCGCTGACGGCCTCGCACGGCGTCATCGTGCCGCTCGAGTGCGAGTACTTCGCCCTCCGCGGCGTCGCGCTGCTCAAGAACACCATCGACAAGGTGCAGGAGCGGCTCAACCCCCAGCTCGAGATCGACGGCGTGCTCGGCACCATGTTCGACGGCCGCACGCTGCACGGGCGCGAGGTCCTCGAGCGGCTCGTCCAGGCGTGGGAGGACAAGGTCTTCCACACCGTCATCCGCCGCACGGTGAAGTTCAGCGACTCCACGGTGGCGGGCGAGCCGATCACGTCGTACGCCTCGGAGTCGAGCGGCGCAGAGGCCTATCGGCAGCTGGCGAAGGAGGTGGCGCTCCGGTGCCTCGACGCGTGAGCCTGCCGACCGCCGACGACCTCTTCCGCCCCACCGCCGACCCCGAGGCGCCCGAACCGCAGGCGCCGAAGCGGGCTTCGGTGCGCGCCGTCCCGGACGCGCCGGCCGACGCAGCCGATGCGTCCGACGCGACGCAGGGAGAGAAGCGGCCCTCCGGACGGATCCGCCACGACGAGAAGATGACGGTCTACGTCACCTCCGAGGAGCTGATGGAGATCGAGCAGGTGCGCCTGCACCTGCGCGGTCGGCACGGCCTCGGGGTCGACCGCGGCCGACTCGTGCGCGAGGCGCTCGGCCTCGTGCTGGCCGACTTCGAGGCTCACGGGGAGGACTCCGCGCTGGTCAGGCGACTGCGTGAGCAATGATTCACCGGTGACGGTCGCCGGTCGAAGTGAGGAACGAAGTGCGTTCGAGGTCCGCCTCGACAACTTCGAGGGCCCTTTCGACCTGCTCCTGAGCCTGATCTCTAAGCACAAGCTGGACGTCACCGAGATCGCGCTGTCGCAGGTCACCGACGAGTTCATCGCCCACGCCAAGCAGCTGACGAACGACGACTCCATCGACCTGGAGGAGACCACGTCGTTCCTGCTCGTCGCGGCGACCCTGCTCGACCTCAAGGCGGCCCGGCTGCTGCCCCAGGGTGATGTCGAGGACGAGGAGGACCTCGCGCTGCTCGAGGCGCGCGACCTGCTCTTCGCGCGACTGCTGCAGTACAAGGCCTACAAGCAGATCGCCGGCGTGCTCGACGCCCGGCTCTCCGCCGAGGCGCGTCGTCACCCGCGTGCCGTCGGCCTGGAGGAGCGGTTCGCCAACCTGCTGCCCGAGGTCCTCATCGGCATCGGGCTCGAGCAGTTCGCCGGCCTGGCCGCGAAGGCGCTCGAGCCGAAGGTCGAGGCCGAGCTCACCCTCCACCACATCCACGCCCCGGCGGTCAGCGTGCGCGAGCAGGCAGCGATCGTCATGGAGCGGCTCCAGCGGTCGGGCACGATGACCTTCCGCGCGCTGTGCGGCGACTCACCGGACACCCTCACGACCGTCGCCCGGTTCCTGTCGCTGCTCGAGCTCTTCCGCGAGGGGGCCGTCGCCTTCGAGCAGGTCACCGCCCTCGGCGAGCTCACGGTCCGGTGGACCGGCAGCGAGGACGTCGACGTCGAGGAGCTCATCACCGACGAGTTCGACGGTCAGCCGGTGCTGCCCGAGGGCGAGTCCGAGACCCCCACCGATCCAGAGGAGACCACTGATGACGACTGAGGAGGTCCTCGCCGTCCCCCTGGCCGAGCTGCGACCCGCTCTCGAGGCGGTGCTCATGGTCGCCGACCAGCCGCTCGACACCCTCGCGCTCGCGTCCGCCGTCGGCTACCCCGAGGGTGAGGTCACCGCGGCCCTGACCGGCCTCGCGGCCGAGTACGACGAGCAGGGTCGCGGCTTCGAGCTGCGCAACGTGGCCGGGGGCTGGCGCTTCTACACGCGTGACGAGTACGCAGGAGTGGTCGAGGCGTTCGTGCTCGACGGCCAGCAGGCGCGGCTCACCCAGGCCGCCCTCGAGACGCTCGCGGTCGTCGCCTACCAGCAGCCCGTCTCCCGCGCCCGGGTCTCGGCGATCCGCGGCGTCAACGTCGACGGCGTCATGCGCACCCTCGTCAACCGCGGCCTCGTGGAGGAGGCCGGCCACGACGGTGAGCACGGCGCGACGCTCTATCGCACCACGTCGTACTTCCTCGAGCGGATCGGTGTGGTCTCCCTCGAGGACCTGCCCGAGCTGGCGCCGTACCTCCCGGGGATCGAGGACATGGAGGAGGAGCTGGCTGCTGCCGCACATGTGCCCGAGGCACCTGCCCCTGACGACGTCGCGGGGGAGCCCGAGGCCGCTGCCGCCCCGGACACGGACACCGATCCCGTCGAAGGCACCGAGTGACCCGCGAGATCGAGACCGACGCGGAGGGACTCGTCCGTCTGCAGAAGCTGCTCGCGCAGTCCGGAGTCGCGTCGCGGCGCAAGTGCGAGGAGCTCATGCTCGACGGCGAGGTCGAGGTCGACGGGGAGGTCGTCACCCGGCTCGGCACCAAGGTCGACCCGCGGGTCGCGGTCATCAAGGTGTCGGGACAGCGGTTGCCGCCGCTGAGCGACCACGTCTACCTGGTCCTCAACAAGCCGACGGGCGTGGTGTCGACGATGTCGGACCCGGAGGGGCGCCGCACGATCACCGACGTGGTCGCCGACCGGCTCGCGGCCGACCCGGCGCTCCGGCTCTTCCACGTCGGGCGGCTCGACACCGACACCTCGGGCCTGCTGCTGCTCACCAACGACGGTGAGTTCGCGCACCGGATGGCGCACCCGTCGTTCGAGGTCGAGAAGACCTACGTCGCCGAGGTCACCGGCCGCCTGGCCAAGGGCACCCTCGCCGACCTGCTCGAGGGCGTCACCCTCGACGACGGCCCCGTGGAGGTACGACGGGCCCGGGTGATCGACGCTGCCGCGGAGAAGTCGATCATCGAGCTGGTCATCCACGAGGGCCGCAACCGGATCGTGCGACGGCTGCTCGAGCACGTCGGTCACCCGGTCCGCAAGCTCACCCGCACCCGGTTCGGACCGGTCGACCTCGGGACGCTCAAGGCCGGGACCACCCGCGAGCTCACCAACGACGAGCTGGGCGCGCTCCTCGACGGCGTCGGGCTCTGAGACGTGCAGGTAAAGATTGGGCAACTCGGCGAACGGCGGCTCTGATCGGGCTTTAACTTTCCCCGCATGACTGATCGGTACACGTCGGGGGGCGCGTGCCGACGATCGGGGGTTCTGGCCCTGATCCTCCTCTGCGCCCTCGTCCCTCAGCTCGCTTCCGCAGCCCCGGTCCACCGCGACCTCCGGGCAGGGACAGCCGGCTCGTTGACGCTGACGCCCGCGACGGTGATTGCGGGGGAGTCGGTGAAGGCGACTGGCGCTGTGCCGCCGAAGCTCGCGCGCCCGGTGCGTCTTGAGCGCAAGAGCGGCGACACGTGGACCGTGGTGACCAGGAGCAAGAGCGTGAAGGGCGCGTTCTCCTTCACCTTCGCTGCGCCGGCGACGACCACGAAGTACCGCGTCCACGCGCCGAGGACGACCGTCAACGGACGAGTGCTCGCCGACGTCGTGACGCCGGTGAAGACGCTGACCGTCGCCGCGCAGTCGGCCACGCTGACCATGCCCGCGTCGGCGGTGACCGGGAGCCAGGTCGCGGCGACGGCGACGTTCTCGCCCGTCCGCGCAGCCCGACCGGTGACGATCGAGCGTCGTGACGGCACCACCTGGACCGCGGTCGCGACCGGCGTCCAGGACGCCACGGGCAAGCTCACCGCCAACGTCCCGGTCGGCGCCACGGCAGGGACGAAGGTCTTCCGGGCACGCACCGAGGCCGCCAACGGAGCCGCGGCGACGACGAGCGCGACCCGCTCGGTCGTCGTCAGCGCGCCGCCGGACACCACGCCGCCGGGCGCCGTGCGCTCCGTGAGCGTCACCTTCACCACTCGGACCTCGATCGACCTGAGCTGGATCGACCCGACCGACACGGACCTCGACGGCGTGATGGTCCGCCGGATCCAGGGCACGACCCCGCCGACGCTGACCTCCGGCGTCCTGGTGGCCGACGTCCCCGCGTTCACCGAGTTCGTCGTCGACGACGGGCTGGTCGCCGGCACCACCTACAGCTACGCGCTCTTCGCTCACGACGAGGTGCCGAACTACGCCGCCGCGGCGACGGTGCAGGGGACGACGGAGGACCCGCCCGACACCACGCCGCCGGGCCTGGTCACCGGTGTCACGACGTCGGACCTGGCCCACGACCACGTGACCTTGAGCTGGACCAACCCCGGCGACGCCGACTTCGAGGGCGTCATGGTGCGACGTGCGGCCGGCACGACACCGCCGACCAAGGGAGGGGGAGTCCTCGTCGGCACGTCCGTCGGTGCGGAGACGTCGATGGAGGACTACGGGCTGGCCCCCAGCAAGACCTATACCTATGCGCTGTTCACCATGGACGAGGTGCCCAACTACTCGGCGGGCGTCGCGACGACGGTCACCACCCCCCGCGACGACACCGAGCCCCCCGGTCCCGTGACGGACCTCCGGTCCACCTCGGCCACGGCAACCGGGATCAGCCTGGCTTGGACCAACCCCACCGACACCGACTTCGCCGGCATCGAGGTTCGGCGCCTGAAGGGTGCGGTCGCGCCGATCGACCGGACCGAGGGCACCCTCGTCACGACCACCGGACCGAGCGCCACGACCTTCAGCGACTCCGGCCTGGCGTCGGCGTCGACGTACTCCTACGCCTTCTTCCCGTTCGACGACCTCGGGAACTACGCCTTCTACCCCGACATGGTCAGCGCGGTGACGGACTCCGCAGGTGCGTCGACGACGGCCGACTGGGTGCAGCCGCGGTTCGGGCCAGAGCACCGCAGCTGGTCGGCGCAGGAGACGACGATCCGTCCCTCCACGATCGCCTCGCTCCAGCAGGAGTGGAGCACGACGGACGGTGCAGGCTTGCCGGCCATCGCCGGGACCACGCTCTACGTCAGTGCCTACACCTCGCGTGGCTCCGAGCTGGCGGCCTACGACATCCGTGACTCCTCGAAGCTGTGGAGCGTCCCCACGCCGGACTGCGGGGTGGCCCCGATGGTCACTGCGACGCTGGTGATCCTGGTGTGCGGGTCGGTCAAGGCCTACGCACGTGGTGGAAGCCATCAGCTCGTGTGGGACACCGGCGTGGCCGAGGCGAACCAGTTCTTCCAGTCAGGCCTCGTCGCGGGCGAGACCGTCGTCGTGTGGACCGCCGACCGCGTGGCGGCGTTCCGGCTCAGCGACGGCGAGCAGCTCTGGCAGCAGCTGCTGCCGTCCGGCACCACCTCGATCACCGACGTCGCGGTGTCGGGCACCCGGGTCGTGGTCGGCTACGACACCCGGCTCCGTGCCCTGTCGTCGACCACCGGCGCGCAGCTGTGGACCCAGCCCGGGTCGGCGTACTCGCTGGCGATCGCCGATGGCTGGATCTACGTCAACAACGACGGTTCGCTGCGACGTTTCGCCCTCGACACCGGGGCTCCCGGTTGGACCGTCACCCCGGAGCTCGGGATCAGGAGCGTCCAGGCGGTCGATGCCAACACCGTCTACGTCTGGAGCGCGGAGTTCACCGAGCTGGGGCTCGAGCAGTCCTACCTGCGCGCGATGCGCACGACGGACGGTGGTGAGAAGTGGTCGGTCGGCGTGCCGGCCCGGGTCGGCGGGGTGGCCGTGACCGGAGCGCTGGTGTGGGTGAAGTCGACCAGAACGTTCGCCGACGGGCGCGCTACCGACCTGATCGCGCTCAACCGCAATGACGGTGGGCAGATGCGCAGCATCCACTTCGACGCCAACATGTCGCTCGTGGCCGACGACATCGCCTTCGGTGCCGGCAAGGTCGTCGCCGTGCACGGGTCCTCGCCCGAGAATCCGGACACGGCGCGGATGCGGGTCTACGGGCTCCAGGGATCGATCCCGGAGATCGCCACCCGCGTGCTGCCCCTGGGGCGGGCCGGGACGCCGTACTCCGCCTCGCTGGCGGTGACCGCGGACACGACCGACCCGGTGACGTGGTCGGTCGTCGGCGGAGCGCTCCCGGCCGGGATGTCGCTCGCCCCGGACGGGACCCTGAGCGGAACGCCGAGCTCTGCGGTCAGGGCGGAGGTCACGATCCGCGCGACGAGCAGCAACGGGCGGACCCGCCAGCGGACCTATCCCCTGCACGTGGTTCCGGCGACGTCGGCCCACGACTGGACGACCGGCGGTTCGGCGGAGGCCCGCAACCCCTTCGTGCCTGGCACCGGCGCGCTCGACATCACGCTGAGCCCCGGTTTCTCGTCGCGGTGGAGCACCGCCGCGGTCGGGGACGGATCGGCCGCCTACCAGACCAACGTGGTGGTCAAGGGCACCCGGTTCTACACGGTCGCCGGATCAGGGGTGATGCGCGCCTACGACATCACCGGCACGACGGCCAACCGGGCGCCGCTCTGGTCGACGGCAGCGCCGGGCATCGACGACCTTCCGGACCCGAACAACTACTTCAAGGGCTCCATCGCGATGGGGACCACGGCCATCGTGGGCGTCGACCAGTTCGGGCGACTGCACGCCGTCCGGATCAGTGACGGACTGCTGCTGTGGTCGAGCCCGCCCAGCGACCCGGCGTACACGACGCCGTTCGTGACCGGCGGGACGGTGGTCGTCCGGGACCAGTCCGACGGGCGGCTGCACGCGTTCGCCGTCGCCGACGGCGCACCGCGCTGGGTCGGTACCGGCACCGACCTGACCGGCTGGAACGAGCTCTCCGCCGCCGGCGGCCGGATCTACGGGATCGCGGACTGCGTGGTCTATGCCCTGTCGCCGTCGACCGGCGCTGTCCTCTGGGACACCGAGATGCTCACGTCCGCGGCTGACTGCGCCAACTTCCCGTCGACCGCACCCATCGTCGACGGTGGCCGGATCTATGCCAGCGAGGGCGGCAGCAAGCTGATCGCCGACGCCGCCACGGGCGCGGCCCAGGTCCGGTTCCGCTCGAGCGACTTCGGAGGCATGGCCGGGGTCGTCGTCGGTGGCCTGTGGATCTACGGTGACTTCGACGGGAAGATCGTCGCGGTCGACGCCGTCAGCGGTGCCGTCGTGTGGCGCCGCGACATCCCGAGCGAGTTCTCCTCAGGGATTTCCTTCGCGGCCACCGGGGACCTCCTCATCGCGTCGAACAGCACCACGTTGCTCGGCATCGACCGGCTGACCGGCGAGACCGTCTGGGCGGGCGGCACCGTCAGCTCGGGGATCGGCGACATCACTCGGGAGACGCTCGCCATCGGGGGGAACCGGATCCTCGTCCCGACAACCACAGGTGTGCGCGCCTACGGTCCGCTCTGACCGAGGGGACCGCGACCGGTAGCCTGCCCGGCGTGTCTGATCTCCTCTCCGGTCCGGTCGAGGTCGTCGGTGCCGGCCTGATCGGCACGTCGATCGCGCTGGCCTGCCGTCGCGCGGGCGTCGACGTGGTGCTCACCGACACCTCGGCCGAGCACGTGCTGACGGCGACGGCGCTCGGAGCGGGTCGGGCCAAGGTCCCGGCGGACGTGCCGTCGCTGGTCGTCGTCGCGGTCCCGCCCGACCACCTCGGTGCGGCGATCGCCGCAGCCCTCGACGCCTCGCTGGAGGCAGGGGGTGAGGACACCGTCGTGACCGACGTCGGCAGTGTGAAGGCAGCGCCGCTGGCGGCGTTGTCCGGCCACCCGGCCGTCGCGCGGTACGTCGGGAGCCACCCGATGGCGGGCAGCGAGCGGTCCGGTCCGCTGGCCGCGTCCGCCGACCTGTTCAGCGGCCGGCCCTGGGCGATCTGCCGGCACGACCGTGCGGCCGCGAACGCCGTACGACGGGTGGCTGCGCTCGTCGAGGCGTGCGGCGCCGTCGCGGTGATGCTGACGCCCGACGAGCACGACCGGGCCGTCGCGCGCACGTCCCACGTCCCGCACCTGATGTCCTCGCTGGTGGCCGGCACCCTCGCCGGTGCCGCGCCGGAGCACCTCGCGCTCACCGGGCAGGGCGTTCGCGACGTCACCCGGGTCGCCGGGGGAGACCCGGCGCTCTACAGCCAGATCATCAGCGGCAACAGCCAGGCGGTCGCCGGCCTGCTGCGCGAGGTGCGCGACCGGCTCGACCTGGCCCTCGAGGCCGTCAGTGCCGGCGACCGTGGCGGGTTGGAGTCCCTGCTCGCCCACGGCTTGGCCGGGACCCGGGCGATCCCGGGCAAGCACGGCGGGCCGGTCCAGGTCGTCGCCGCCGTCAACGTGGCCGTCCCCGACCACCCGGGGGAGCTGGCCCGGCTGTTCGCCGACGTCGGCGAGAGCGGCGTCAACATCGAGGACGTCCGGATCGACCACGATCCCGGTCGCGCGGTGGGGCTGGTCGAGCTCGACGTCGCCGAGGCCAAGGCGGAGGGCCTGATGTCCGCTCTGGAATCCAAGGGATGGGTGACTCACCGGTAGGATGGTGGCCTGTGAATGCAGGTGAACTGAGCTCCACCCTGGGCTCCTTGGTCGTAGCCGTCGACGGGACGTCCGGCTCCGGCAAGTCGAGCACCTGCCGGCTGGTCGCCGAGCGGCTCGGGCTGCGTTATCTCGACACCGGCGCGATGTACCGCGCCGTCGCCTGGTGGATGTTGCAGCACGACGTCAACATCTATGACGTCGACGAGGTCGCCGCGCGGGCCCACGAGCCGCTGCTCGAGTCAGGGACCGACCCGCTCCGCCCGACGATCACGCTCGACGGCGTCGACGTCTCCGTCGAGATCCGCTCCGAGGCGGTCAACGCCGCGGTGTCGCCGGTGAGCACGGTGCCCGCGGTCCGGGCCCGCCTCGTCGACCTCCAGCGCGCCACCATCGGCGAGGGCGGCATCGTCGTCGAGGGCCGTGACATCGGCTCGGTCGTGTGGCCCGACGCGGGACTCAAGATCTACCTGACCGCTGACCCCGCAGCGCGGGCGCGGCGCCGTGCCGCCGAGGCAGGCACCCACGACGTCGCCGCTACCCAGGAGTCGCTGCTCAACCGCGACCGGATCGACTCCGCGCGCACGGTCGCACCGCTGGTGATGCCCGACGGCGCGGTCCACGTCGACTCGACCCACCTGAGCCTCGACGAGGTCGTCGACGTCGTCGTCGGCCTCGCGACCGCGCCGGCGGACGTCGCGCCATGACGCGTGCGTCCGCTCACCTCGAGCGGCCGCGCAGTGACGTCGTCCCGCACCCGCGCCGCTGGCTGCTCCGCTCAGCGCGTCCGCTCGCCCGGTGGATCATCCGGCGACGGTACGACGTGGTCGTGCACCACGCTGAGCGCTTCCCCGCGCAGGGCGCGGTCGTCGTCGCCGGCAACCACGTCGGCCTCATCGACGGCCCGCTGATGGCGATCTTCGCGCCGCGACCCGTCCACGCCCTCACCAAGATCGAGATGTTCAAGGGGGCGTTCGGGTCGTTCCTGCGGACGGCGGGGCAGATCCCGCTCGACCGTGGCGTCGCCGATACCCACGCGGTCCGGCTCAGCCTCCACGTGCTGCGCGAGGGCGGCGCGGTGGGCGTCTTCCCCGAGGGCACTCGCGGCGACGGTGAGCTCGACCGGTTCCAGCGTGGCGCCGCCTACCTCGCCACGGTGGCCGGGGCGACCGTCGTACCGATGACCTTCATCGGGAGCCGCGAGCCCGGTGGCCACACGAATTCGCTGCCACCGCGGAAGGCCCGCATCGACATCGTTGTCGGATCACCGGTGACGATCGCCCCGACGCCCTGGCCACGCGACCGGAGCAGCCTGGCGGCGATCTCCGACGATCTCCACCAGCACATGCTGACCGGGCTGAAGGAGGCGCTGGCCGAGACCGGCCGCGCCCTGCCCGGACCCCTACCTCCAGGAGAGACCCATGACTGAGCACGACCCCACGGACGAGGCCGGCGCACCGGGCGAGGTCGACGTCGCTGTCGGTCCGGTGCCGGTGCTCGCCGTCGTCGGTCGCCCCAACGTGGGCAAGTCCACCCTCGTCAACCGGATCCTCGGCCGCCGCGAGGCCGTCGTCGAGGACATCCCCGGCGTGACCCGCGACCGCGTCTCCTACGACGCGGAGTGGAACGGCCGGGCCTTCACGGTGGTCGACACCGGTGGCTGGGACCCCGACGCCCGAGGACTGGCCGAGCGGATCGCGGCGCAGGCCGAGATCGCGGTGACGCTGGCCGACGCGACCCTCTTCGTCGTCGACGCGACGGTCGGTATCACCGACGCCGACGAGGAGGTCGTGAAGATCCTGCGGCGGTCCGGCAAGCCGGTCGTGCTCGCGGCCAACAAGGTCGACGACGAGCGCGCCGAGGCCGAGGCCTACGGGCTGTGGAACCTCGGGCTCGGCGAGCCGTTCGCCGTCTCCGCGCTGCACGGCCGCGGCTCCGGTGACCTGCTCGACCGGATCCTCGCGATCCTCCCGGAGCCGCCGCCGGTGACGGAGAGGGCGTACGGCGGTCCGCGCCGGATCGCGATCGTCGGCCGGCCCAACGTCGGCAAGTCCTCGCTGCTCAACAAGCTCGCGGGGGAGGAGCGGGTCGTCGTCGACAACGTCGCCGGCACCACCGTGGACCCCGTCGACGAGCTGGTCGAGCTCGGTGGCCGGCAGTGGCGGTTCGTGGACACCGCGGGCATCCGCAAGCGGGTCAAGGAGGCATCGGGGCACGAGTACTACGCCTGGCTGCGTACCTCCACCGCCATCGAGCGTGCGGAGGTCTGTGTCCTGGTCCTGGACGGCCAGGAGTCGATCGCCGAGCAGGACATGCGGATCCTCCAGGCGGTGCGCGAGTCCGGTCGTGCGCTGGTCATCGCGTTCAACAAGTGGGACCTCGTCGACGACGAGCGCCGCTACTACCTCGACCGCGAGATCGAGCGCGACCTGGTCCAGGTGCAGTGGGCGCCGCGGATCAACATCACCGCTCGGACCGGGTGGCACATCGACCGGCTGGTCCCGGCGCTCGACAAGGCGATCGAGGGGTGGGAGACGCGCGTCGGCACGGGTGCGCTCAACGCGTTCCTGGGACGCCTGGTGGCCGAGCACCCGCACCCGGTCCGCAGCGGCAAGCAGCCGAAGGTGCTCTTCGGCACCCAGGCGAGCTCCGCTCCGCCGACGTTCGTCCTCTTCACGTCCGGCAAGCTGGACGCGGGCTACGAGCGCTACATCGAGCGCCGTCTGCGCGAGGAGTTCGGCTTCGTCGGTACGCCGATCGAGCTCCAGGTGCGGCCACGCGAGAAGCGCAAGCGCTGACCGTCCGTTCCTGACGGTCCGGTGCTGCCGGGAGGGAACCGACCTTGCATTGTTCGAACAAATGTTCGAACATGGAGGGATGAGTGCCCAGGTCGTCGAGCAGTTGCAGCGGCGCATCGAGTCGCTCCAGGGCGGCCCGACCCGGCTGACGGTGCCGGTGCACCCCGCGATCGACGGGCTGGTGCAGCTGCGCACCGGCACCAGCTATGCCGTCGACTCCGCGAGCCTCGCCCTCGCCCTGGCCGCAGGGGCGTCGCGGGCGGGTGAGTGGGTCGGGTTCGCCGGCTGGGGGGACTTCGGCGCCGAGGCTGCCAGCCAGTGGGGCATCGACCTGCGCCGGACCGTCCTGGTGCCTGAGCCGGGTGACCTCTGGCTCGAGGTCGCGGCTGCGCTCGTCGACGTGCTCAAGGTCGTGGTCCTCAAGCCGACCACTCAGGTCGACCCGAAGTCAGCCTCGGTCCTCGACGCACGGCTCCGTGCCCGCTCCTCCGTCCTCGTCGTGTGGGGGGACTGGCCGCGGGTGGAGGCGAGCCTCAGCGCCGAGCAGACGGCCTGGACCGGCCCGGACCGTGGCCGCGGCCGGCTCGACCGACGTGAGGTGCGGGTCGCCGTACGACGCGGCGGCCGCCTGTCTGCGCACGACGTCGCGTTCCCATGAGGGTGCTCGTCGCCTGGTGCCCCGACTGGTCGGTCGTCGCCGGGTTGTTCGAGCAGGCAGAGACGGGCGCCGCGCAGGTGCCCACCCACGACCAGCCGGCAGCGGTCCTCAGCAACAACGTGGTGGAGGTCTGCAACGAGGCCGCCCGTGCCGAGGGCGTCCGTCGTGGCCAGCGTCGGCGCGACGCGCAGTCACGCTGTCCCGAGCTCGTGCTGCTGCCCGCCAACCCGGACCGGGACGCGCGCTACTTCGAGCCGGTGCTGGCCACGGTCGAGGAGCTACGCCCCGGCGTCGCGCCGATCCGTCCCGGCCTGATGGCCGTCCCGGCGCCCGGTCGCTACTTCGGCGGCGAGGCTCATGCCGCGGCGCTGGTCGCCCAGCACCTCGTCGAGGCCGGGGTGTGGGACTGCCGGATGGGGGTCGCCGACGACCTCTTCACCGCCGAGCAGGCCGCGCGCCAGGCGCTCGTCCAGGACTGCGTGGTGGTGCCGAGCGGCACGTCCGCGACCTTCCTGCGCGACCTGCCGGTGCGGGTGCTGGCCGACCTCGTCGACGCGGGGGAGGAGGGCCGTGAGCTGGCGGACCTGCTGCGCCGACTGGGACTGCGGACCCTCGGCGACTTCGCCGGGCTCTCGGCGGCGGAGGTCACCAACCGGTTCGGGGCCTTCGGGCGGAGCGTGTGGTCGCGGACCCAGGGTGCGGCGCCCACGGCACTGGGGTCGCGGACACCTCCGCCCGAGCTGGCGTGCGAGGTCGCCTTCGAGCCGCCACTGGAGAACGCCGAGGCGGTCTGCTTCAGCGTCCGCACCACCGCGGAGCGGTTCGTCCGCAGCCTGGCCGACCGTCAGCTGGTCGCCGTCGGCGTACGGATCGAGGCGGAGTCCGACGGTGTCGTCACCTCGGCGCGGACCTGGCTGCACCCGCGGTGCTTCACCTCGCGCGACCTCGTCGACCGGGTCCACTGGCAGCTCCAGGCGGGGACGGCCGGGTCGGGGCTGCGCAGCCGCCGCGACTCCGGCGAGGTGTCCGCGCCGATCGAACGGGTCCGGTTCCTGCCCGACACCGTCGAGTCGGCCGCCGACCACGCGGACGGGCTGTGGGGCGGCGGAGCCGACGAGCAGGTGACCCGCGGGGTGGCGCGGGTCCAGGCGATGATCGGTTTCGACGCGGTCCGAACTCCGGTCCTCCAAGGGGGGCGCGGCATCGCCGACCGGCAGGCGAGCATCCCGTGGGGAGAGCGGCCGGTGGGTCTGCGGCCGCTCGACCGGCCGTGGCCCGGCCGGATCCCCGGTCCGGCACCGGCGCGGGTCTTCGCCACGCCGCTCCCCGCCGACGTCGTCGACGAGGGCGGGCGGACGGTCGCGGTGACCGAGCGTGGCGTGGTGACCGGCGAGCCGTGGCGGTTCCTCGTCGCCGCCGCCCCCGACCCGCTGGGCGGAGCCGTGCGCCGATGGACTCCGGTGTCGTCCTGGGCCGGCCCGTGGCCCGTCGACGACGCCTGGTGGCTGACAGACCCCGGGGCGGGTTCGGATCCTCTGCCCGGCAGGTCCGCCCGGTTCCAGGTCGTGGGCGTCGACGGCCGGGCCTGGCTCCTCGTCTGGCGGGCCACTGGCTGGGCCGTCGAGGCCGCCTACGACTGAGTCCCCGGCGCCACCTCGGCACCTGTCGGGGGCTCTCGACGGACGGGTGTTCCGGGTCTAGCGTGCGAACCATGGACCCGCTCACCAAGAACCTCCGGGCGCTCCAGGGCGCGCTCGAGCACAGCCTGACGATCCAGCGGACCCGGGTCCAGGAGATCGTCGACGACCTCGTCTCCCGCGGCACCCTCAGTCGCGCCGAGGCCGACGGCCTGCTCTCCCAGCTGATGTCGAGCAGCAAGGACTACTCCCAGGCCCTCCTCCAGGTCCTCGACTCGGTGAGCACCGAGGCGCGTGCGCGGATCGGCGGGGGTGTCGCTCCGGTCATGGCCACGGCCAGCAAGGCCGCCGGTCGGATCGTCGACACCGTGCGCCAGGTCCCCGGCGTGCCGCGCAAGCCGCAGGCGCCCAAGGCCGAGCCGCCGCACTAGCCCGGGGCGTCGGGGGAGCGGTCAGCACGGAGCGGCCTGCACAATGGCGGCGTGAACCTCCACGTCGTCCTCTGGCCGATCCACGACTGGCCGGTCATGGCCGAGACCTGGAAGCGGGCGGAGGAGCTCGGCTTCGTCGGGGGCTGGCTCTACGACCACCTCGCCTGGCGCGGACACACGCCGTGGGACGACGCCTACGCGAGCCTCGCCGCCGCCGCGACCGTCACCCAGCGGATCCGGCTGGGCACCTTGGTCACCACCGCCAACTTCCGGACGCCGGTCCCGACCGCGTCGGCGGCGCGCACGATCGACCGGATCTCGGCCGGCCGGCTGACCCTCGGGATCGGCGCCGGTGGCGACTCGCCCACCTCCGACGGCGACGTCCTCGACCGTGACTGGACGCCGCGCGAGCGTGCCGATCGTTTCGAGGAGTGGGTGACCCAGCTCGACGCCCTGCTGACCCGCGCGCCGGCGTCGATGGCGGGGGAGCACTGGTCGGCGCGGGCCGTCTCGATCGCGCCCGGCCTGGTGCAGCAGCCCCCGCCGTTCTGGATCGCGGGCAACGGCCCCCGCGGCCTGCGGCTGGCCGCGCGGTTCGGACAGGGCTGGATCGCCAACCCCGGCGAGGAGGCGCCGTACGACGACACCCGACGGCGGCTCGACGGCCTCGCGGAGGCCTGTGCGGCTGTCGGGCGTGACGCCGCGACGATGCCCAAGCTGCTGCTCACGGGCTTCACCGCTGAGCCGTGGCTCGCCTCGGTCGACGCCTTCGACGACCTGGCCGGACGCTACGGCGAGCTCGGCATCACCGACATCGCGATCCACTGGCCGCGGCCCGGCACCGAGTGGGACGCCGATCCGTCGGTCTTCGAGGAGATCGCCTCGCGCGCCTGAGCGCTCAGGCCGGCTCGCTCTCAGCCTCCGAGGCCTCGCCCTCGCCCTTCGTCGCCTCTGTCCCGGTGTCCTCGCCCTCGACGGTCCCCGCGGGGAGCGCGTCGTCGGTGGCCGGGTTCTTCGAGGGGTCGAGGTCGTGGGGAACCCGGGTGTAGGGACCCTCCCCGCCGACTCCGGGGACGGCGTGGGCGCCGCCGGGCGGAGGCGCCGGCGGCTCAGCGGTGGGCTCGGGCCGGTGCGGCTGGTCCTGCTCGGTCACGGTTCCTCCTCGGGTGGGCCCCTGCGGCCCCCACGAGGTATCCCGTCCGGCGCAGTTCATTCATCGAGTCCACTTCCTGCTCGAACAAGTGTTCGATAGACTCAGGCATGGGCTGGAACAACCCGCCGGTCCCGTGGCGGGAGATCGAGCGGCGGCTGTCGGGACGTACGCCGGGCGTCGAGGACGCTCCCGTGTCGCGCCGCAAGCGGCCCACGATCGACGTGCACGACCTCGCGGAGGTCGTCCGACCGGAGACGGTGACGCCCTATGCCGAGCTCCACTGCCACAGCCACTTCAGCTTCCTCGACGGCGCCAGCTCACCGGTCGACCTGGTCACCGAGGCGGCCAGGCTCGGGCTCACCGGTCTCGCGATCACCGACCACGACAACTTCGCGGGGGCACCGCTCTTCGCCGAGGCCAGCTCCGCCTACGGCGTCCCGAGCATCTACGGCGCCGAGCTCTCCCTCGGTCTGCGCGGACCGCAGAACGGCGTCCCCGACCCCGAGGGCCGCCACCTGTTGGTGCTGGCCCGCGGAGTCGAGGGCTATCACCGGCTGGCGGCCGCGATGACCGAGGCGCACCTGCGCGGGGACGAGAAGGGGCGGCCGGCCTACGACCTCGACGAGCTGAGCGAGCTCGGACGCGACCACTGGCTGGTCCTCACCGGCTGCCGCAAGGGCTGGCGCACCCCGGAGGCGGTCGACGAGCTGGTCGCCCGCTTCGGCCGCGACAACGTCGTCGTCGAGCTGTCGGGGCACGGCAAGCCAGGCGACGACGAGGTCAACGACCGGCTCGCGGCCCTCGCCCGGGCCAAGACGCTGCCGGTCGTCGCCACCGGCAACGTCCACTACGCCGTACCGGCGAAGCAGCGTCTGGGCGCGGCGATGGCAGCCATCCGGGCCCGGCGCAGCATCGCCGAGCTCGACGGCTGGCTCGACCTGTCCGGGTCGGCCCACCTGCGCAGCGGGGCGGAGATGGAGCGGATCTACGGCCGCTACGACAGTGCGGTGAGCCGGAGCGTCGTCCTCGCCCAGGAGCTCGCCTTCGACCTGCACAAGGCCTCCCCGCGGCTGCCCAAGCAGGGCATCCCCGAGGGGGAGACGCCCGGGTCGTGGCTGCGCACGCTCGTGGAGCGCGGCTTCGAGCAGCGCTATGCCCGGCTCCCGCACGCTCGCGAGGCGCGCGACCGCGTCGAGGCCGAGCTCGAGGTCATCCTGCGCAAGGACTTCGCCGGCTACTTCGTGATCGTCCACGACATCGTGGCGTTCGCCCGCCGTCAGGGGATCCTCTGCCAGGGGCGGGGGTCGGCGGCGAGCTCGGCGGTCTGCTTCGCGCTCGGGATCACCGCGATCGACTCGGTCTTCTACCGGCTCCCGTTCGAGCGGTTCATCTCCGAGCACCGCGAGGAGGAGCCGGACATCGACGTCGACTTCGACTCCGACCGCCGTGAGGAGGTCATCCAGTGGGTCTACGACACCTACGGCCGGCGCAACGCCGCGCAGGTGTGCAACATCGTCAGCTATCGCCCGCGGATGGCGGTGCGTGATGCCGCCAAGGCGCTCGGCTACTCCTCCGGGCAGCAGGACGCCTGGTCGAAGTCGGTCGACGGCTGGTCGAGCGCGGTGGAGGCAGCGACCGAGGGTGGGTCGACGATCCCGGCGCCGGTGGTCGGCCTCGCCGAGGAGCTGCTCTCTGCGCCGCGCCACCTCGGCATCCACTCCGGCGGCATGGTCCTCACCGAGCGTCCCATCGGCGAGGTCTGCCCGATCGAGCGGGCGCGGATGCCCGGCCGCACCGTCCTGCAGTGGGACAAGGACGGCTGCGAGTCGATGGGCCTGGTGAAGTTCGACCTGCTCGGGCTCGGCATGCTCGGCGCCCTCGACCACATGATCCGGCTCATCGCCGAGCACCTCGACACGCAGTGGGCCCTCGAGACCATCCCCAAGGAGGAGCCCGAGGTCTACGACATGCTCGGCCGGGCCGACTCGATCGGGGTCTTCCAGGTCGAGAGCCGCGCCCAGATCGGCACCCTGCCGCGCCTCAAGCCCCGCAGCTTCTACGACCTGGCGATCGAGATCGCGCTCATCCGTCCCGGACCGATCCAGGGCGGTGCGGTCCATCCCTACATCCGGCGAGCGACCGGCAAGGAGCCGGTCGTGTTCGACCACCCGTCCCTCGAGCCGGTCCTCGGGCGCACCCTCGGCGTCCCGCTCTTCCAGGAGCAGCTGATGGCGATGGCGGTCGCACTCGGCGACTGCACCCGCGACGACGCCGACCTGCTGCGCCGGGCGATGGGCTCCAAGCGCGGCGTCGAGCGGATCGAGAAGGTCAAGGCCAAGCTCTATGCCGGGATGGCGCGCAAGGGCATCACGGGTGACCAGGCCGACGGGATCTACGTGAAGATCCTGTCCTTCGCCAACTTCGGCTTCGCCGAGTCCCACGCGCTCAGCTTCGCGCTGCTCGTCTATGCGTCGTCGTGGTTCAAGCTGCACTACCCCGCCGTGTTCCTCGCCGGGCTGCTGCGCAACCAGCCGATGGGCTTCTACTCCCCGCAGTCGCTGGTGGCCGATGCCCGCAGGCACGGGGTCACCGTGCTCCGGCCCGACATCGCGCTCTCCGGGGCCCAGGCAGGGATGGAGCCCCGTGAGCCCGACGGCACCGGCAGTGTGGGCAGCGCTGGCGCCCCCACCACCCTGCGGTACGACGCCGGGCTGGCGGTCCGGCTCGGGCTCGACTCCGTCCGGAGCATCGGTTCCGAGGTCGCCGCGCGGATCGTGGCCGAGCGCGAGCAGGCGCCGTACGCCGACATCACCGACCTGTCCCGCCGCGCCGGCCTGACCTCCGGGCAGCTCGAGGCGCTCGCCACGGCCGGCGCGTTCGACGGGTTCGGCCTCGACCGTCGGCAGGCACTGTGGATGTCGGGCTACGCCGAGTCCGACGCCCAGCTGCCGGGCACGACGCCCGCGCCACCCCCGCCGACGCTGCCGGGGATGAGCGAGGAGGAGCTCACCCTCGCCGACCTGTGGGCGACCAAGATCTCGCCGGAGCGGCACCCGGTCGAGCACCTGCGCGCCGACCTCGACGCTGCGGGGATCCTGCCGATCGAGGAGCTGTGGCGGACCGAGGCGGACCGGCGGGTCACCGTGGCCGGGCTCATCACCCACCGTCAGCGACCGGGGACGGCGATGGGCATCACCTTCCTCAACCTGGAGGACGAGACCGGGATGCTCAACGTTATCTGCTCGGTCGGGGTGATGCGCGCCCACCGCCAGGCGGCCCGCAACCGGGTCGCGGTCATCATCCGCGGCAAGCTGGAGCGCAGCGAGGGCGTGGTCAACCTGGTGGCCGACCGCGTCCAGCCGCTCGACGTGCTGGTGCCGGGCTCGGGAGCGGCGCTCCAGGCCCGGCAGTCGTCACGAGACTTCCGCTGAGGGCGTGTCGTCGTCCGGCGCGTCGAGCCGGTCGCAGGAGAAGTCCTCGCAGCTCACCAGCCAGGCGCCGTCGACCCGTTGGAGCTCGTAGGTCGTCTCGATGTTGACGTAGGCAGAACCGACCACGGCGGTGGCGACGTCACCTTCGACCACGATGTCGGAGACGAGCACGTCGTCCTCGTCGTACTGGGGCTGGGACCAGAACGACATGTGCTCCTCGCACGCCTCCTCGACGGTGTCGGCGGCGAACGCCTTCTCCAGGAGGTAGTCGTCGGTGAGCAGCGCGCAGCTGGGGTCGAAGAAGCTCGCGACCAGCGCGTCCTGCACGGCCGTCTGGTCCGGCGTCAGGGTCGACTCGGCCGACGCGTCGTCGTCCTTGTCCGCGCCGCCGTCCCCCTGGTCGCCCCCGTCGTCACCGCACGCAGCGAGGAGGAAGGACAGCAGGACCAGGGCGAGGACGCGCGTCATGGCAGGAAGTGAAGCGCGCCCTCGTCAGCGATGCACGTCCAACCGCGGTGATTTCATCCCTCAGGACGACCGAACCGGGCGATCGCGGTCAGCTGGCGCGCTCCGACATGACCGCTTCGACGAGGCCGACCACGTCCATGCCGACACCCTTCTCGACGAAGCGGGCCGCGCCGGCGGCGAGCACCCGGTCGGCCATCAGGCCCGTGGCGAAGCCGGACACGACGATGACCTGGGCCTCGGGGGAACGCTCCCGCAGGGTCGGCAGTGCCTGGAGGCCGTCGAGCTTGGGCATCGCCAGGTCGAGGACGATGACGTCAGGGTTCAGCTCACCGGCCATGGTGACCGCCTCCTGGCCGTCGGTCGCCTCGCCGACGACGTTGAAGCCCGCCCGCTCGAGCTGGAAACGCATCAGCTCCCGGAGGTCGTGGTAGTCGTCGGCGAGCAGCACCTTGATCTTCTCGTGCTCCGCGTTCGTCCCGCTGGCCGGCACCGTCGCCGGCGTCGACCGGACCATGCTGCCCGCCTCGGGGGAGTCGTCGGCCCGGTCGAGCAGCAGGTCGCCCATCATCCCGCGGGCCGCGCGCATCGTCCGGTCCAGGTACGACGCCACGGCCTCCAGGTCGCCGAGCTGGAGCGAGAGCACGGCTGCGCCGATGCCCTGCACGACGTTGTCGTTGATCTCGAAGGCGTGCCGGCGGCGGACCTGCCACTCGCGGAGGCTGGCGGCGAGCTCCTCGCTGGCCGCCTCGGCCCGGACCCGGTCGGTGATGTCGACGCAGGTGCCGCGCATCCGGATCGGCGTACCGTCCTCGTCGGTGACCACGGCACCATTGGTCGCGAGGTGGCGGACGTCTCCGTCGGGGCGCACGATGCGCTCGATGATGTTCCAGCTGCCGCCGGTCTCGTAGACCTGCTTGTGCATCGCCACCACCGCGTCGCGGTCGTCGGGGTGCACCATCGACAGGAACCGCTCGTAGGAGGCGTTGAAGGCCTGCGGCTCGAAGCCGTAGATCCGGTAGAGCTGGTCGGACCACGAGTTGGTGTCGCTCTTGATGTGCCAGTCGTAGTCGCCCATGTTGGCCAGCTGCTGGGCGTTGGCGACCCGGGCTCGGAGGTCCTCGAGCTCCTGTCGCGTGGACTCCAGCTCGGCGCGGAGCCGTGCAGTCTCGGTCTCGCTGTGATCGGTCATCGTGTGCTCCAGGGGTGGTCGGGCGGGTCAGGCAGGGGGTCAGCAGCTGGTCAGGCGGTGGTCAGGCGGTCGGCCGCCGGGGGGTCGGCGGGGTCCGCGGCGGCCAGGGGGACGGCTGCGGCGGGAAGGGGGGCGCGTGCCGGCGGGAGGTCGAGCTCGAAGACCGAACCGGGTCCGTCGGACCGGGTGAGGGCGCGCATGCTGCCACCGTGGCGCTCGACGATCCGACGGCAGGTGCTCAGGCCGAGCCCGGTGCCCGGATAGCCCTCGTCGTGCGCGCGGCGGAACGGCTCGAAGATCCACTCGTGGGCACCGTCCGGGATGCCGATGCCGTTGTCGGTCACCCGGATCACCACCCGGTCGCCGTCGTGGTGGGACGACACGGTGATCTCCGGGAGCTGGCCCGGGCGGATGTACTTGAGCGCGTTGGCGACCAGGTTGTCGAACAGCTGTCGGAGCAGGACCGGGTCGCCGGTGACGGAGCGCACGCCGAAGGTGCGGATGAGCCCGACCGCGTCGTACTCCATGGCCACGTCGGCGACCAGCGCCGGCAGGTCCACGACCGCATGGGTGGGGGCGCGGTCGCGCGCGGCGGCGTCGGCGAGGAGGTCGTCGACGAGGGCCCGCATCCGGGCGGTGGCCCGCTCGATGCCGGCGAGCATGGTGCTGGCGCCGGTCGGGGCTGGGATCGGTCCGGCGGCGAGGGTCTCGGACAGCTCGGTGGTCCAGGACTCCACGACCGAGAGCGGGTTGCGAAGGTCGTGGGCGGCCCGCCGGGCGAACGTGAGCAGCTCCTGGCTCTGCTCCCGTTCCTGGGCGAGCAGGTGTGCCTGGAGCTCGGTCCGCGCCTCCTTGGCGGCGGCGAGGAAGAGGCCGATGACGAGGGTCATCGCGATGAAGAGCTGGGCGAGCAGGATGCCGGTCCGAGTGCCGCCGATGTCGCTGAACGGGCCGTGCTGCTGCGACGTCAGCCAGAGCACGCCCATGCCTCCGGCGAGGGCGTGGGCGGCCACGGCCAGCGGCGTGAAGCGGCTTCCGGCCCAGACCGCGACGGCGGGCATCAGGAACGTGACGGGCAGCAGGGTGAGGTAGTCACAGAGGACCAGGAGCGCGGTCGCCGTGAAGAGGAGCGCCAGCTCGATCCGCCCGCCGGTGGCGGTCTCCGGTGCGCGGCCACGTCGGATCCGGTCGACGATGAGCAGGGCGGTGCTGCCGACGGCGAGCATCCCGCAGACGTCGCGCCCCCACCAGACCGCGAGGCCGTCGAGCGGGACGTCGCGACCGGCCGCCCAGAGACCGATCGCGCCGGCACCGACCCCGGCCGTCGCGCCGGCGAGCGCGGCGAGGAGGAACCCGAACATCGCGGCGGGGGAGCAGGTGGGGGGCCTGCCGGTCCGCCCCGTCCCGGGACACCACTCGTGGAGCGCCGCCACCGTGGCGAGCACGGCGACCAGGTTGGCGCCGCCGAGGATCGCGACCTCCATCGGGGAGAGGCCGACGATCGCGATGACGGCCGCGCCGAGGATCGCGAGGAGCGGGACGTCGTACCACCACTCCTTGCGGGTGGGTCGGGTCACGAGCCAGACGACGGCGAGGCCCGCTGCGGGCCACACGAGCGCCAGCCGGTCGCTGTCGACGACGCTGGCCCTGCCGATGACACCGGCGAGCAGGTACGCCGCGAAGAAGCCGGCCCGCCAGCCGACCGCCCCACCCACTCGCGCGCGCATGTCGTCCCCTGTCTCCCCTCGGGAAACGTACGGCGGCGACGCCCCCGCCGTGGGCCGATCGGAGCAGGTCCGAGCGATCGACCAACGGGGCTAGTTCCAACGGGCTAGTCGCCGCGCCAAGGGGACCGGATTCGGGCTGCCGCAGGCCCCTGCGGTAGTGTTCCCCCCGCTTCGGACGGCGATCCCGGACGAAGCTTTCGGGCTGTGGCGCAGCTTGGTAGCGCACTTGACTGGGGGTCAAGGGGTCGCAGGTTCAAATCCTGTCAGCCCGACCGAACGACCAGCGGAGTTTCCGCAGGTCAGAGCGGCTGTGAGGCCCCGCCGGAGCACTACCCGGCGGGGCCTCACTTCGTTGCCTCTCACAGATCTCTCACACCGTGCACGAGCAGCGGGCACTACTCCGCTGCTGCCGCCCGTCCGAGAGCCGTCGCCGCCGAGAGGATCCCGGAGGATCCGGAGTGCGGCAGGTACGTCGCGAGGTGGACGTCCACGGTGTGCCCGAGCAGGGCAGCAGCGTCCGCTGGGGTCACCCCGAGCGAGTGCAGCCAGAACGCCAGCGAGTGCCGCACCGAGTGGAGCGTGATCTCCGGCAGGCCCTTGGACTTGCACAGCCGTCGGAACCGGTCGGAGTAGACCTCGGGGCGGAGCGGGGTGCCGAGAGCGTCAACGACCACGAGGCCGGTGTCCGACCACGCGGAGCCCGCCGCGAGACGGTCACGAGCCTGCCGCGCGCTCAACGAGCGGAGCAGAGTGACCGTCCCCGGCCAGATCACCTCAACGGGCACGGAGCGGCGTCGTGAGGCGCTCTTGGGGTCATCGGTGACCGTCGTCCGGTCGACCGCCACGCGGCCCTGGGAGACGGTGACGATCCCGTTCTCCAGGTCCACATCAGACCACCGCAACCCGAGCACGTCGGCGCGGGTCAGACCGCAGGCAGTGAGCCGCCACGGTGCTGCCAGCGGGTCGTGGTCGGCCTCGCTGACGAACCGGACCAAGTCGGCGGGCTGCCAGTGCTCCAGGTCGGTGCCGACGACCGTGCGAACCCGAGGCTTCCGGGCGAGCCGGACGACGTTCGTTGAGATCGTGCCCTCCCGCATCGCCAGGTCGAGCACCTGAGCCAACGCCACCAGCGCGGCACGTACGGAGCGCGGCCCGAGGCCCTGACCACGGGCTCCTCCCTCTTGTCCGAGCCAGCCGATCAGGTCCTCGACGTCGGTGACGGTGAGGTCCTGCACGCGGCGGTCTCCGAGGTGGCGGAGTGCCGGTGCCAACTGGCCCCGGTAGCCCACGCGGGTGACCTCTCGGACATCGCGGCGGGACTCGACCCACCGAGCGGACAACTGCGCCACGGTCTCAGCTGACGGCGGCACGTAGGTGCCGGTGGAGATCCCGGCGCGGATCTGGGTTACGAAGTCCCGGGCCTCTCCGAGCGTCCGGAACGTTCGGGTGATCTGCCGCCGTTTGGCTCCGGGTGGTGCGACGTCGAGCACGGCCCGGTAGCGGGGGCCGCTGTCGGTGCTCACGAGCCGGATCGGCTCGCCCTCTCTCGGTTGACTGACTCTCGGCATCTTCTGTCTCCTCTCGCGTGATGTTGCGGTTGTGTGTCCAGCCGCCCGGGTGGCGGTGGGGTCGATTCCTAATCGAGCAGGCCGCGCTCGCGGCCCCGCTTGATGTAGCGGTCGGCGGTGCGTGTGCTGATGTTGAGGCGGTCGCAGACTTCAGCCCGTGGCGGTCGCCCGGCCTCGCGGGCGAGTCGGTAGATCTCGGCGACTTGCTCGACGCTGGTCACCGCGCGGCTGTCGATTGTGGATGGGGTTCGGCGTGCCGCTGCTGCGATCGCTTGCTGCACTCCGGGCCGTGTGTCCAGGTGTCCTCGGGCGAGCGCGAGGGTCGCCAACTCTGTCGCCGGGAACCCCCGGAGTCTCGCGCTGGTGATCGGGGTCTGTGTGGGTCCGTCGACGGGGTCGAGGCGGAGTCCGATCATTCGGGGTTGCCCGTCGACTACGGCTGCCCGGACCGAGATGCGAAACCCCTCCCATCCAGGCAAGTCGGTCACGCCGAGCCATCCGAGACCCGGGTGGTCGTCGGGCTCGTTGAGTGAACCCCTGAACCTTGGTGGCATCGCCTCTCCAATCTCCTGTGTGTGCGACCGTTCTCATATGGCGCGTTGCCAACCTAGCGCACGCCACACCACGAACGCGACACTGCATGGGACAGAACATCTCCAGCCGGGACGAACCGGAGGAAGGGCGTCGAATGATGAGCGCGACCAAGCCCACCGTCACCAAGTCCCGCGCCGTCCGCCCCTCGTGGGCCGACTTCCGCAACGGTCCGCCCACCCGAGTGCTTTGGCCGGACACCGGGCGTGCCCTCGGGCTTGGTCGCTCAGCGACCTACGCCGCTGCATCGGCGGGCGAGATTCCAACGATCCGGATCGGTCGCAAGATCCTGGTTCCGGTTCCTGCACTCCTGCGGCTCCTCGGTGACGAGGGCGACCAGTGAGCGCCGTGGCGAGCCTCCTCGACCAGGTGGACCGGTTTGTGGTGCGGATCATTCAGGACGCCATCAACGAGGGCACGGCGGTCTACTGGCGGCGGCGGGCCGACCAGTTGGAGGCGGCGCAGTCGCGACCGGAAGACTTCACGGGGCTGTCGTCGGTCGAAGAGATCGCAGCGCAGGACCTCCGACTGTCGGAGCGGGCGAGGGCCTGTCGAGCGGCGGCAGAGATCGCGATCATCGGCGGGCGGTCCGGGTCGTGACACTCAAGATGGGCGACGACGAACTGGTCGAGGACGTCACCTCGACCGACGAGACCGCGATCGAATCCGAGACCCGGTCGGTGGTGAAGTTCCGCCGTCTCTCGGAGATGACGACGACGCCGACCAAGTGGCTCGCCGTTGGCAACCTCCCGGCCTCCGCTGTCGCAGTCCTTGTGGGCGACGAGGGCATCGGCAAGAGCCTGTGGTGGGTGTGGGTCGTGTCGCACCTCACCACCGGGCGGGCCTCCCCGACCATCGGTTACGCCGGGGGCGAACCGGTCGACGTGCTGGTGATCGCCACCGAGGACGGAGCCGGGGAACTGAACGACCGCCTCACCCTTGCCGGTGCTGACCGAGACCGCGTGCACGTCCTCTCCGAGGACAAGTCCACGGCGGCGACGATCACGATCAACTCCAACAGCCCCGAGGTCGAGGCCGCCGTTGAGACCCTGCGCGAGGAGGGGCGGAGAGTGGGCCTGGTCGTAGTGGACGCCTGGCTCGACACGGTGCCCGACAACCTCAACGTCCGCTCCCCGCAGGACGCACGGCGAGCACTCAAGCCGTGGTCCGCCACCGCCGAACGATTCGACGTGTGCGTGCTGCTGGTGGCGCACACGAACCGGATGGACACCGGCAACGTCCGCGACAAGTACGGCGCGACCGGCGCGCTGCGACAGAAGGCCCGGCAGACCCTCTACGCGGCCCGGTCCCCGGAGGGGACGCTGCTGGTCGGCACGGAGAAGGGCAACCACGCCGAGGCAAAGTTCGCCGTCGCCTACGAGGTGGACGTCGTGCAGGTCAGGACGGCGAGCAGCAACGACCCCGGCAAGACCGCCCGGCTCAAGGTGGTCGGCACCACGGGCTCAACAGTTCGTGACCACATCGCCGCGTGGCACACGGAGAGCAGGGAGGCAGGACGAGCCGGGCTCGGCGCGGCCATGACCAACGTGCTCGCCTACGTGAACGCACACGACGGGGTCGTGGCATCCGAGGTTGCCACGGCTCTGGAGATCGAGACCGACACCGCAGGGCGCTACCTGCGCCGCCTGCGGGACAACGGTCAGGTCGGACAGCCACACGAGCGCGGTGCCTACATCTCGAAGAGCATTCCGGACACCCAAGTGTCCGTCCCGTGTGGCTGTCCGAAGTGTCCGAAGTGTCCGGAGCTGGTTGGACAGACCGGACAGACCGGACACGTCTCAGCAACGGACGCCGAGGTGTCCGGAGCGGGGGAGCAGTGAGCAACCGACGCCGCCTCGACGCCGACCCCATCCCTGGTGGGTGCGAGGACTGCCACGCCGAGCAGGTGCTCCACGAGGAAGCGCCCGGCGTGTTGGTGCTCACCGTGATGCACGACCCGACCTGTCCATACCTGGCCAAGAGGAGCACATCGTGACTTCCGTGACGTGGGCGCTCGCTGACGCGCTCGGGATCAGCCCCGCACCTCCCAATCCTCGGTTGGCGGCGACCCTCGCGGGCTGGTGGTCCCGGCCACGGCTGATCGGCTGCCAGTCGCTCCGCAAGGACCCGACCGCGCCGTGGTTCGTGCTCGCACCCGACCCGGCAGTGATCTGCGGCGGGTGCCTGGCTGAGCGATACCCCGACGAGCGGCGGTGCCTCTACTGCCACGGCCACGTCGCCCCCGAGGAAGAGGTGGCCCTCATCTACGAAATGAAGACCGTGACCGTCGTCGCCCGCGCCCACGAGCAGTGCCACGAGAGCAACGTGGACTAGTGGACTTCCGCCCCGATACCCCGAAGCACTTTGGACCGATCCCCGTCCCTCACGAACACCTGCCCGTCACCCATCAGGGCCGGGCCGACCCACAGAAGGAGACGACCGTGCCGCGACCAAACCGGAAGCCCAAGGGGGAGACCATCCGGGCACGTGAGATCCGTGAGGGCCGCGAGGCCAACCGGCGCAAGCGCCGGGACTCGCGGATCACTCTCGCTCCGGCCACGCCACCGATCGACCCCGGCACCGGCAAGCCCTACCGGCCCATGTCGCGTGCCGAGGTCATGGCGGCGACGGAGGGCCGCGCCTGGGCGGGTGACGCCGCCGACGTGGAGACGTTCACGCCGTGCTCGCGTTGCGGTGGGCCGTGCGGGACCTCCGCGCCCTACTCCCAGCCCTGGCGGACCCACCGCGCCTGCCGGTCAGGCACCACGCTCCAGAGCCGTGTGCGGGCTGCGGTCACGGAGTTGTTGGGGTTCGAGATCGGGTTCTCCGACGCCGGATTGATCGCCAGCCAGGTCGCGGTGCCGAACTACCGCGACCTCCCCGACGCCCAGCCGCACACCGAGCCCCGACGGGCCTGGGGTCACGTCGACAAGCGCAAGTTGCGCAAGGTGGTCCAGTCGCTCCCGGCCCTCCGTGCCGACGCCGGGCTGACCCCGCACCCGTGCGAGTCCGGTCCGTGCGCCTGGTGCTCGACCCGGCTCGCGACCGGCTGGATGAATGAGGGCCACAAGTGGGCCGACGGGTCAGCTGCGCCACTCTGCGGCCTGTGCTCGGAGCAGTGGGTCAGCCGAGGTGGGTTGAGTGGACGTCTCTCGAAGACGTTCTACGAGGAGCAGCGCGCGGCGGGATGGAACGTCCTCATCGGGCGCGACCTTCCGATGGGACACGGCCCGGACCCGTCGTTCCGGCTCTACGCCGAGGTGGCACCCGCCGACCACCCCGGCACCGACGAGCCGTTCGGTTACATCGCCGCGCCCATGCGTCCGGGCACCCCTCAGTACGCCGAGCGCATCGCCAGCGAGCAGATGGAGCGGGCGACCGCGTTCGAGCAGCGGAGAGCCGAGCGGGACCGAGCCGAACGCGAGCAGGCAGCGGCCTGGGGCTACGGGGTGCCGTCGTGAGTGGGGAGATCGCGGTCTCGACGCCGGAGCCGGTGCGGAAGGTCCGTGCAGACGCGCGAGCGCGCGCCGAAAAGATCTGGGCCATGCGACTCGGGGGAGCGACCTGGCGGCAGTGTGCCGAGGTCGTCGGGCTGTCCAGCGGACAGAACGCGATGCGCGCCGTCCGGTCGGTCTACGGCGAGGTGCCAGAGATCGACCGCGAGGAGATGCGACACCTGTGGCGCGAGCGCACCGAGGTGCTGTGGCGGCAGGCCCTCAAGGACGTGCACCAGGGAAAGCAGGGCGCGATGGTCGCTGCCGTGAAGTTGGCGGGATTCGCGGCCTACCTTGACGGGCTCGGCGCACCCCAGCGGATCGACGTCGGCGTGATGCACGTCCTGGCCGACCTCGACGCACTCATGCGGGAGGAGGGGCTGTGACCGAGGATGAGCAGGTAGAGCGGTTCGTCCACCGCTGGCTGCACTTCTCCGAGCGCAAGCAAGGCTGTGAGCCCTGCATGTGCTCAGACCTGTGCTGGAACGTCCTCTACGGACCGCCTCCAATCTGGGCGAGCGACAAGGCCCAGGCAGGCGAGCCCGCCCACGACTGGTGCCCGATCCTGAACCCCGACCTACCTGACGACCGCCTCTGATCGCGTGCCTCACCGCGCACGCAGGGCGGCATTAGCGTGCCGCTGCGCGAGCACGCAGGGCGGCATTAGCGTGTGCGTTGACGACGAGCGATCAGAAGTCCGGACGCGCCAGCGGCGGCTCCGCCACTGGCGATCACGCTGGAAAGCACGAATCTGTCCCTGCTGGCCGCGAAGCAACGGTCCTCGATGTCTTCGGCGTCGTCGTGCATGCCCACGTTGTCTCGCTGCCCGAGTAGAACGGTATCGTAGGGCGCGAAGCAAACGTAGGTGCCCTCGTCCGTGTTGTCGATGGTCGGGTTGTTGAAGGCAAGCACGATGCCAACGGCCACGGCGGCCGCTCCGAGACCGAGTATGATCCAAGTGCCAAACTTCATGATCGCAGCGTAGGCGAGGTGGGTCTGGTTGTGCGCGCGGTCACGCGCACGCCGTGCGGCATTAGCGTGCGGCACCGCGCACGCCGTGCGGCAATAGCGGGCGTCTATCGTGCCGGGGTGACGCGATCGCGATTCGAAGAGTTCGAGGTGCACTTCCCTGACGGCAGCGTCGTCACCCGGTTGCCGGTGGGACTCGCCGCTGATCGCTGGTGGCTCGCGTTCGTCACCACCAACCTCCCCGAGGGCATGGCAGACGGCGAGTTCGATTGGCTCACCGATGACATGAGGGGGCACGGTCGATTCCGCGTGACCGGCATCGGTGGGCACCTGTCCCTCGTCAACGGTGGAGGCGGCGGGGACGGCAAGATCGTCGACGTCCGCATGGAGTACGAGCTCACCGGCATCACTGGCATCCGCGTCGAGTACATGCACAATGGCGCGGTCGTTGCCGATGAGGATGTCGACCTGTCCTGACCACAAACGTCGCGGCACGAGCGCGCGCGCACGGCGGCAATAGCGGGCATGCTAGGACGATGCCGTCCCGTAACGAGGAACTCCCTCTCGCCGTCGAGATCCAGCAAACCGCCGAGCAGCTTCACATCATGGACGGCCTAGCCATTGCGATGCGAGAGCCCGCCCGGGTGCTCGATGCGGTGCTTCTTTCAGAGGACGTTGACGACGCTAGGACCCTGCTCCGCGAGCGCTTCGGACTCAGCGAGGTCCAGACGTCCGCAGTCCTTGATCTGCAGTTCCGACAGGCGAGCCGACTTGATCGCCGCAAGATCGAAGAGCGCCGAGACGAGGTCAGTGCACATCTGGAGTACCTCAGGGTTCATGACGCCCCGCCCGACGAATAGCGCGCTTCTCGGCAATTGCGGGCGCTCCGTGCCGCCCAGTTCCGACGGCCCACCGCAGCGGTGACGTAAACAGGAACGCTGCACAGAACCCGATCTAGATGTGCGCCCGGCCAGCGAATAGGCCGAAACGGCGTGCCGGGGAATCCGGGAGCCGGGGGCTCACAGATCTCTCACGGACGGCCCGGCACGGGCCAGCACCTATCGTCACCAGAGTCCGGGCTGATGCCCTCAGCACCGGACGGTGCAGCACCTCCACTCACTCCCCAGCACGAGCCTGTCGCTCTGGGGGTCAAGGGGTCGCAGGTTCAAATCCTGTCAGCCCGACCGAAGAACCGCAGGTCAGAGGCCGTTTCCGTTCACAACGGGAGCGGCCTCCACTGCTTCCTGGAGAACCCACCGGGCGCGGCTTGGCGTTCGGCCGCGTCTGATCTCTGGTCATTGGGGAGGATCCGATGAACCAGGTTCACCGGATCCTCCCCAATCAGCGCTCTGCCGGACGTCAGCCGGCGGTCCCGTGGGCTGCGGAGGGCTGCCCTTCGATCGTCGCCTCCTGGAGTGTCGGGTCGAGCTCGGGCAGGAGCCGGTCCAGCCATCCGGGGAGCCACCAGTTCGCATCGCCGAGGAGCTTCATGGTGGCCGGAACCAGGATCAGCCGGACGACGGTGGCGTCGAGGAAGATGGCCGTGGCCAGTCCTACTCCCATCATCTTCACGACCGGGTCGCTGCCCAGGACGAAGCCCGAGAAGACCGCGACCATGATCAGTGCGGCGGCGGTGATGGTGCGGCCGGTGCCGGCGATCCCCTCGATGACCGCGCGGCCGTTGTCACCGTGGCGGCGGTACTCCTCGCGCACACGGGACAGCAGGAAGACCTCGTAGTCCATGGAGAGCCCGAACAGGATGGCGAACATGAACAGCGGGATGAAGGACACGATCGGCACCGTTGACTCGACGCCGATGAGGCCGGCCGCCCAGCCCCACTGGAAGACCATCACGAGCACGCCGTAGGCCGCGCCGACGCTCAGCAGGTTGAGCAGGACCGCCTTCAGGGGCACCAGCACCGACCGGAACAGCAGGGTGAGCAGGAGGAACGACAGCAGCAGCACCGCGGCGACGAAGCGCGGCATCCGCTCCTGCACCCGGTCACCGAGATCGGCGAAGGTGGCCGTCTGTCCGCCCACGTGGGCGGTTGCCCCGGTGCCGTCCAGCACGGTCGGGAAGACCTCCTCGCGGAGCCGGGCGACCGTCTCCTGGGTGGACTCGTCCTGCGGCGACGTGGTCGGCAGTGCCACCAGGGTCGCCACACCCGCCCGGAGGTCGACGGTCGGCTCGTCGCCCGACGCGATGCCCGGGTCGGCAGCCACTGCCTCGGCCAGCGGCGCCACGACGGAGGGCTCCTGGGAGATGTCGACCGCGATCACCAGCGGACCGTTGGCCCCGGGGCCGAAGCCCTCGGCGACGAGGTCGTAGGCCCGCCGTTCGGTCCGGGACTCGGGCTTGGTCCCGTCGTCGGGGAAGCCCAGGTTGAGCGCGAGGACGGGGGCGGCCAGCGCCAGCATGAGGACGCCACCGCCGACGAGGTACGACGTCGCGTGCCGGGTCACGTGGGCACCCCATCGGTGCCAGCCGGTGCTCGGCAGGTCGACAGGGCCGTGCGGCGAGCGGCGACGACCGTTGATCCGCTGCCCCGCGAGCCCGAGCAGCGCCGGCAGCAGGGTCACCGAGGCGAGCACCATGACGAGGACCATCGCGGAGATGGCGACCCCGCCGCCGGTGACGAACGGGATCCCCGCGACGAGCAGCCCGAGGATCGCCACGACGACCGTGCCGCCGGCGAAGATCACCGCCTGTCCGGCCGTCGCCAGCGCCCGGCCCACCGACTCCTCGACCGCCATCCCCAGCGCCAGGTGCTCGCGGTGCCGGGTGACCAGGAAGAGCGCGTAGTCGATGCCGACGCCGAGCCCGACCATGGCCGCCAGCTGGGGTGCCCAGGCCGGGATGTCGATCAGGTAGGTCACGAGACTCATCGAGGTGGCGCCCACGACCAGGCCGAGCAGCGCCATCCCGATCGGCAGGCCCATGGCGACGAAGGAGCCGAACGCGATCAGCAGGATGACCATCGCGACGACGATGCCCGCGACCTCGCCGAGCCCGGTGGGTGCCTCCTCGAACGCGAAGAACAGGTCACCGCCTGCCTCCACCGTCAGCGACGACTCGTCACGCAGGTCGGCGACAGCGTCCTTGAGGTTCACCAGGTCGGACTTCTCGAGCTCCTCGACCGCGGGGTACTGCACCCGCACCAGCGCGATGTCGCCCTCCGGCGAGACGCTGCTCGTCGTACCCACCACGTGGGGGAGGTCCGCGAGGGCTGACTCCACCGGCGCGAGCTGCGCCGCGGCATCCGGGGCCTCGAGGACCACGTGAGCGGTGACTCCGCCCTCGTCGGCGTTCGTCTCGGCGAGCAGCTCCGCAGCGCGGTAGGAGTCGAGGCCGGGCGCCTCGAAGCTCTCCTCGAGCTCGCGCCCGAAGGCGGCGGAGAAGGCGATGACGACCACGGCGAGCAGGACCCACGCGCCGATCGCGGTCCAGGGCCGGGCGGCGGCAGACCGGCCGAGCCGGTAGAGGAGATTCGACATGCCTCCACGGTGGCCGGGCAGCGAGCGATCCACATCGGGCCAAGGAATGGTCGGTTCCTCCTCCGAAAGTACGACGAGCAGCTCGTCCTTGTGCCCCGTACGACGAGGCGCACCGCTCTCTAGGCTGGAGCGATGGTCGCCTCCTTCCTCCGCTCGGTCCTCGCCGAGCCCCGTGCCCCGGAACCGCCGGCGCGGGTGTGGCGGGACTGGGTGCTCGTCGGCGCCCTCCTGATCACGGCCGTGGCCGAGGCGAGCCTCCGCTCCGACGTGCCGTGGCGTCCCCTGGCCACCGTGGTCGCCCTCCTGGTGATCCCGGTTCTGCTGTGGCGGCGTACCCATCCGCTCCTCGCCACCGCGGTCGGCTTCGGCGGCGGGATGGTCCTGTACCTGCCGACGATCCTCGACGACGTCGCCGAGGTGGGGCTCAACACCATGGCCGCCGTCCTGCTCCTGCCCTACGCCCTGTACCGATGGGCTTCGGGCCGCGAGGCACTGGTCGGTACGGCGATCGTCGCCGTCCCGGCGAGCCTGTCCCTCGCCGTCACCGAGACCCCGTTCGGGGAGGCGATCGGTGGCATCACCGTGCTGGTCGCGTCGTTCGCCCTCGGGGCGGCGATGCGGTATCGCGCGGTGGCCCGCCGGCGCGAGGTGCAGCAGGTCCGGACGGCCGAGCGCGGCGAGCTCGCCCGCGAGCTGCACGACACCGTCGCGCACCACGTGTCGGCCATCGCGATCCAGGCGCAGGCGGGCCGCGCTGTCGCGGCCACCGACCCGGCTGCGGCGGTCCAGGCGCTGGCCGTGATCGAGGCAGAGGCCTCTCGGACGTTGCTCGAGATGCGCGCGATGGTCGGGGTGCTGCGTCAGGGTGCGCGGGGCGACACTGACGCGCTCGACGCCGGGCCCGTCGAGTACGGGCCGCAGCGGGGGATCAGCGATCTGGAGGAGCTGACCCGGATGAGCCCGCTGGTGCAGGTGCGCCGTGCGGGTGACCTCGCCGGCCTCCCGCAACCCGTGGAGGTCGCGGTCTACCGGATCTGTCAGGAGTCGGTCACCAACGCGATCCGGCACGCGCGCAACGCCGCGACGGTCAGCGTGGAGGTGACGGGCGACGTCGGCGTCGTACGGTTGCGTGTGCACGACGACGGAGAAGCCGCCCGCCTCTCGACCGCAGGCGGCTACGGCATCCTCGGCATGGCGGAGCGTGCAAAGCTGCTCGGCGGCGCCTGTCAGGCGGGCCCGGACCCGGCCGGCGGCTGGACCGTCCAGGCGACGCTGCCCCGGGAGATGGCGCGGTGACCATCCGGGTGGTGGTCGCCGACGACCAGCTCCTGGTCCGGACCGGCCTGACGATGATCCTCAACGCGCAGCCCGGGATCGAGGTCGTCGGCGAGGCGACCGACGGCCATGAAGCCGTGGCCGTGGCCCGCCGGCTGCGGCCCGACGTCTGCCTCTTCGACATCCGGATGCCCGGCATCGACGGGGTCGAGGCCACCCGGCAGCTTGCGGGCCCGGGCGTCGAGGCCCCCCTCGCCGTGGTCGTCATCACGACCTTCGACCTCGACGAGTACGTCCACGGCGCCCTCAAGGCGGGCGCCCGGGGCTTCCTCCTCAAGGACGCCGGGCCCGAGCTGCTGGTCCAGGCGATCCATGCCGCCGCGAACGGCGACGCGCTCATCTCACCCAGCATCACCCGCCGGCTGCTCACCACGCTCGCCAGCGCGGAGCGAGCCACCCCGCCGGCCCAGCCGATCGAGCCTCTCACCGAGCGCGAGGAGGAGGTGCTGCTCACCGTTGCCCGCGGCCGCACCAACGCCGAGATCGCCGCGGAGCTGCACATCACCCTCAGCACGGTGAAGACCCACGTCGCCGCACTGATGAACAAGCTCGGCGCCCGCAACCGTGTCGAGGTCGCCATGTGGGCCTACGAGACCCGGCGCGTCAAGGAGTAGGAGCGTCGTCGGTGCCCGTTGCTCCCTGGGCGATCCTGTCGAACGCTGCGGTCACGTCGCGCAGGTAGCGGGCGACGACCTCGCGCTCGGCGGGGTCGAACGCGTCGTCGAGCTGCTGGAGCGCGAGGAACATCGGCGCCAGGTGGCCGCGGATCTCCTGGCGGCCGCTGTCGGTGACGGTCAACGCGGTCCGGCGCCGGTCGTCGGGATGGGGCGCGCGCTCGAGGTGGTCGCGTCCTTCGAGACGGTCGAGGATCCCGGTGACCGCGGCTGTCGAGACCCCGAGGCGACGGGCCAGGTCGGCCGGCCCGAGCGGCGTCCGGACCAGGTGCTCGAGGGTGCGCAGCTCGGACTCGGACAGACCCGCGGAGCGGGCGATCGTGCCGCGCATGAGGGCCGCGGCCTCGAGGGCCTCCCGGAGCGCGGTGAGGGAAGGGCTCTCGTGCCATCCCGGGCGGGTCGCCTCGACCAAAGTTGTTCACCTACTTAGCAATCAGTACGCTAAATCAATCCTAGTCCGTCCCGTGGTCCGAGGAGAAGAGAATGCCCCGCCCCGCGCCCGTCATCACCGCCTCCGTCCGTGCCGGACTGCTCCTGGCGCTCCTGCCGCTGCTGGTCGCCGCACTCCTCATCGGCGCGGTGGGGGAGGGGGAGCGCGACCGGCTCGCGACCGACTCGATGCCCAGGGGCTACGACAGCACGGCAGCGGCCGAGCTCGCCGAGGACCTTCCGGACGACGCCGGCAACGTCGCGATCGTGGTCTTCGCGGTGGAGTCGGGTCGGCTCGACGTCGACGGACTGCCGCGGGTGGGCGTCGCGCCGCCGATGCTGTCCGAGGACGGGACCGCCGCCCTCGCGGTCGTCCCGATCGAGGCCGCTTCCGCCACCGCCAACGCGGACGCCGTCGACGACCTGCGGGACCGGCTCGCCGCCGAGGTGCCGGACGGCGTCACGGCCCAGGTGACCGGTCCGGCCGGCATCGAGGCCGACCTGGCGGCCGTCTTCGACGGCGCGAACCTGCGCCTGCTGACCGTCACGGCGCTGGTGGTGGCCGTCCTGCTCATCCTCACCTACCGGAGCCCGGTGCTGTGGATCATCCCGCTCGTCGTCGTGGGAGTCGCGGACCGGCTGGCCGCGGTGCTCGCGACCCAGGTGCTCGCCGCGCTGAGCGCGGCCGGCGTCGAGATCGCGTGGGACGAGTCGACGGTCGGGATCCTCTCGGTCCTCGTCTTCGGCGCCGGCACCAACTACGCACTGCTCCTGATGTCGCGCTACCGCGACGAGCTGGCGCGGCACGAGGACCGTCGCGAGGCCCTCGGCGTCGCGCTCCGTCGTACGGCGGAACCGGTGCTGTTCAGCGCCGCCACCGTGGTCGTGGGTGTGCTCACCTTGCTGCTCTCGGTCGTCCCGACCACCCGCGGGCTCGGCGTCGCAGCGGCGGTCGGCATCGTGACCGCCGTCTTCTTCGGCCTTGTCGTGCTGCCCGCAGCGCTGAGCCTGTTCGGTCGGTGGGTCTTCTGGCCGCGAGTGCCCCGCGCGGGCGAGCCCGTGGCCACCGTGGACGCGTCGCTCTGGCGCAGGATCGGGGACCAGGTCGCCCGTCGGCCCAGCCAGGTGGTCGCCGGCGTCCTCGCGGTGCTCGTGCTCGGCGCGTCCGGCCTCCTGGCCGTCGACCTCGGGCTCGACCGGGCGGACCAGTTCCTCGACAAGCCCGAGGCGATCGCTGCGGCCGAGCGGATCGCCGAGTCGTTCCCCGCAGGCACCTCCGACCCGACGAGCGTCGTGACCCGCAGCGACGAGGTCGCGACGGTGGTCGACACCGTCCGGTCGGTGCCCGGTGTCGTGTCGGTGCGGCCGGGGAGCGAGGGCGACGGGGTCACCGAGCTCCAGGTCGTGCTGGAGGGCGGTTCGGGGTCCGCGGCAGCCCGCGCCACCGTCGAGGACCTGCGCGACGCGCTGGCCGACGTCGCCGACACCCACGTCGGCGGGGCCGAGGCCGAGGCCGTGGACGAGGCCGCCGGCGCGGCTCGGGACCGGTGGGTCGTGATGCCCCTGATCCTCGTCCTCGTGCTGGCGGCGCTGGTCCTGCTGCTCCGCGCCGCGGTCGCGGCCATCGTGCTGGTGCTCGCCGTCGTCGCGTCGTACGCCGCTGCGATGGGTGCCTCGTGGTGGATCTTCACCGGCGTGCTCGGGTTCGAGGGCCTGGACGTGGGCGCCCCGCTCCTGGCGTTCCTCTTCCTGGTGGCGCTCGGGGTGGACTACAGCATCTTCCTGGTGACCCGGGCACGCGAGGAGGCGACCGAGCACGGGACGCGCGAGGGGATGCTGCGCGCCCTGGCGTCGACCGGAGGCGTCATCACGAGCGCCGGCATCCTCCTGGCCGCCGTGTTCGCCGTGCTCGGCGTCCTCCCGCTCGTCGTGCTCGCCCAGCTGGGGACGATCGTCTGTGTCGGGGTGCTCCTGGACACGCTCGTGGTCCGGACACTGCTCGTCCCCGCGCTGGCTGTCCTGCTCGGTGACCGCTTCTGGTGGCCGCGTCAGGACGGTCTCCGGCGGGTCGGACGGAGCGGATAGCCGATCGGATGATTTAACCCGATTGCTGGAGACGGACGCGCCTTGCCGTGCCAGGGTGGAAGGGCGTTCCGGGGCGCTGCTCCCACTGCTCCTCCTTCGATATGGGGTTTCGAAGTGAACAGGATCGCTCCCTTCCGTCTTGTCCTCAGCGCACTCGTGGCGCTGGTCCTCGCGCTCGCTACGTTGTCGGTCACGACGGCGTCCAGTGGCTCGGCCTCAGCAGCACCGCCACCGCGCCTGGTGCCCACCGGCGACGCGATGCCCGCCGCGCTCCGCGCGGCGGTCGCGACCGTGACCGACAACCGCGAGTTCCGCCTCAACAACGGCGGCCACATGGACTCCGGCCACTACGAGATGGGCTACTCGGTCGCCATCAGCGGCAACTGGGCCGTCGTCGGCCTTCCCGACGCGACCGTGTCCGGTGGTGGGAACAGCGGCGAGGTGCTGGCGTTCCAGCGCACCGGCACCGACTGGAAGCTGCGCCGCAACTTCAACCTGTTCTCGTTGGGTGCCAACGACCGGTACGGCGAGTCGGTTGCCATCGCCGGCAACCACCTGCTCATCGGCGTGCCCGGCGCCAACTTGGCAGGAGCCGACTCGGGCAGGGTCGAGGCATGGCAGTACGCCAGCGGCCAGTGGCAGCGGATCGGCATCTTCGCTGCTCCCGACTCCAACGCGGGGGACCGCTTCGGATCGACGGTGAGCCTCGACGGCGCCGTCGCGGTGATCGGTTCGCCGGGAGTCGACAACGGCGTCGTCGACATGTTCGTCCGGAGCGGCAGCGACTGGCAGTGGAAGACGCGGGTCTCCCCGAACGACCTCACCGCCGGTGCCGACTTCGGCGCGAGCATCGACGTCGACGGCAACTACGTCGCCATCGGCGCGCCCGAGGCCAACAGCGGTGCCGGTCGGGCGTTCACGTACCTGCGCAGCGGCAACGCCCTGAACCGTCAGGCGGAACTGTTCCCGGAGGAGGTGCAAGCATCGAGCCGGTTCGGCTTCGACGTCGCGCTCGACGGCACCTGGGCGGCGGTCACGCAGCCCACGTGGGACCACGTCGACGGCCGGACCGGGAGCGTCTCCTCGTTCCAGCGGTCCGGCACCGCCTGGCCCCGCAAGGACACCATCACCGGGTCGACGACCGACGTCTTCGCCACCGCGGTCGACGTGTCGGGAACCAATGCCCTCGTCGGCAGGAACAGCAGCACGATCGTTCCGTTCACCCGAGCCTCCACCGGCCTGTGGACGGCGAAGGCTCCCGTCGACGTCCCCGACGTCGTCTCGGCGCTCGCGATCTCCGGCAACTACGGCGTGTACGGTGCGCCGTCCGCTCCGGGGTTCTTCGGCGAGCCGAACATCGGTGCGGCCGGCATCCTCTTCCGCGCTGGCAACGGCACGTGGAGCCAGCAGGACCGGCTCCAGGTTCCGTCCGCCCAGGTGGACGAGAAGTTCGGCTACTCCGTCGCCTACGACAACACGGGAACCTGGGCCGTGGTCGGGGCTCCGGGGTCGAACAACGGCGCCGGCGCGGCGTACCTGTTCCGCAGCAACGGCGACATCATGTGGCACTTCCAGGCCCGCTTCGAGGCTGATACCCCCACCCCGGGTGCGGGCTTCGGCTCGTCGGTGTCGATGAACGGCGCCTACGTGGTCGTCGGCGCTCCGAACGAGGGCAATGGGGCGGCCTACGTGTTCTTCCGAGCGGGCTCGGGCACCGAGTGGACCCGCCAGGCACGGATCGTCCCAGCGGCAGGGGGCCCGGCCCACGAGAACTTCGGTCACTCGGTGGCGATCAACGGTGCCTACGCCGCCGTCGGTGCCCCCGGCGACGCGTCGACCGCCGGCCGGAGCTACACGTTCCTGCGCAGCGGCACGACGTGGGCGCAGCAGGCGACGATGGCACCGACCGGGACCGTGCCCACCGACGGCTACGGCACGTCGGTGGCCCTGGAGGGCACCTCCCTCGTCGTGGGCTCGCCCGGTGACAACGCCGGCATCGGTGCCGCCTACGTCTGGGTGCGCTCCGGCACCAACTGGCCGTTCAAGACCATGCTGACGCCGACCGGCGGTGCGGCGGGTGACAAGTTCGGCACCTCGGTCGACATCAGCGGGGCGCGCGTGGTCGTCGGGGCACCCGACGACAGCGACTGGCAGCCCCTGGCCGGTGCTGCCTACGTGTTCACCCGGGCCACCAGTGGGCCGTGGCCGCAGGTGCAGATCGAGCCCCTGACCCCCGGCCCCACCGGGGACTTCGGCTGGGACGTTGCGATCGACCAGGAGCGGATCCTGGTCGGGGACCCCACCGGGCCCAACACGTTCAACAACATGGGCGGCCGCGCGTTCCACTTCCGCCTGGGGACGACCTGGTCCATCGACCAGATCCTCACCCAGAACTTCACCAACGACCTCGACAACGACTCGCAGTGCGGCCTGTCGGTGGACCTCAGCCACACGCCGACGTCCAACGCGGGCGGCAACGACTTCGGGATCGTCGGCTGCCCGCAGCTGACCACGGCGATGGGCGAGGCCGGCAAGGCGTTCATCTACTACCCGTAACGACTAGCCCGGAGGCGGGCCGAACAGCGCGACGTAGCGAAGCGCGACCTCCACCTTGGTGGGGTGCGCGGTGAGCGGGTGGCCGAGGAGCTCTTCGGCGCGGGCGAGCCGGTAGCGGACCGTGTTCTTGTGGACGAAGAGGAGCTCCGCGGTGGCCTCGACGTTCTGACGCTGGGTGAGGAACGTCAGCGCGGTGTCGCGGATCAGGCCGAGGTTCTTGTCGGCGCCGATGAGGGCGCCGACCTCGCGAGCAACCATCCGGTGGAGGAGGTCGTGGTCGTCGGCGAGGAGGCAGAGCAGCTCGACATCCGGGTAGTCGACGACGGCCGGGACGCGCGCTGCGCCGAGGCACAGCCGCTGCGCGGCGAACGCCTCCGCGTGGCTCGTGCGGAAGCCGGCGAGCCCTGTCTGCGGCACGCCGACGGCGAGATGTACCCGGTGGTCGGTGAGGGTCGCCGCCAGTCCGGCGAGGACGGACACGTCCGGCTGGGTGGGCGTCGCCACCCAGCACCACAGGTCGCGGCTGGACGACGCGAGGGTGAGCGGCCGGGGGCCGCCGAGCAGGCGCGCGGCCTGGACCGCCAGGTCGTTGAGGGGCTGGGCGGCCGCGCGGTCGGCCACGGGGTCCCAGAGGACCAGCGCCGTCTGCCACTGCGCCAGGGGGTGCGCCAGGTCGCGCGAGGCGCCGTCCGCGTCGTCGCCCCCGGCCAGGATCTCCCGGATCCGCTCGGCCCGCTGGAGGAGCGCGCCCTCGACCAGGTGCCGGTGCTCGTCGGCGAAGGTGATGATGAGCTGCTCGACGGAGTCGTCGAGCCACTCGACGGCGCGGGTCCAGAGGAACTTGAGGACCTGGTCGGGCGGCGGGCCGTCGGCGGCGATGGTCTCGGTGATCTCGCCGAAGATGTCCAGGACGGTCTTGTGCGCGGTCCGATAGATCTTGAGGAGCACGGCGAGGTCCATGCCCCGGCGAGCCAGCGACCGGGCCAGGTCGGCGGCGCGGGGCGGCAGGGCGAACGGCCGGTGACCCTCGAGGTTGTCGAGGAACGCCTCCCACTGACCGATCGTGCTGAGGCTCAGGTCGCGGACCAGCGTCGGGTCGCTGCCGAGCTCGGGGATCTGGCCGAGGATCCGCGCGTCGACGCGCGGGGGGAGGTCGCGCAGCACCACCTGGCCGTCCGGGGTCTCCATGTAGGTCCGCAGCCACGCGATCAGCTCGGCGTCAGGTACCTCCTCCACGAGCGCCGTTGTACCGGGACACAACCCCCGGGGTCAACGCTGGACCGGCGAATCAATGCGGAGGGCACCGAGGAGGAGCATGATCGGCGCATGGCGAACTTCGACTACATCGTGGTGGGCGCGGGATCGGCCGGAGCAGTTCTGGCCGGGCGGTTGTCCGAGGATCCAAACCGGAAGGTGCTCCTCGTCGAGGCCGGCGCCCGGCGCAAGCCGCTCAACGTGCGCATCCCGGCCGCGTTCGCCAGCCAGTTCAAGACGAAGATCGACTGGGCCGTCCATACCGAGCCCGAGCCGCACCTCGACGGCCGGATCATCTACCACCCGCGCGCCAAGCTCGTCGGCGGTTGCAGTGCCATGAACGCGATGATCTACATCCGCGGCAACGCCGAGGACTACGACGGCTGGGCCAAGGACGGTGCGACCGGGTGGTCGTACGACGAGGTGCTCCCTCTGTTCAAGCGTTCCGAGTGCAACTCCCGCGGCGCGAGCACCTTCCACGGCGCCGACGGTCCGCTCCACATCGAGGATCCGCGCAACCCCAACCCGCTCGACGAGGCGCTCCTCGAGGGCATGGTCGCGACCGGGCTGGCGCGCAACCCCGACTTCAACGGCGCGTCCCAGGAGGGCGTCGGCTACTACCAGGTGACCCACCGGAAGGGCGAGCGCTGGACGACCGCCGACGGTTACGTCCGGCCTGCTGCCAAGCGCGCCAACTTCACGATCCTCGCCGGCGCCCACGTGCTCGGCGTCCGGGTCCGCGACGGTCGCGCGGTCGGCATCGAGGTCGAGCAGGGCGGTCGGCGCACGTTCCACCGGGCCGAGCGCGAGGTCGTCCTCTCCGCCGGCGCGTTCAACACCCCCCAGCTGCTCATGCTGGCCGGCATCGGTCCGGCCGACCACCTGCGCGAGCACGGGATCGACGTGGTCGTCGACAACCCCAACGTCGGCCAGAACCTGATGGACCACCCGCTCTACGTCGCCAACTACGAGACGACAGCGGCGGGCACCCTCGCCGAGGCGGAGTCCCCGGTCCAGCTCGTGAAGTACCTCGGTGGCCGCCGCGGGCTGCTCACGTCGAACGTCGGCGAGGTCGGTGGCTTCTTCCACACCCGGCCGGGGCTCGCGGCTCCGGACATGCAGCTCATCTCCGGACCGGCGTACTTCTGGGACAACGGTTTCCAGACCCACGACAAGCCCGCCTACGCGCTGGGCCTGTCGCTGGTCGGCTCGCAGAGCAAGGGCAGCGTCCGGCTGCGCAGCAGCGACCCGAAGGCGCAGGTGCGCGCCACGTTCAACTACTTCGCCGAGACGGCGGACATGGACGCGATGGTCAACGGGATCGAGATGGTCCGAGCGATCGCCGACTCGGGCGGGCTCGGTCGGGTCACGACCAAGGAGCTCCACCCGGGTCCCGCAGCACGGACGCGCGCCGACGCCGAGGCCGAGATCCGTCGCAACGTCATCCACACCTACCACCCGTCGTGCACCGCCCGGATCGGCAGCGAGGCCGACGGCGTGGTCGACCCCGAGCTGCGGGTGCACGGCGTCGCCGGCCTGCGGGTCGCGGACGCGTCGGTGTTCCCGACCATCCCGCACGGCAACACCCACGCGCCGGCGGTCCTGGTGGGGGAGAAGGCCGCGGAGATGATCCGGGCCGAGGGCTGACCGACAGCACCGACCGCCGGGGTGCGCGCCCTATCCTCGCCGCATGACGCGCAGAGCGGGGCGAGCCCTGGTGATCGGCGCAGGCGGGGTGACCGGCCTGGCCTGGTCGTCAGCGACCCTGGCCGCCGTCGAGGAGGCGACGGGGTGGGACCCCCCGCACCGCTGACATCCTGCTGGGCACGTCGCAGGGCTCGTACCTGGGCGGCCTGCTGGCGAGCGGGATCGGCACCGATGACCTCGTCGCGTGGTACCGGCGGGCTCTGCCCGACAGCCATCCGCTGCGCACCCGCACGCCCCGTCGCGAGCGGGTCGTCGTACGACGATCGCTGCCGCGGCCGGCGTCGCCGAGGCTGCTCACCCGCGCCGTGGGCCGGGACCGGATCACGCCCCTCGCCGCGCTCTCGGGGCTGCTCCCCGCCGGCACCGGTTCGCTGGACGCCTTCCTCGCCCCGCTCGCCGCGCTGGTGGGCGGGCGCTCCTGGGTCGACCACCCCGACTTCCGCGCGGTCGCACTCGACTACGACACCGGCCGCCGCGTCTGCTTCGGGGCGCCCGGGGCGCCGCGGCCCCCGGTCGTCGACGCGGTGCGCGCGTCGTGCACGGTGCCCGGCGGGTTCCCTCCGGTCACGATCGGTGGCCGCAGCTACATCGACGGCGGCGCCCACTCGACGACCAACGCCGACCTCCTGGTCGACGCAGGGGTGTCCGAGGTCGTCGTCCTCGCCCCGATGGCGGGAGAGGACGCACCTCCGCGCACCCCGGCCGCCGTGGTGGGCGCGGCGCTGCGCCGGGTGGCCGACCGTCAGCTCGACGGCGAGGTCCGCGCGCTGAGACGAGACGGGGTCACGGTCAGGGTGCTCCGTCCCAGCCGTGCCGACCGCGCCGTGATGGGCGCGAACCCCCAGGACCCGCAGCAGCGGTTCGCGATCTTCGACGCCGCGCTCGCCAGCGGCCCGTCGCGGGTCGCATCCGCTTACTCCTAGCCGGCAGCGTCGCCGGAGACACCCCGGCCGATCGGAGCTAGAAGACGCCGATCGTCTGGACGGTCCGGACGACGTCCTCCGGCGGCACGCCGCGGCTGTAGAAGAAGCCCTGCACCTCGTCGCAGCCGCGCTGGCGGAGGTATCCCTCGTGCTTGGCGGTCTCGACGCCTTCGGCGATCACGGTCATGCCGAGGGCGTGGGCCATCATGATGATCGCGTCGATGACCGGGGCGTGGTCGTCGGTGTCGAGCTCCTGCACGAAGGAGCGGTCGATCTTGATCTTGTCGATCGGGAGCCGGCTCAGGTAGGCGAGGCTCGAGTAGCCGGTGCCGAAGTCGTCGACCGCGATGGTGACGCCGAGGCTGCGGATCGCGTGCAGCATGTCCATGGCACCGAGCCGGTCGTCCATGAGGAGGCTCTCGGTGATCTCCAGCTCGAGCTGGGCGGGGTCGAGGCCGGAGTCGTTGAGGGCGCCCACGATCTCGCCCAGCCAGCCCGCGCTGCGGAACTGGTGGGGGGACACGTTGACGGCGACCCGCAGCGGGCGGCCGAGCACCTTCTGGATCTGGGCGACGTCGCGACACGCCTTGCGCAGCACCCATCCGCCGAGCTGGACGATCATGCCGCCATCCTCGGCGACGGGGATGAAACGGCCCGGGGAGACCTCGCCGAGATCGGGGTGGTGCCACCGGGCGAGCGCTTCGATGCCGACGACACGGCCGGACCGCAGGTCGACCTGGGACTGGTAGGCGACGGACAGCCCCCCGTCGCGCAGGGCCTGGCGCAACGCAGACACGAGGGTGAGGCCGTCGTCGGCCGGGTCGAGCATGTCGTCGCGGAACCACTGGAAGTTGTTGCGGCCCGCTGCCTTCGCGTGCTCCATCGCCAGGTCGGCGCGCTTGAGCAGCTCGCCGGGATCCTGGTCGCCCGGCGGGTAGATCGCACCGCCGATGCTGACGGTGACGGCGAGCTCGTGCCCGCCGACGGCGACGGTCGTGAGCAGGTCCTCGAGGAGCGCCTCGACGCGGGGGGTGATCGCGTCGGCGTTCTGGAGGCTCGACATGACGATCGCGAACTCGTCGCCCCCGAGCCGGGCGACCATGTCGGTGCTGCGGATCCAGGTGTTGAGCCGGTCAGCGATGCGGACCAGCAGCTCGTCGCCGGCGTGGTGGCCGAGGGAGTCGTTGATTCGCTTGAGGTGGTCGAGGTCCACGACGAGGACGGCGACCTCAGTGCCGTCCTGCTCGGCCGCCTCGATGGCGTCGCCGAGGTGCCGCATCAGCCGGGACCGGGTGGGGATCTTGGTGAGTGGGTCGTGGTTCTCGAGGAACTGGACCTCCGCCTGCGCCTGGAGCCGCTCGGAGATGTCGTAGGCGACCGCGAGGTAGCCGGCGGGTGCGGCGTCGGGCTCATTGCCGTGCAGCGGGGTGATCGCCTCGCTGACGGGCACCACGGTCCCGTCCTTGCGGCGGTAGGTGAGCTCACGCTCCGCGCCGACGGCCGCGCTGAGCACGCTGTCCCAGTCGGCGCCGTCGGCGCGCGGCTCGGTGTCGATCTTGCCGAGCGACGCGCCGATCAGCTCGGCGCCGGTGTAGCCGAGCATCCGCTCGGCGGCGGCGTTGGCACTGACGATGCGGCCGGTCGAGTCGGTCGCCAGGATGCTGAACGGGATGCTGTCGAGCATCGAGCGTCGCAGCTCGTCCTGCTCGGCGGCCTGCGCGTCCACCCGGCCCCGGATGTCGATGATGGAGGCGAGGACGTAGGGCTCCCCGTCGATCTTGATCGGGTTGAGGCCGATCTCGATCGGGACCTCGGTGCCGTCGCTGCGCAGGCCGAAGAGGTCACGGCCGACGCCCATGTCGCGGCGGGCGGGGTCGGCGAAGAACGCGTCGCGGTTGCCGACGTGGCCGCCGCGGATCCGCTCGGGGAGCAGGTCCTCGACCTTCATCGCCAGCAGCGTGTCGCGGTCGTGACCGAAGAGGTTCTCGGCCTGGGAGTTCACCAGGACGACCGAGCCGGTCCGGTCGACCATGACCATCGCGTTGGGCGCAGCCTCGATGACCAGCGTCAACCGTCGCTCGTGCTCGCGCATCGCCTCCTGCTCGACGGCCAGCGCCTCCAGACGTGCGCTGACGTCGATGATGGAGGCGAGGACGAAGTCCTCCCCGTCGATGTTGATCGGGTTGAGGCCGATCTCGATGGGGACCTCGGTGCCGTCGCTGCGCAGTCCGTAGAGCTCCCGGCCGACGCCCATGTCGCGGCGGGCGGGCGCGGCGAAGAACGCGTCGCGGTAGCCGACGTGGCCGCCGCGGATCCGCTGGGGGAGCAGGTCCTCGACCTTCATCGCGAGCAGCGCGTCGCGGTCGTAGCCGAACAGGTTCTCGGCCTGGGAGTTCACCAGGACCACCGTGCCGGAGTGGTCGACCATCACCATCGCGTTGGGCGCAGCCTCGATCACCAGGCGCAGCCGGCGCTCGTGCTCCCGCAGCGCCTCCTTCTCGATCGCGAGCGCCTCGAGGCGGGCGGTCACGTCGATGATGGAGGCGAGGACGAAGTCGTCGCCGTCGATCCGGATCGGGTTGAGGCCGATCTCGATGGGGACCTCGGTGCCGTCGCTGCGCAGTCCGTAGAGCTCTCGCCCGGCGCCCATGTCACGGCGTGCCGGGTCAGCGAAGAACGCGCCCCGGTAGCCGTGGTGGACATCGCGGTAGCGCTCGGGGAGCAGGTCCTCGACCTTCATCGCGAGCAGCGCGTCGCGGTCGTAGCCGAACAGGGACTCGGCCTGCGAGTTGACGAGGACCACCGAGCCCGAGTGGTCGACCATGACCATCGCGTTCGGGGCAGCCTCGATCACCAGCCGGAAGCGGCGCTCGTGCTCCGTCTCCGACGACGACCGGCGGTCGTCGCGCTCGTGGCTCATATCCCCTCGTTCCGCCGCAGGCCCCAGAGAACACCCGGGGGCCCTGTTCGAGTCTAGGTTCCTGGTCCTCCGGGTGGCTGACGATTCGGGTATCACATCGTCCACTGACCGTTCGGACATAGAAATTCTGTTTGCAAGACGAATTCAGGAGTTGCGCCCTACCCTGCCCGAGGAGGGAGTTACAGATGGGGAGGTTTCAACGTGCCGCGGGTCTGCTGATCCTGGGCGGCTCGTGGTCAGCGGCGACCCTGCTCGCAGTCTGGGTCGCCCAGTCGCCGCGCCAGGTGATCGACGAACCGGCGTCCACCGTGGCGTTCGGCGCGTGGCGTGTCCTGTACGACGTGAACGCGCCGTCGGTCGTCACGGTCGTCTCCGCGGTGGGCCTGGCGGTCTTCTGCGCCTGGGCCGTGCAGTCGCTGGAGCGACGGGTGACGACGACGTCGCGCCGCAGCGACAGCGGCAACAGGACCCCGTTGGTGCCCAAGATCGTGATGGCCGAGACGCGCGGTGTGTTCGCCGGGCCGATCACCATCACGGTCCTGATCCCGGCCCACAACGAGGAGGACTGCCTGGCTGCGACCCTGACGTCGCTGCGTGAGCAGTCCCACCCGCCCGACCGGATCGTCGTCGTGGCCGACAACTGCACCGACGCGACCGTCGACGTCGCGCGCGCCGCGGGCGTCGAGGTGTTCGAGACCGTGGGCAACCGGGACAAGAAGGCCGGCGGCCTCAACCAGGCCCTGGCCGTGATCCTGCCGAGCCACGGCGACAACGACCTGGTGATGGTCATGGACGCCGACACGACGCTCGGTCCGGGCTTCCTGGAGAGCGCGGCGCGCCGGATGGCGGCCGACCGCGCGCTGATGGCCGTCGGCGGCCTGTTCTACGGGGAGCCGGGCGGCGGTCTGCTCGGGATCTTCCAGCGCAACGAGTACACCCGCTACGCCCGTGACCTGCGCCGCCGCCGCGGCATGGTGTTCGTGCTCACCGGCACCGCGTCGGTGTTCCGGCCACGGGCACTCCGCACCGTCGCGGCCGAGCGCGGCAGGCTCATCCCGGGCGTCCCCGGGCAGTACTTCGACACGATGGCGCTGACCGAGGACAACGAGATCACCATCGCCCTGAAGTCGCTCGGCGGGATCGTGGTCTCGCCGGCAGACTGCACGGTGGTCACCGAGATCATGACGACGTGGCGCGCACTCTGGGTGCAGCGGTTGCGCTGGCAGCGCGGCGCGGTCGAGAACCTCGGGGCCTACGGCCTGCGGACGCAGACCTGGCGCTACTGGATCCAGCAGCTCGGTCTCGGCTACGGCGTGGTGGCGCTGTCGTCGTACCTCGCACTCATCGTCATCACGGCGATCTCGGTGCGCGACGTCGTCGTCTTCCCGTTCTGGCTCGGGGTCGGCGCGGTCTTCGCCGCCGAGCGGGTCATCACCGTCTGGAAGGGTGGCTGGACGGCGCGGCTGGTGGCGGCACTGGTGCTGCCCGAGCTCTGCTACGCGATGTTCCTCGCGATCGTCTACGTGAAGGGTGTCGCCGACATCACCGGCGCCCGGACGGCGACCTGGCACTACGCTGACCAGCACGAGCCGCCCCTTCCGGTGGGGAGCTGAGATGGAACCACACTTGGCCACTGCCTGGGGCCTGCTGCTGCCCGAGGAGACCCTGCACCAGACCTGGTTCCTCGTGCTGGCGGGCTTCGTCGCGGTCAACACGGTCGTCTACGTGACCCTGGCGATCGCCAAGGCGCTGCCGCGCGTCTACGTCGCGGACTGGTTCCCGAAGAAGTACCTGCGCGGCGAGACCCGCGGCATCTATCCCGGCGGACCGAGGTGATCCGCGCCGGCGCTGTCGCCGTGGCGCTGGCCCTCGCAGCATGCGCCACGACGGACGCCGGCTCGTCCGCGGCACCGCCGGAGGAGCGGACCGCCGTCGAGGCGCCGGCGGCCGCGCCCGTCTCGGGCTGCCGGGTGTTCCCGGCGGACAACTGGTGGAACGCCGACATCTCCTCGCTGCCGCTCCACCCCTACAGCGCGAACTGGCTGAGCAACATGGACGGTGCCGGCGCGCTCCACCCCGACTTCGGGCCGTCCTACGGCGAGGGGCCCTACGGCATCCCGATCACCGTCGTCGCCGGCGACCACGCCAAGGTGCGGGTCCGCTTCGGCTACGCCGACGAGAGCGACCGGGTGCGCTACCCGCTGGGCAGCGACACCCGGATCGAGGGTGGCCCCCGC
>NZ_JACEFC010000119.1 GCF_014180715.1 Nocardioides stalactiti | reverse complement strand
ATGCGCGAGTACCTCGTCGTCTTCCTGGTCGCCGCGGCGGTCACCTTCCTGCTGACGGTCGTCGCCCGCGAGATCGCGGTCCGGACCGGGGCGGTCGCCAAGGTCCGTGACCGCGACGTCCACGCGGAGCCGATCCCGTACCTCGGGGGGCTGGCGATGCTCGGCGGCCTCTTCGCGGCGTTCCTCGTCGCTCGGGAGCTGCCGTTCCTGTCGGGGAGCAAGCCGTTCGTGTTCGAGGACGCCCGCTCGGTGCTGCTGGCCGGGGCCCTGGTCTGCGCGGTCGGGGTGCTCGACGACATCTTCGACCTCGATGCGCTCACCAAGTTCGGGGGACAGGTCGTCGCGGTCGGCGCGCTCGTCTACTCGGGCGTCCAGTTCCGATTCCTGTACCAGCCCGACGGCAGCGTGCTCTCGCTCGACGGCACCCAGGGTGCACTGCTGACGGCGGTGCTGGTGCTGACGACCGTCAACGCCGTGAACTTCATCGATGGCCTGGACGGCCTCGCCGCCGGGGTCATCGGGATCAGCGCCCTCGCGTTCTTCCTCTTCTCCTACCAGCTCAGCGTCGAGATCGAGATCGAGCGCGCGCAGACCGGGGCGCTCCTCGCGGCGGCGCTGGCCGGGGCGTGCGCTGGGTTCCTCGTGCACAACTTCCACCCGGCCCGCCTGTTCATGGGCGACAGCGGCTCGATGCTGCTGGGCCTGGTGCTCTCGGCCACCGCGATCACGGTGACCACCCAGTTCGGCCCGACCGACCTCAGCCAGGCCGGGGACGACACTCGGGCCAACTGGCTGCTCCTGCTGCTCCCCATCGCGCTCCCGATCCTCATCCTGGTCGTGCCGCTCGCCGACCTGCTCCTCGCCGTGGTCCGCCGTACGGCGGCCGGCCGGTCGCCGTTCGCCCCTGACAAGCAGCACCTGCACCACCGGCTGCTGGAGATCGGGCACTCGCACCGGAGGGCCGTGCTCATCATGTGGCTGTGGGCCGGCTGGATCGGTTTCGGAGCCGTCGTCGCCAGCCTGAACGACGACCCGGTGGTCTGGATCGGGATCGGGATCGCCTTCGTCATCACGGTCGCGCTGACGTTCCTGGTGCCGCTGCTGCCGACCCGCAGCAAGCGTGCGGGGGACCCCGATTCGAGCCCGCTCGAGACTTTGTGATAACTTTCACGAGCACTCAGGGAGTGCTCAGAAAGTCCCCGTGACCCACCTCCCGGATCACCCGAAGGACGGCCGCCGATGATGACGACCACCACCCCCGGACCGCTGGCCCTCGCGGCCGCGGTCACGACGGTGGTCGGTGTCGTGGTCGTCCTGGTGGCGGCGCTCGTGAGCGGCTCCGAGGGTGCCTACGGCGCCCTGGTCGGGACCGCGATCGCATTCCTGGTGTTCGCGTTCGGTGCGTTCGCCGTCGACGCGGTGGCCCGGCTGATGCCGGTGGCCTCGCTGCTCGTCGCGATGCTCACCTACACCATGCAGGTGCTGCTCATGCTGGTCGTCTTCGTCGGCCTCAACCGGTCCGGTGCGCTCGACGACACCCTCGACCGGGGCTGGCTCGGCGGCGCGATCATCATCGGTGTCCTGGCCTGGACGGCCGCCCAGCTGACCGCCTCGGCGAAGGCCCGGATCCCGGCCTTCGAGACGCGAGGTGAGTCCCCCGGCGAACCTCCGGTGCACGGCACTCCCGAGGGTGTTCGTCCGGCAGCGGAGGGCGGTGCGCGATGACCATCACCCCCTGCTATTGTCCGGGGCGCAATGAGTCAGCCCGAGGAGAAGCCCCAGGGCGATCCGTGGCACGCGTTCGGCTACATCGTGGCCGGGGTCGCGTTCTACGGGCTGCTCGGATGGCTCGCGGACCAGTGGTTGGGCACGCGGTACCTCGTTGCGATCGGCATCCTCACGGGCGCCACGCTGGGGATCTACCTGACGGCCGCACGGTTCCGCACGGGGCCACCGGACCAGGGCAGCACGAAGACAGAGTCGAAGACAGAGTGAACGCAGAGGAGACCTGGTGACCAACGCAGCCAGCGCCAGCATCTCGGCCGAGGAGTTCCACGCTCCCGGTCCCAGCATCTTCGACCTCCCGCCCGTGTTCGAGATCGGCAGCCTCGGGGTCACCAAGCCGATGCTGCAGCTCGTCATCGCCGCGGTCGTCGTGTTCGGGTTCCTGTACGCCGCCTCGAAGTCGCGCGCCATGGTCCCCGGCAAGCTCCAGTTCGCCGGTGAGGGCGCCTACGGCTTCGTCCGCAACAGCGTCGCCCGCGACATCATCGGCAGCCACGACTTCCAGAAGTTCGTGCCCTACCTGGTGACGCTCTTCTTCTTCATCCTGGTCAACAACCTGTTCGCCAGCATCCCGTTCTTCCAGTTCCCGACGTTCAGCCGCGCCGGCATGGCCTATGCGCTGGCGGGGATGTCGTGGTTGATCTACAACGGCGTGGGCATCGCGAAGCACGGCCCGCTCGGCTACCTCAAGCTCCAGAGCGTCCCGTCGGGCGTCAGCCCCGCGATGTACCCGCTCCTGGTCCCGCTGGAGTTCTTCTCCAACATCCTGGTGCGGCCGGTCACGCTCGCGCTGCGTCTGTTCTGCAACATGTTCGCGGGTCACATCCTGCTGGTGCTGTTCGCCACCGGTGGCCTCTACCTCATCGAGCACGTCGGGGGTGTCGGTTACGTCGCCGGCCCGCTCGCGTGGATCCTCGCCATCCTGGTGAGCTTCCTCGAGATCCTCGTCCAGTTCCTGCAGGCCTACGTGTTCGTCCTGCTGAACGCCATGTACATCCAGGGCGCGCTCGCCGACGAGCACTGATCGACCCGTCGATCAGCCCGTACGACCACAACCCCACAGTTCTCACCAGAGAAAACAACCCGAAAGGAAAGTAGCCATGGGTGGCTCTCTCAACATGATCGGTTACGGCCTGGCTGCCATCGGCCCGGGTATCGGCATCGGTCTCATCTTCGCCGCGTACATCAACGGCGTCGCCCGCCAGCCCGAGGCGCAGAGCCGCCTGCAGTCGATCGCGATCCTCGGATTCGCGCTCGCTGAGGCGCTCGCCATCATCGGTATCGCGCTCGCGTTCGTCCTGACCGGCGAAAGCACTCAGTGACGTTCGGTCGTCGACCGACGTCCTGAGCGCACCACTGCGTATTTTCAGCAAGCTCGACCCAGATAGGTCAGGTCCATGAAGACTCTCTTGATCCTCGCGGCGGCGGAGGGGGAGGAGCACAACCCCCTCGTCCCGCTGTGGGAAGAAGTGGCGATCTCCCTCGTGGTGTTCGGCCTCCTCTTCTTCGCGATCTGGAAGTTCGTCGCACCGAACTTCGAGAAGACGTTCACCGAACGCACGGCGGCGATCGAGGGCGGTCTGGCCGCGGCCGAGACGAAGCAGGCCGAGGCAGACGCCAAGCTCGCCGAGCTCGAGGCCCAGCTCGCCGACGCTCGCCACGAAGCCGCGCGCATCCGCGAGGAAGCGCGTGAGCAGGGTGCCGCGATCATCGCGGAGATGCGGGAGCAGGCGCAGACCGAGGCCGCTCGCATCGTCGAGCACGGCAAGACGCAGATCGAGGCCGAGCGCCAGCAGGCGGTCACCTCGCTGCGGGCCGAGGTCGGCACGCTGGCGACCAGCCTCGCGGGTCGGATCGTGGGCGAGTCCCTCGATGACGACGCGCGTCAGTCGCGGGTCGTCGAGCGGTTCCTGGCCGAGCTCGAGGCGAACTGATGGTGGCCTTCCGCGGTGCGTNGCGAACTGATGGTGGCCTTCCGCGGTGCGTCCGCCGACGCCGTGGCCTCGCTGACCGAACGGGCCAGCGGGTCCGCGACCGTTGCCGGCGACCTGTTCGCTGTCGCGGCGGCGCTCCGCTCCGAGGGCGCCCTGCGGCGTTTCGCCACCGACTCGTCGCTGGCGAACGAGGCCAAGACCGGCCTCGTCTCCGAGCTCTTCAGCGGCAAGGTCGACGCGGCGACGCTCGACCTGCTCGCGGTCGCGGTGTCGTCCCGCTGGACGCGCACCCGGGACCTGGCCGACGGGCTGGAGCAGGTCGGCGTCGTGGCGCAGGTCCGCTCGGCCGGTGACGATGCCGGCCGGCTCGTGGACGAGCTGTTCGCGGTGCGGCGTGCCGTCACCGACAACGGCGACCTCCGCAGCGCGCTGTCCGACCCGGCCCGCAGCGTGGCCGACAAGACGGCGCTCGTCGGGTCCCTCCTGGACGGCAAGGCGCTCCCGGCGACGGTGGCCCTGGTCAACCAGGCCCTGTCCGGCAGCTACCGCACCGTGTCGGCTGCGTTGGAGGACTACGAGAAGACCGCGGCCGACGTCCACGGTCAGAACGTCGCGACGGTCCGGGTCGCCCGGCCGCTCGCCGACGCGGACCAGCAGCGGCTCGCCGCTGCCCTGGCGGCGCAGTACGGCCGTCGGGTCCACCTCAACGTCGTCGTCGACGCCGGTGTCATCGGCGGGCTCAAGGTCGAGATCGGTGACGACGTCATCGACGGGACCATCCTGAGCCGCCTCGACGCCGCTCGCCGCAAGATCGCCGGCTGACCGGCACCACCACCCAAGACTTCTCAAAGCACAGAAGGAAGAAGGCACAGAGATGACGGAACTCTCCATCCGCCCGGACGAGATCCGCGACGCCCTCGCCAAGTACGTCGCCGACTACGAGCCCTCCGCGGCGTCCAAGGAGGAGGTCGGCCACGTCGCCTCCGCCGGTGACGGTATCGCCCGCGTGAGCGGGCTTCCGTCGGCGATGGCCAACGAGCTGCTCGAGTTCGAGGACGGCACCCGTGGTCTCGCCCTCAACCTCGAGGACCGCGAGATCGGTGTCGTCATCCTCGGTGACTTCGACAAGATCGAGGAGGGCCAGACGGTCCGCCGTACCGGTGAGGTCCTCTCGGTCCCCGTCGGCAGCAACTTCCTCGGCCGCGTCGTCGACCCGCTCGGCAACCCGATCGACGGTCTCGGCGAGATCGAGCCCGAGGCTCGCCGCATCCTCGAGCTCCAGGCGCCCGGCGTCATGGCCCGCAAGTCGGTGCACGAGCCGCTCGCCACCGGCATCAAGGCGATCGACGCGATGACCCCGATCGGCCGTGGCCAGCGCCAGCTGATCATCGGTGACCGCGCGACCGGCAAGACCACGGTCGCGATCGACACGATCATCAACCAGAAGCAGAACTGGGACTCCGGCGACCCGCAGAAGCAGGTGCGCTGCATCTACGTCGCCATCGGCCAGAAGGGCTCGACCATCGCCTCCGTGCGGGGTGCCCTCGAGGAGGCCGGCGCCCTGGAGTACACCACGATCGTGGCTGCTCCGGCGTCCGACAGCGCGGGCTTCAAGTACCTCGCCCCCTACACCGGCTCGGCCATCGGCCAGCACTGGATGTACGACGGCAAGCACGTCCTCATCGTGTTCGACGACCTGACCAAGCAGGCCGAGGCCTACCGTGCCGTGTCGCTGCTGCTGCGCCGCCCGCCGGGCCGCGAGGCCTACCCGGGTGACGTCTTCTACCTGCACTCCCGGCTGCTCGAGCGTTGCGCGAAGCTCTCCGACGAGCTCGGCGCCGGCTCGATGACCGGTCTGCCGATCATCGAGACCAAGGCCAACGACGTGTCGGCCTACATCCCGACCAACGTCATCTCGATCACCGACGGCCAGATCTTCCTCCAGTCGGACCTGTTCGCGGCCAACCAGCGACCGGCGATCGACGTCGGTGTCTCGGTGTCCCGCGTCGGTGGCGCGGCGATGACCAAGGCGATGAAGCAGGTCACCGGTTCGCTCAAGGTCGACCTCGCGCAGTACCGCGCGATGGAGGCCTTCGCGATGTTCGCCTCCGACCTCGACGCCGCGTCGAAGCAGCAGCTGGCCCGTGGCCAGCGGCTGATGGCGCTGCTCAAGCAGCCGGCCTACAGCCCCTACGCGCTGCCCGAGATGACCGTGTCGCTCTGGCTCGGCACCAGCGGTCGCCTGGACAAGGTGCCCACCGGTGACGTGCTCCGCTTCGAGCAGGAGTTCCTCGACTACCTGCGTCGTTCGCACGAGGGCATCCTCGCCGCGATCCGCGAGACCCAGAAGTTCGAGGACGAGGACGGCGTCGCTGCGGCGTACGACGAGTTCCTCAACCAGTTCGAGACCTCCGACGGAGGCAGCATCAAGGTCGGCCACGAGGCCGAGGCCGAGGCGCTCGCCGACGACGAGCTCGAGCAGGAGCAGATCGTCAAGCAGAAGCGGGGCTGACCCAGATGGCCGTATCGCTGCGGGAGTACCGCGCGCGGATCAAGTCGACAGAGTCGATGAAGAAGATCACGCGCGCCATGGAGCTCATCGCTGCGTCCCGGATCATCAAGGCGCAGCAGCGAGCACAGCAGGCCGCGCCCTATGCGCGGGAGCTGACGCGAGCCGTGTCGGCGGTGGCGACGTTCTCCAACGTCGACCACCCGCTGACCAAGGAGGAGGAGAACCCCAAGCGCGCGGCGGTGCTGGTCATCACCAGCGACCGCGGCCTGGCGGGTGCCTACTCCTCGAGCGTGCTCAAGGAGACCGAGCGCCTCGCCGAGCGTCTGCGTGACGAGGGCAAGGAGATCGACTACTTCCTGGCCGGGCGCAAGGCGGAGGCGTACTTCAAGTTCCGCTCGCGTCCGTTCATCGACTCCTGGACGGGCTTCTCCGACCAGCCGACGTACGACAAGGCCGCCGAGATCGGCCGGGCGCTGATCGAGGCGTTCCTCAAGCAGCAGGGCGAGGAGGGTGACGTCGACGAGGTCCACATCGTCTACACCCGCTTCCGCTCGATGCTGGTCCAGGAGCCGACCGCGGTCCGACTGCTGCCGCTGGAGGTCGTCGAGGCGCCCGAAGGGGAAGCGGCCCCGGCGGCGGAGGACCTGCTGCCGCTGTACGAGTTCGAGCCGTCGGCTGCCGAGGTGCTCGACGGGCTGCTGCCGCAGTACGTCCAGAGCCGGATCTTCTACAGCCTCCTGCAGGCGGCCGCTTCCGAGCTGGCTGCCCGGCAGAAGGCGATGAAGGCGGCGACGGACAACGCCGACGAGCTCATCAAGAAGCTCACCCGGATCGCCAACCAGGCCCGCCAGGCCGGCATCACCCAGGAAATCAGCGAGATCGTCGGTGGCGTCAACGCCCTCGCCGATGCTCAGGCTGCCGCGAACGACTGACCCACCGACACACCACGAAACACGGAGAAGACAATGACTGCTACCGCTGAAGAAGCTGTGGAGACGGGGACCACCGTCGGTCGTGTCGCGCGGGTCATCGGCCCGGTCGTCGACATCGAGTTCCCGATCGACGCGATGCCCGAGATCTACAACAAGCTCGAGGTCGAGGTGACCCTCGCCGGCGAGACCACGGTCCTGCCGCTCGAGGTCGCCCAGCACATCGGCGACGGCATCGTCCGCGCCATCTCGTTGAAGCCGACCGATGGTGTCGTCCGAGGCTCGGCCGTGACCGACACCGGTGGCCCGATCACCGTCCCCGTCGGTGACGTGACCCTCGGCCACGTCTACAACGCGACCGGCGACGTGCTCAACCTCGCTGAGGGTGAGGCCTACGAGGTCACCGAGCGGTGGGGCATCCACCGCAAGGCGCCCGCGTTCGACCAGCTCGAGTCGAAGACCCAGATGTTCGAGACGGGCATCAAGGTCATCGACCTGCTCACGCCGTACGTGACGGGTGGGAAGATCGGCCTGTTCGGTGGTGCCGGTGTCGGCAAGACCGTCCTGATCCAGGAGATGATCGCCCGCGTCGCGAAGAACCACGGTGGTGTCTCCGTGTTCGCCGGCGTCGGTGAGCGCACCCGTGAGGGCAACGACCTCATCGTCGAGATGCAGGAGGCCGGCGTCTTCGACAAGGTCGCCCTGGTCTTCGGTCAGATGGACGAGCCGCCGGGCACGCGTCTGCGCGTCGCGCTGTCGGCGCTGACGATGGCGGAGTACTTCCGTGACGTCCAGAACCAGGACGTGCTGCTCTTCGTCGACAACATCTTCCGGTTCACGCAGGCCGGTTCCGAGGTCTCGACCCTGCTCGGTCGGATGCCGTCCGCGGTGGGCTACCAGCCCAACCTGGCCGACGAGATGGGCACCCTCCAGGAGCGCATCACCTCGACCCGGGGTCGCTCGATCACCTCGATGCAGGCGATCTACGTGCCGGCCGACGACTACACCGACCCGGCTCCGGCGACGACCTTCGCGCACCTCGACGCGACCACCGAGCTGTCGCGTGAGATCGCGTCGCTCGGTATCTACCCGGCCGTGGACCCGCTGACGTCGACCTCCCGGATCCTCGACCCGCAGTACATCGGTCAGGACCACTACGACTGCGCGATCCGCATCAAGCAGATCCTGCAGCGCAACAAGGAGCTCCAGGACATCATCGCGATCCTCGGTGTCGACGAGCTGTCCGAGGAGGACCGCATCATCGTCAGCCGGGCGCGCCGCATCCAGCGCTTCCTGTCGCAGAACACCTACGTCGCCAAGCAGTTCACGGGCATCGAGGGTTCGACGGTCCCGGTCGCGGACACCATCGAGGCGTTCAACAAGATCGCCGACGGTGACTACGACCACGTGGCCGAGCAGGCGTTCTTCATGTGCGGTGGCCTCGACGACGTCGAGGCCAAGTGGGCCGAGATCCAGAAGAGCCTCTGACCATGGCGACCGCTGCTGGTTCCGAGGCGCTGCACGTCGAGCTCGTCGCAGCCGACCGCACCGTGTGGTCGGGCGACGCGGCGATGGTGATCGCGCGGACGACCGAGGGTGACGTCGGCGTCCTGCGCGACCACGCGCCGGTGCTGTCGCTGCTGTCCGAGGCCGTGGTGGAGGTCCAGGTGGAGGGCACCGACGACGTCGTCGTCGCGGCCGTCGACGGTGGCTTCCTCTCGGTCGCCAACAACCGGGTGTCGATCCTCTCCGAGCACATCGAGCTCGGCGAGGAGATCCACGTGGAGAAGGTCAAGGCCGAGCTCGAGGAGGCGCGTGGCCTCATCGGCGCCAACAACGAGGCCGAGCGCCGGGTCCGCCGGGCCGAGGCTCGCCTCCGCGCGGCCGAGAAGGTCCAGTCCGGCTCCCTGAGTACCGGTCACTAGCGATCACTGATGGCGTGGTGGGAGTGGCTGCTCGATGTCTCGGGCATCGTGCTGCTCCTGCTGCTGGGATACGGCGTCGGGCTGGTGGCCCGACGCCGGATCCTCGCCCGTCACGGTGGCACGTTCGAGCTCAGCCACAGGCTGAGCGCCGGGGCCGACGGGCGGGGCTGGGTCCTCGGCATGGGCCGGTACTCGGGCGAGAAGCTCGAGTGGTTCCGCATCTTCACGCTGTCACCGCGCCCCAAGCGGGTGTGGGTGCGTGAGGGGCTGAGCTATGACGGCCGGCGCGAGGCCATCGGCGCCGAGCAGGCGTCCCTCTATCCCGACCACGTCGTGATCCAGTGCGCGTCGCGCGACGGTGAGGTCGAGCTGGCCATGAGCCTCGCGTCCCTCACCGGCTTCCAGGCCTGGCTGGAGTCCAAGCCGCCGGGCACCGACTGGAACGCCCGCTGACGGGTCAGAGCCGCTCGCGGCCGTGCGGGGTGGTCCACCCCGCCAGGTCCGGACCCTCCGGGACGATCCCGCCCGGGTTGAGGTCCTCGTGGACCACGTAGTAGTGCCGCTTGATCTGCTCGAAGTCGACCGTGTCCCCGAACCCGGGCGTCTGGAACAGGTCGCGGGCGTAGCCCCAGAGAGCCGGCATCTCGGTCAGCTTGTTGCGGTTGCACTTGAAGTGACCGTGGTAGACGGCGTCGAAGCGGACCAGGGTGGTGAAGAGCCGCACGTCGGCCTCGGTGATCGTCCTGCCCATGAGGTAGCGCTGGCCGGTGAGCCGCTCCTCGAGCTGGTCCAGGGTGGCGAACAGCTGGCGGTACGCCTCGGCGTACGCATCCTGCGACCCAGCAAACCCGCACTGGTACACGCCGTCGTTGACGTGGCGGAAGACCTGCTCCATCACGGTCTCCATCTCCTCCCGGCAGTCGTCGGGCCACAGGTCGGGAGCACCGTCGTGGTGGTGGTCCCGCCACTCGAAGAACAGGTCGTGGGTGATCGCCGGGAAGTCGTTGGTGACGATCTGTCCCGACGGCACGTCGACGATCGTGGGCACGGTGATGCCCTTGGCGTAGTCGGGGAAGCGGGCGAGGTAGGCCTGCTCGAGCCGCTCGTAGCCCAGCACGGGGTCGGTGCCGCCGGGATCCAGGGCGAAGGTCCAGCTGCGCTCGTCGTGGACCGGAGCGGCCAGACCCATCGAGATCACGCCCTCCAGGCCGAGGAGGCGGCGGACGATGATCGCCCGGTTGGCCCACGGACAGGCCCGGGCGGCGACGATCCGGTAGCGGCCTGGCTCGACCGGCCAGGTCGCGACCTCCAGGTCGTGCCCGGCGAAGCCGTCCTGTGACTTCCCGTGCTCGCGCGTGATCCGGTCGGGCACGTAGGCCATGTCCCGCTCGTAGGACTGGCTCTTCTCGCTGTCGTTCGGCACGGGGTGGAGATACCCGTCCGGCCGCGCCGGAGACGGTCCGCTAGTCGAACAGGCCGCGGATGTCGTCGGCGCTGAGGCTGGTGCTCATGGCGCCCTCGCCGTCGATGACCTGGGCGAAGAGCTCGGCCTTGCGCTCCTTGAGCGTCATCACCTTCTCCTCGATGGTGTCGGTCGCGACCAGGCGATAGACGTGGACGTGCTGGGTCTGGCCGATCCGGTGGGCCCGGTCGACGGCCTGGGCCTCGGCGGCGGGGTTCCACCACGGGTCGAGGACGAAGACGTAGTCGGCCTCGGTGAGGGTGAGCCCGACCCCGCCGGCCTTGAGCGAGATGAGGAACACGGGGGCCCCGCCCGAGCGGAAGTCGTCGATGACAGCACCCCGGTCGCGGGTCGAGCCGTCGAGGTAGACCGCGCCGATGTCCTCGGCGACGAGGCGCTGCCGGACCCGGCCCAGGAACGAGGTGAACTGGCTGAAGACCAGGGCGCGGTGGCCCTCGGCGGTGATCTCGGCGAGGTGGTCGACGAGCAGGTCGAGCTTCGCCGAGCCCACGGCGTCGTGCTCGGCATCGACCAGCGCTGGGTCGAGCGCGAGCTGGCGCAGCCGCGTGAGCGCGCTGAAGATCGCCACCCGGTTGCGGTCGAAGTCGTCGACCAGCCCGAGGATGCGCTGGCGCTCCTTGGCCAGGTGGGTGTCATAGATCTTGCGGTGCTTCGGCTCGAGCACCACGTCGAGGACCTGTTCCTGCTTCGGCGGGAGGTCGGCGGCGACCAGCTCTTTGGTGCGGCGGAGCACGAACGGCCGGATCCGCGCGCGGAACCGGGCGAGGCTGGCGGCGTCGCCGTCGCGCTCGATGGGCCGCACCACCTTCTCGGTGAAGAGGCGGGGCCACGGGTAGAGGCCGGGCACGGTGATCGACAGCAGCGCCCACAGCTCCATCAGCCGGTTCTCGAACGGTGTGCCGGTGACGGCGAGCTTGAACGGCGCCGGGATGGTGCGCACCGCCCCGTAGGTCTTGCTCTGGTGGTTCTTGACCTGCTGGGCCTCGTCGAGGACGAGGCCGCCCCAACGAACGGCGGCGTAGCGCTGGTGGGCGAGCCGCGCGACCGTGTAGGTGGTGACCACCAGGTCGCTCTGCGCCGCGATGGCCGCCACGTCGTCCGTACGACGACCGCAGACGCCGACGCGGAGGTCGGGCGCGTGCCGCGCTGCCTCGTGCGCCCACGCGGTCACGACGCTGGTGGGCGCGACGACGAGGAACGGCCCCTCGTCGGGGCGCCGGACGCGGGCGTGCTGGACCAGGGCGAGGACCTGGAGGGTCTTGCCGAGCCCCATGTCGTCGGCGAGGATCCCGCCGAGCCCGTGGTCCCAGAGGAACGCGAGCCACCAGAAGCCCTCGCGCTGGTAGGAGCGCAACGTGGTGGTCAGGCCGACCGGTTCCGGCCGCGGGATCTCGGTGAGGTCGCGCAGCGCCTGGGCCCGGGCGACCCACTCGGCCGCCTGGGTGTCGACCAGCCCGGTCTCGGCGAGCTGCGCCCACAACCCCAGGTCGTGGGTGCCGACCCCGATCCGGTCGCCGTCGCGCTCGCGGAGCTCGGCGGCGGCGGCGACCACCTCGCGCAGCCGGTCGAGCTCGGGCCGGTCGGTCGAGAGGAAGAGACCGCTGGGCAGGACGAGGAACTCGTGGCCGAGGGTGAGCGCGGCGATGACGTCGGGCAGCGGGATCCGCTCGCCCTCGACGGTGACGGACACCTCGAGGTCGAGCCAGTCGGTGGAGGGCGCTGGGGCCTCGGGCTCGACGACGTCGAAGGAGATCTCCGGCGCGGTCGTCGACTCCCGGAAGTCGGGCCGTTGGACCTCGACCACCTCGACGTCGGGCAGCTCGCGCAGGTGGGGGAGGTCGTGGATCGCGAGCGAGAGCGCGTCGCCGTCGCGGATCTCGCGGCGTCCGAGCAGGCCGTCGGGCACCGTGGCCCGGACCAGCGTCTCGGCCCGGCGGTCGCGCAGGCCTTCGAGCTGGTCACGGGCATCGAGACCGCAGCGGTGTGTCTCGTCGTAGCACCACTCCCAGGCGAGGGCGGCGTGGGTGGAGCTGCGCCACGTGACCGTGACGACCAGGGTGGGCCGCCGCGGGGCCGGGACGTCGACGGAGCCGTCGGGGGAGCGGACCGGCAGGTGCCGCAACAGGCCGGCGACCCGCTCGAGGAACGGCTCGAGGTCGGCGACGGGCACCTCGAGCGGCCCGTCCTCGATCAGCTGACGGGCCGCGGTGGGCACGTCGCGGTCGAGCTCGGCGACCTGGAGTCGGCCGTCGTCGAGCAGCGCGACGACGCGGTCGTGGGACGACAGGTGCACCTGACCGCCGCGGCGCAGCTCGCCGTCGACCTCGACGCCGAGCGTGAGCCGCGCGGTGCCGTCCTCCCGGGTGAGCTCGGCGACCAGGTCGACGGTCTTGTCGCGAAGGGTCACCTCGGTCAGCGGCCGGACCGGGACCAGGTCG
>NZ_JACEFC010000118.1 GCF_014180715.1 Nocardioides stalactiti | reverse complement strand
CGGCCCGGTGTCGCTCGCGCCCTCCGGCGCAGCCGGCGCCTCGCGGCCCAGCACGTCGTCGACGAGCTCGGCGAGCGCCGTACCGCGCGCCCGCTCGGCCGGGGTGAACGGCGTCTCGCGGCGGATCTGGATGACGGCGTTGCCGACGGACAGCTCGAGCACGTCCTCGCGTCCGTGGCTCGGCTCGACGTCGGCGTCGAAGAGGTGGGCGACCACGTCGGGGAACGACGCCGGGTGGTCGAGGATCTGCTGGGCCGCCTTCACGTAACGGGTGGGCTGGTCGTCGAGGGCGTGGCTGTTGACCTCGTGGGTCACCACTGCCTCACCACCGCCGCGCCGGGCGAGCTCGATGACGTCGTCGTGGCCCCAGTCCTCGGGGGCGCGGACGACGAGCTCGACGGTCACCGTGGCCGGCACCTGGCTGGTGAACACCTGGACGGCGCCGATGTTGACGCCGGCCTTGCCGCACTCGGCGGTCAGGGGCGCGAGCTTGCCCGGGCGGTCCGGCAGGTTGGCGCGCACCCTCCACAGCATGGGCACAGCATGCCGTATCCCGAGCCCGCCCGGCAGGCCCGAACCGCGGTCATTCGGGGTTCCGCTCCCCCGCCTCGATCGCGACCAGGAGCCGGTTCCGGGCCATCGGCACCGGACAGGTCGTGAAGTCCGTGTAGGCGCAGGGCAGGTTCGTCGCGCGGTTGAAGTCGATGACCAGCGACCCGTCGGCCCGCGGCGCTGGCGCGTAGAGCTGTCGTCCAGCGCCGTACGTCGTTCGCCCGGAGGTCGCGTCGGCGAACAGCAGCCACAGCCCACCGTCGTCGTCGAGCGCCACCAGCCGCTGCGACCGTCCGTCGATCTCGAACTCCACCTCGCCGACGGCGTCCTCGACGACGCCGCTCGCCAGGTTCTGGATCTCGATGCCGGTCGGCTGGTTCTGCGCGTAGCGGTGGAACCGGGCCGGGACCGCCCACGAGCGCGACACCGGGTAGGTGGGCGTGCCGACGTGCTGGGAGCGGAGCCAGTGGGACGGGTCGCGCGGCCGGACCAGCACCGCTCCGGCTCGGGTCGCGACCTCGATCCGGACGTCGCCCGCCTCGACCTGCACCCCCCGGTCGTCGACCGGGCCGATCACGGCCCGTCCACCGAGCTCACGGCCGTCGAGGGTCAGCCGCTCGTCGCCGCCCAGCTCGACGACCACGCCCTCGGGGCCGGTCGACCAGGCCCCCGGGATCCCGTCGATCCGCTGGGGCGAGGGGTCGAGCCAGTGCAGCCCGGTGATGGCGAGGAACCCGTGCGGCGCCACCAGGCGCGCCTCACGGCCGTCGTGCCACTCCTGCCACTCCCCGAGAAAGGTCGCATCGTCCACCGGGGAAAAATGCGCCAGGTCGGCCCCTGTTGACAAGGGCCGACCTGGTGTCGCTTCGATCGAGGTGCTCGATCAGTGGCCGTGACCGTGGCCGTGGCCCGTGTCGGGCTCCTCGGCCTCGGGCTTGTCGACGATCAGCGTCTCGGTGGTGAGCAGCATCGCCGCGATCGAGGTCGCGTTGACGAGCGCCGAGCGGGTCACCTTGACCGGGTCCAGGACGCCCTGGGCGACCAGGTCGCCGTACTCGCCGGTCGCGGCGTTGTAGCCGTTGCCGACGCCGAGCTCGCGCACCTTGGTGGTGACGACGTAGCCGTTCTCGCCGCCGTTCTCCGCGATCCAGCGCAGCGGCTCGTCGGCGGACTTGCGCACGATGCGCACGCCGACCGCCTCGTCACCGGTGAGGCCGAGGTCCTTGTCGAGCACGGAGACCGCGTGGATGAGCGCCGAGCCACCGCCGGGGACGATGCCCTCCTCGATGGCCGCGCGGGTCGCCGAGACGGCGTCCTCGATGCGGTGCTTCTTCTCCTTGAGCTCCACCTCGGTGGCCGCGCCGACCTTGATGACGCAGACGCCGCCGGCGAGCTTGGCGAGACGCTCCTGGAGCTTCTCCTCGTCCCAGTCGCTGTCGGCCGCCTCGATCTCCTTGCGGATCTGGTTGACCCGGCCCTCGACCTGCGCGTGGTCGCCGGCGCCGTCGACGATCGTGGTGCTGTCCTTGGTGACCACGATGCGGCGGGCCTGGCCCAGCGTCTCGAGCCCGATCTGGTCGAGCTTGAGGCCGACCTCGGGAGCGACGACCTGGCCACCGGTGAGGATCGCGATGTCCTGCATCATCGCCTTGCGGCGGTCACCGAAGGCGGGGCTCTTCACCGCGACGGCGTTGAAGGTGCCGCGGATCTTGTTGACCACCAGGGTCGAGAGCGCCTCGCCGTCGACGTCCTCGGCGAGGATGAAGAGCGGCTTGCCGGCCTGGATGACCTTCTCCAGCAGCGGGAGGAGCTCGGAGATCGCCGAGATCTTGCCCTGGTGCAGCAGGATGTAGGGGTCGTCGATGACCGCTTCCATCCGCTCCGGGTCGGTCACGAAGTACGCCGAGATGTAGCCCTTGTCGAACTGCATGCCCTCGGTGAACTCGAGCTCGGTGCCCATGGTGTTGGACTCCTCGACGGTGATGACACCGTCCTTGCCCACCTTGTCGAACGCCTCGGCGAGCAGGTCGCCGATGTGGCTGTCGCGGCTGGAGATGGTGGCCACGTTGGCCATGTCGTCCTTGGACTCCACCTCCCGGGCCGCAGCGAGCAGCGCAGCGGACACGGCCTGCGCGGCGGCGTCCATGCCCCGCTTGATGCCCATCGGGTTGGCGCCGGCGGCCACCGCGCGGAGGCCCTCGTGCACCATGGCCTGCGCCAGGACCGTCGCGGTCGTCGTACCGTCACCGGCGACGTCGTTGGTCTTGGTCGCGACCTCCTTGGTGAGCTGGGCACCGAGGTTCTCGAACGGGTCGTCCAGCTCGATCTCACGGGCGACGGTCACGCCGTCGTTGGTGATCGTGGGGGCGCCCCACTTCTTGTCGAGGACGACGTAGCGGCCCTTGGGGCCCAGCGTCACCTTGACGGCGTTGGCGAGCGCGTCGACACCGCGCTCGAGGCTGCGGCGGGCGTTCTCGTCGAACTCCAGGATCTTCGGCACTACTACTCCTTCAAAGAGTTCGAGTCGTCCGGCTCAGGGCGACCCGGAGGTCACCGAGAGCCGGACGACTCGAGGGAAATCAGGAAACGACGGCGAGGACGTCGCGCGCCGAAAGGATGAGGAACTCCTGGCCGGAGTACTTGACCTCGGTGCCGCCGTACTTGCTGTAGATGACCTTGTCGCCCACAGCGACGTCGAGCGGGATGCGGGCGTCGCCGTCCTCGTTGAAGCGGCCGGGCCCGATCGCGACGACCTCGCCCTCCTGGGGCTTCTCCTTCGCGGTGTCCGGGATGACCAGGCCGGAGGCGGTGGTCTGCTCGGCCTCGAGCGGCTTGACGACGATGCGGTCCTCGAGCGGCTTGATGTTGATCGACACGTCGATCGACCTCTTTCTGCGTCTGTCGGTGTTCGGTCCGGCGGGCATTTCGCCCACCCACGTTTGGTGCTTGCCTTGGGAGTACGCCGTCGCGGGGGTCGCACCCTCGTCGGCAAGCGCTGGCACACTCGAGGTGAGAGTGCCAACGTCGAAACTAGCACTCTCCTCCAATGAGTGCCAGAGCGGGTCCCCGCCCTGATCACGTCGGACGACCCGGCCTGACAGGATCGGCCCGTGGACCTCGACGCCTTCCGCTGGCTGCTCACCGACGAGGGGCAGCAGGTCCTCGCGCGGGCGACCGAGCTGATCGACGTCCCGGAGCTGCAGGCACAGGCCGAGCTCCGACGTACGGCGCCCGCGGCCGCCGTGGCCGCCGCGATGACCCAGGTCGAGCTCCGGGTCCGCGCGGAGCAGAAGTTCGGCGACCTGGCGTCCCGGATGTACTTCACTCCGGACGCCCTGGAGCAGGCCACCCGGCTGTCCGTCGCGACCCACCGCGCCGGCCGCTACCGCGCCTTCGGCGCCTCGAGCCTCATCGACCTGGGCTGCGGGATCGGCGGCGACCTCGTCGCGGGCGCCCGGGCCGGCCTGGTCTGCGCAGGGGTCGACCTCGACCCGGTGCGGGTCGCGGTCGCGGAGGCCAACCTCGCCGCCCTCGGCCTGCCCGGTGCCGTCCAGGTCGCTGACGCCACCACGGTCGACCACTCCCCGTTCGACCTCGCCTTCGCCGACCCCGCCCGGCGCAGCGGCGCCGGCCGTAGCTTCCACGTCGACGACTGGGTGCCCCCGTGGTCGTGGGTCGAGGACCTGCTGCGCCGCGACGCCTGCGTCAAGGTCGCGCCCGGCATCCCCCACGACATGGTCCCCCGAGGTGTCGAGGCCGAGTGGGTGAGCGACCACGGCGAGGTCAAGGAGGCGGCGCTGTGGTCGGGCCGCACCGCTACCGCGGAGCGGCGGGCGACCGTCATCGGCTCCGGCGGTCTGGCGTCGATCACCGAGGAGGACGACCCGGGGCCGGACGCCGTCGGCGTCGGCGAGGTCGGGGCCTTTCTCTACGAGCCCGACGGTGCGGTGATCCGCGCGGGCCTGGTGACGGCCGTCGCCGCCGGGGTCGACGGCAGGCTGGTCGACCCGAAGATCGCCTACGTGACCTCCGAGCTGTCCTTCCGCACCCCGTTCGCCCGCGGGTACCGGGTCCTGGAGCACCTGCCCTACCGCGAGAAGCAGCTCAAGGCAGCCCTGCGCGAGCGGGGCATCGGCCGGCTCACCATCAAGAAGCGCGGGGTCGACGTCAGCCCGGACGCCCTCCGCAAGCGGCTCGCGCTGTCCGGCGACGAGGAGGCCACCCTCGTGCTGACCAGGGTCGGCGGCGCCGGCACGGCCCTGCTCGTCGCGCCGTTCTGAGCCGAATCCGGACCTACCTGCCTCGAATCCGGACCTACCTGCGTCGAATTGCAACCAATCCGGGATCGATCGCGTCCTCCCCCTGAGAATGTTCCACCAGGGGCCCCGAAACCGGGACCCGATGACGGAGAGAAGAGCGACGATGGCGCGACCTCGGGAGGTCGGCGGATGAGCCGGAAGGACCGTGCAACGGCACGGGACGCCGAGTTCACCGAGTACCTCGCCGTGCGGCAGCCCAGCCTGCTGCGGACGGCGTACCTGCTGACCGGCGACCGCCACACTGCCGAGGACGTCCTCCAGACGTCGCTCGCCAAGCTCTACCTCGCGTGGGACAAGGTCCATGACCGCGGCGCCGTCGATGCGTACGTCCGCCGGATCATGGTCAACGAGAACAACTCGCTGTGGCGCCGCGCGTGGAAGAAGCGCGAGTGGGCCACCGACGAGATCCCCGAGGGCTCGCCGCACCACGACGCGTACGACGACGGCACCAACGACCAGCTCTGGCAGGTCGTCCAGACCCTGCCGCCCAAGGCCCGGGCGGTCGTCGTCCTGCGTTACTACGAGCAGATGTCGGAAGCCGAGGTCGCCGATGCCCTCGGCATCTCGGTCGGCACCGTCAAGTCCCAGTGCAGTCGGGCGCTGTCCGCTCTCCGTGAGCGCGTGCCCGCCGAGCTCCACCCCCGCTACGGCGAGGAGTCCCCGTCATGAACCACCCCACCGACCCGACCGATCACGACACCCCTTGGGAGGAAGCGATGAGCCGTGACTTCGATGCGCGCGTCCGTGACCTCCACGAGGCGCCGTTCGACTTCACCGCCGTGCAGGGCAAGGCACGGCGGATCAAGCGCAACCGCCGCGCCGCCGTCGCCGGCAGCGTGCTCGGCGTCGCCGCGATCGTCACCCCGATCGCCGTCCTGAGCAACGGCGGGACGACGCAGACCAAGCAGCCGGACTTCGCCAACCCGAGCGACGGCGGCTCGACCAGCACCGTCGCGCCGGACACCCCGGCCCTGCCCGACTACCTCCAGGGCAACGTCTGGCACCAGGCCGACGGCGACACGGTCGAGCTCTCGGAGACCGACCAGCCCTACACGTCGTCGGTCCTCTGGGGCGACCTGCTGGTCGCGATCCGCTGGGACGGCGAGGTCTTCAACGTCGCGGACGTGATCGATGACTCCGGTGCCGTGGTCGACTCCTTCGAGGTCACCTCGAGCGTCGTCGTCAACGACGCCGGCACGACCATCGCCTGGATCGACCCGGACACGAACGAGGTCCGGGCCGCCTGGGATGACCAGGACGCCACGATCAACGCCGTCGACCTGGCCTCGCCCGGGGAGGGCGTGGCGTGGGACGTCGCCGCCATCGCCGGCGGACCCGACTGCAACGAGGCCGCTGACGGCTGCACCGTCTACCTCAACAACGGCCTCGGCGAGAACCCGACGGCGGTCGGCTCCGACGGCACCGACGAGAACCCCGTCCCCGGCGCGCTCGACTACCGGGACGCGACCACGGTCGGCGGTTCGAAGGTCCTCTTCGTCGATTCGTACAACCCCGACACCTCGCTCTGCACGGGTCTCTACGACCTCGAGGCGAGCGCGGCCACGTGGACGACCTGCGACTTCGACGCCCGCGAGGTCTCGCCCGACGGGTCCTTGGTCTCGGCGCTCCCCAGCCAGTACGACGGCATCGGGACCGCGTGGATCGCCATCCTGGACGCCGACTCGGGTGAGGAGACCGGCCGGTTCGCCCCGGAGGGTGGCTTCGTCTCCTCCGGCGCAGTCTGGACGCCCGACAACCGGCTCGTGTTCTCGGCGTACGACGGCGCCCGGTGGCACCTGTACTCGATGGACGTCACCGGGGAGACCACCGAGCTGGGCGATCCGGTCGAGGGCCCCGCGGAGTCGACCCCCTTCCGACTCGTCCGCCGCTGACCGCCCGATGCCGGAGGTAGTGTCCGATCGGTGAGGTTCCGCGACCACCTGTCCCCGGTGCGGGTCGCGAACTTCCGGTGGTTCTTCCTCGGCGAGACGGTCAACAGCGCCGGTACGGCGATGGCGGGGATCGCGCTCGCGTTCGCGGTCCTCGCCATCGACGACTCGGTGGCGGCGCTGGGCTGGGTGATGGCGGCGTGGACCGTGCCGATGGTGACGCTCATGCTGCTCGGCGGGGCGATCGCGGACCGGCTGCCCCGAGCGCTGGTGCTGCGCGGGTGCAACCTGGTTCAGGGCGTCGTCCAGACGGTCGCGACCGTGCTGGTCCTCACCGACACCGCCGAGATCTGGCACCTCGTCGTCCTCCAGCTCGTGAGCGGGACCGTGTTCGCGGTGAGCTATCCCGCCTTCCACGGCATGGTGCCGGTGCTGCTCCCCGAGGCCGAGCGCAAGCCGGCCTACCTGCTCATGGGGCAGGCCGAGAGCGTGACCAGCATCGGCGGGCCGGCCCTCTCCGGCGTCCTCGTCGCCACCGTCGGTCCCGGTTGGGCGCTCGCCGTCGACGCGGCGACGTACTTCGTCGCAGCCGCCTTCCTCGGCCTGATGCGGCTGCCCGTCGCCGACCGACCGGACCGGCGACCGAGCGTGCTCGGGGACTTCATCGCGGGCTGGTCGTTCGTCCGTTCGCTCGGCTGGGTGCTCCCGGTCGCTTCGTGCTCGCTGGTCTTCAACGCCGTCATCAGCGGTTCCCTCGGGGTCCTCGGACCGGTCATCGCCGAGGACACGATCGGCGGTGACGGCTGGGGCTTCGCCCGCGCCGGTCAGGCCGTCGGGGTCTTCGTGGCGGCGTTCTTCCTCGCTCGGATCACCCTGCGCCGCTCGCTCCGGGCGTGTGTGCTCGGCTTCACCTGCTCCGCCGTACCGATGCTCCTGCTCGGGACGTGGGTCAGCACGATCGTGCTCGCCGCCGGGTTCCTCGTCGCCGGCGCGGGCCTCGCGGTCGTGAACCTCTCGTGGAGCTTGACCGTGCAGGAGAAGGTGCCCGAGGACATGCTGTCGCGGGTCATGGCGGTCGACGGCTTCTTCTCGTTCGTCGCGATGCCGATCGGCCAGGTCGCCGTCGCCCCGCTCGTGCTCGTGTTCGGCGCGTCCGACGTGATGGTGGGCAGCGCCGTCCTGTGCCTGGTCGTAGGTCTCATCGGCGCCACCCGACCGGCGATCCGCGACCTCCAGCTCCACCCTCCGCAGGCGGCCGCACCCGACTGACGTCGCGGAAATGCAACCCTCGGGCGGTCGTCCGCGTCCTCCTGGCATGACCACCACGCTCCAGTCCCGGATCGCCGTCGCAGCGGTGATCGCTCCCCTGACGTTCCTCGCCGTCGCGTGCGGCGACGACTCCGGCAGCGACGACACCGCTGCCTCCGACCGGACGACCGCGTCGTCCTCCGCGCCGACGTCCCCGGAGACCGAGCCCACCGACGAGCCGACCCCGCCGACCGAGACGGCCACGTTCGCCGACCCGGCCGGGGTCGAGCACCTCGTCGACGGCGTCTGGCTCCAGGCCGACGGCGACGCCGTCTCCCTCCCCGAGAGCGACTACTTCGCGGCCGTGACCTGGAACGGCCAGCTCGTCGCGACCCGCGTCGCCGGCGAGGTCTTCGCCGAGGCCGACGTCATCGCCGAGGACGGCACCGTCGTCCGCACGTTCGACACGACCGGTGCGGTCGCGGTCAACGAGGCCGGCACGACGATCGCCTGGGTCGACACCGACGGCAAGGTCCAGACCGCCTGGGACGGCGACGCCGTCTCGCTGGGCAGCGTCGACCTGTCCGCGCCGGGCGAGACGGTCGCCTTCACCGTCGCCGCCGTCGTCGGCGGGCCGAACTGCTACGAGGTCGAGGACGGCTGCCAGGTCTTCCTGAACTCCGGTCTCGGCGAGCCCACTGCCCTCGACTCGCACGGCATCAACGACAACCCGTACCCGTTCGTCATCGAGTTCAGCGACGTCTCCGACGGCCTGGTCAGCTATGTCGACACGATCGAGGACGCCGGCTCCTGCGGCGGCCTGATCGAGGTCGGCCAGCAGCAGCCGCGCTGGGAGACCTGCGACTTCGAGGCCGCCCAGATCTCACCCGACGGCCGGCACGTGATCGGCCTGCCGAGCTACTACGACGGACTCGGCCTGCCCCAGATCTCTGTCCTCGACGCCGAGACCGGCGAGGCATCGGGCCAGTACGCCGTCGAGGGTGGATTCATCGCCCAGTGGGCGTGGTCGGCCGACGGCCGCGTCGTGTTCGACGCCTACGACGGTGCCCAGTGGCACCTGTTCTCGATGGCGCCCGACGGCGAGGTCAGCGAGATCGCCGACCCGGCGAAGGGCACCGAGTACGACAGCCCGTTCACCCTCGTCCAGTACTGACCCACTCGGTCGCGCCTGCAACCCCGGCAACTCGCGCCCGCAACCCCGGCAACTCGCGCCCGCAACCCCGGCAACTCGCGCCTGCGGGGACGTCCGTCAGCCGGCGAGGATCGAGGTGACCGGCAGGCTCGAGTCGGCGGGCAGGTCGTAGGACGACGGGGCGTGACCACGGGACACGATCGAGGAGCCGAGGGCCGCGACCATCGCGCCGTTGTCGGTGCACAGACCCGGACGCGGCACGCGGACCCGGATCCCGAGCGCCGACGCCCGCTCCTCGGCCATCGCCCGCAGCCGGGAGTTGGCGGCGACGCCACCCCCGATGAGCAGGTCCTCGATGCCCTCCGACGACGCGGCGTCGAGGGCCTTGCGCACGAGCACGTCGCAGACGGCCTCCTGGAAGGAGGCGGCGACGTCGGCGACGGGCACCGGCTCGCCCGAGCGCTCACGGGCCTCGACCCAGCGCGCGACGGCGGTCTTGAGGCCGGAGAACGAGAAGTCGAAGCGGTGCCGCTCGAGGTCCTTGCGCGAGGTGAGACCGCGCGGGAAGTCGATGGCGACCGACGACCCGGACGCGGCCTGCCGGTCGATGTGCGGGCCGCCGGGGAACGGCAGCCCGAGCAGCCGGGCGACCTTGTCGAACGCCTCGCCGGCGGCGTCGTCGATGGTGGCACCGAGCGGCTCGATAGAGGCGGTGACGTCGGCGACGCGCAGCAGGCTCGAGTGACCGCCGGAGACGAGCAGGGCGAGGCACGGCTCCGGCAGCGGACCGTGCTCGAGCTGGTCGACGGCGACGTGCGCGGCGAGGTGGTTGACGCCGTAGATCGGCTTGCCGAGCGCCAGCGCGAGCGACTTGGCGGCCGCCACACCGACGAGGAGCGCACCGGCCAGACCCGGACCACTCGTCACGGCGATGGCGTCGACGTCGTGGAGCGCGATGCCGGCGGTCTCGCACGCCCGCTCGATCGTGGGCACCATGGCCTCGAGGTGCGCGCGGCTGGCGACCTCGGGCACGACCCCGCCGAAGCGGGCGTGCTCGTCGACGCTGCTGGCGACGGCGTCGGCCAGCAGGGTGTGGCCGCGGACGATACCGACACCGGTCTCGTCGCACGACGTCTCGATGCCGAGCACCAGCGGTTCGTCGGGGATCACGGCGCCATTCTCACAAACCGCTCGAGCACGACGGCGTCGGTGCCGTCGCGGTAGTAACGGGGACGACGCGCGACCTCCGCGAACCCGGCTCCGCCGTAGAAGCCCAGCGCAGCATCGTTGTCCTCGCGCACCTCGAGCAGCAGCCGCTCGGCGCCGAGGTCCGCTGCATGCGCGACCACGGCCGCGAGGAGCGCGGTCGCGACCCCCGTACGACGCGCGGCCGGCGCGGTCGCGATCCGCTGGAGCTCCGCGACGTCCTGCGCGACGCTGACGACCGCGTAGCCCACGAAGCCCCCGGCCGACTCGGCGACCAGGTAGCGCGTCGTGGGCAGCAGACCGCTGATCCCCTCGTCGAGGAGGTTGACCGACCAGGGGTCGACGAACGCGAGCACCTCGAGGTCGACCACCGCGGTGACGTCGTCCACCGTCGCCGCCCGGACCGACACGCTCACGAGGCCGGCTTCGGCGCCCGCGGGATCTCCGCGTCGGGACGGCGCAGGTAGAGCGGCTCGGGGTCACGCAGCTCGGCACGTTCCTCGGCGACGCAGCGGGCCAACCAGCCCGCGCTCGGCCGGAGCGGGGAGCGGCCGTCGACGAGGAACTCGGGATAGAGCGCCGCGCCCTCGCCCACCACCGGCAACGCGGCGAGCGCGGGGTCGACGTCAGCCGGCCGCAGCACGTCGGGCCCGGCGAGCCGGGCGCCGCCCTCGTCGTACGACGCCAGGTAGACCTCCCGGCGCCGCGCGTCGCTCGCGACCACGAACGGTCCCACCACGGTCCCGGACTCGTAGGCCTCCAGTGCGAGGACGTCGAGCGAGCAGATCCCATAGACGGGGACCTGGAGCACGTGCGCCATCGTCCGCGCCGACACCAGGCCGACCCGCAAACCGGTGAACGGACCCGGGCCGACGCCCACGGCGAGCGCAGTGAGGTCACGCGGCTCGAGCCCGACCTGTCGCAGCGCCCGGTCGACGAGCGGCGCGAGCTGCTCGCCGTGCCGCATCGTCTCGGCCGACGTCAGCTCCACGACGACGTCGGAGCCGTCGTGGACGGCGACGGTGACGGTCGGTGAGGACGTGTCGAACGCGAGCAGCACGGGCCCGAGGCTACTGCCCCGGCCCCGTGCCGCCCTGCCCGGCAGGTGGCGTCACCGCCAGACGCGCACCCAGTCGACGGTCATCGTCACGCGATTGGGCGTGAGCGCCGTCGGCGCGTTCCACAGCCCGCCCCAGGCCTGGGTGAGCACGACGTTGAACGGCTGGTCGAACGGCTGCGAGCCCAGCAACGGGGCCAGCGCGAGCCACGAGTGCTCGTAGACCTTCACCCCGTCGAACCAGAACGTCATCGTCGTGGGCGACCACTCCACCGTGTAGGTGTGCCACTGGCTGACGTTGACGAACGTCGCGTCCTGGCCCGTGTGGACGTTGTTGCCGCCGTCGATGTAGTGGACCGACGGGAAGACCCGGGTGGGGAGGGCGCTGTACCACTCCGCCACGTCGACCTCGCCCGACAACGGCCACTTGCCGTACGTGTGCTTGTTCGGATAGAGCCACAGCGCCGAGTGCGCGCCGGGGACGCGGGTCGTCGACATCTGGGCACGGAACGAGAACCGGCCGTAGGCCTGCGAGAAGCGACCGCGCGTGGTGACCGTCGCCGACGCCCGGTCGGTCGTGAAGTCCGCCAGCGGGCTCTTGCAGGTGAACGGCGTACCGAGCTTCTGGGCGCTCAGCCGCAGCAGGCCGTTGGCGACGCCGATCGTCCACGGCTTCTTCAGGTAGCACGACGTGCCGTTGGCGACCCCGCTGACGGCAGTCTCCTGGGCGAGCCACTTGTTGTCGTTGAGCGCAGAGCCGGCGAACTCGTCGAAGAACGAGCACTCCCACCAGGTCCCGTCGGACTTGGGGACACGGGCACCGCAGGCGTCGGCCGGCGGGCCCTTCAGCGGCGGCGGCGCCGGCGAGACCGTACGACGACCGCTTCGCACGCCGCCCGAGAACGCCCGGACGACCCACTTCTCGTCCGCCGGACGGTCGAGGACGACCTTGTAGCGGCCACGCCGGTCGGCCCGGTCCCGGGCGACCCGCACCCAGCCACCTTCGACGCGGCGCATGATCCGCACCCGCGACTTCGCCGCCGACTCACCCCGTAGCACCACTGACTCGTCACGTTGGAGCGGCCGCTCGAGCGTCACTCGTTTCCCCGCATCGGACAACGGCGCATCCACCATCACCGCGCCACTGATGGCGAGGCACATGAGGAACGTCAGAAAAATTCGCACACGCATGCGCAGGCACCCCTCCCTGGGTCTCCCGAGACCTCCGTGAAGGACTCATCGGCACCGCGGGCGCGAATCAGAGGGGGAGTGAGGAAGTCAGCGCAGCGGGACGCCGAGCCACCGGCGTCCGAGGGGGTCGATCTCGACCGTGCGGGGGTCGTGGTCGTCGCCGGACCCGTCGGCGGACTCCTCGCCGACGGCCCGGGTGATCCGGATCTCCAGCGGCGATTCGGCGAGGTCCTCGGCGAGGCCCTCACCCCACTCGACCACCGTCACCGCACGGTCGAGGTCGGTGTCGAGGTCGAGGTCGTCGAGCTCGGCAGCACCGCCGAGGCGGTAGGCGTCGACGTGGACGAGGTCGGGACCGTCGACCAGCGAGGGGTGCACGCGCGCGATGACGAACGTCGGCGAGGTGACGTCGCCGCGCACCTGGAGCGCCGCGCCCAGGCCCTGCGTGAACGTCGTCTTGCCGGCGCCCAGGTCGCCGCTGAGGACGAGCACGTCACCGGCCTCGAGCACGCCGGCGACCCGGGTCGCGAGGGCCCGCATGTCGGCGGGGGTCGGGACCT
>NZ_JACEFC010000117.1 GCF_014180715.1 Nocardioides stalactiti | reverse complement strand
CGCCTCGATCACCGGCACCACCCGGTCGAGCTCCTCGGCGGCAGGGGGCCGGGTCGCACCGGGCCGGGTCGACTCGCCACCGACGTCGAGGAGGTCGGCGCCGTCCGCGAGCAACGCCCGCCCGTGCGCCACCGCCGCCGCCGCGTCGAGGTAGCGACCCCCGTCGGAGAAGGAGTCAGGGGTGACGTTGACGACCCCCATCACCAGGGGCCTCACCGCCGTCACCGTCATGCGCGGCAGGTTATCCCGCGCGGTAACAGCCCCGACAACCCTCCTCCACAGGCGCTCTCCATCGTCCTTGACCGATCGTCGGCGCCGGGTAAAGAGTTCTTCTTAGGACCGGTCGTCATCGGGGCGACCGGCCGGATCCGGGGGGAGGGGGGATCTCATGCCCAAAACACTCATCGCCCTTGTCTGCATCCTCGGCGCGCTCTGGTTCGTGGCGCTGCTGGTTGCGCTCACAGCAATCCTCGGAATGCGGGTGACCCAGACGAGCGAAGTGTCGGGCCGCGACCGCTCGGCGGGTGCCGTGCATGACGAAACTCATCCCCTCGTCGAGGTGGCGGCGTTCTGGCATTGACAGCCTGCCCATCAGATCATCTATGGTTCATATTGGGACCGGCTTCATCGGGAGACGCTGGCGCGACTGTGGGGGATCTCATGCGACCGTCTATTGCTTACGTCAGAATCGCCGTCCTCGTCTTGCTGCTGGCGGTCCCGCGGGACCTCGCCGTCGCGCACCCTTCGGACTGGGAGCCGGACTCGCTGGGACACGTCTGGTGCTTCGGAGACAGCACGAGGAGCTTCCCGAGCGTTCGCGACGCGATGCGATACAGCATGACCAACCTCGAGGACCAGACTGAGTTCAGGCCCAGCCAGAACAGCGAGTGCAGCGCCGCGATCGACGTCCAGTTCCGCGTCGAGACCGGGGGCCGGCCCGGCGACGACCGCGGATTGTGGCACTGCGTGGACCCGAACTACTCGAACGGGAAGTGCGGCAAGGCGACGGTCACGATCTGGCCGGACGTGATCGACGCCGAAGCGGCACCCGGGGACTACGAGCTGAACCTCCGGAAGACGGCCTGCCACGAGGTCGGCCACACGGTGAACCAGAAGCATCACGCTCCGCCGTACGACGACTGCATGGTGAGCGGCAACGTCGGGTCGGGGCATCAGAAGTACAACCAGGACCATCGCAACTTCATCAACGGCATCTACCTGTAGGGCTCGGCCCCGGCGTACGACGCGACCCGACCAGGAACCGCCCGTCGCCTGGCCACGTCGAACCCACACGTGCCGACAGCTATCCATCGGGGGAATGAACATGGCGACACAAGGCAGGAAGGTGGCCGCGGCTGCCGCGGCCGTGCTCGCGGTTTCGGCTTGCGGGAACCAGGTGTCCACCAGCGGCGGCGCGACTGCGCCCAGCGCGCGATCGTCTGCTTCGTCGCCCGCGGTCGACGGCGTGTCGAACAAGGAGCTGATCTTCTTGTTCTCCGGGACGGTCGAGCACGACGTCAAGAACCTCCCGTACCCGGCCGTCGCCGCGCGATCCAAGTTGGCGATCGCCGGGACGATCGTCGATGTCGCGCGCGGACGGTTGCTGGCGGAGTCGGCCGACGATCCGTTCGCCACCCGCTACTCGGCGATCGCGGTGACCGCGACCAAGGTCGCCAAGGGCGAGGGCGCCGCGCCCGGCGACACGATCTGGGTCGAGCTGGAAGCCGACCCCACCGTGATCGTGCCCCAGCTACCGGTCGACCTGGAGGTCGTCCTCTTCCTCGATCCCGCCGCGGAATCGTTCACCGGCATCAGGTTCTCCCGGGCCGACTCGGAGATCCCGAGCGACGCCGCTCTGTGGCAACTCGCTCACCCGCAAGGCCTCGTCGTCGGTTCGCCGGGGCGGCCGGGGTTCGTCATCCCCCATGAGGACAAGGTCGTGCCGCGCGGCAAGCCCGGAGACCTGCTACCCGAGTAGGCCCTCGCGCACCGAGGGCGCCGCCGTCAGACAGCGCTCAGCGGGTGCCGTGCATGATGAGGCTCATCGCCTCGTTGCGGGTCGCCGCGTTGTGCATCGATCCGCGGATGGCGGAGGTGATGGTGCGGGCGCCGGCCTTGCGGACGCCGCGCATCGTCATGCAGAGGTGCTCGGCCTCGATGACCACGATGACGCCGCGCGCCTCGAGGATGCTCATGAGGGCGTCGGCGACCTGCGTGGTCAGCCGCTCCTGGACCTGCGGACGCTTGGCGTAGACGTCGACCAGCCGGGCCAGCTTGGACAGTCCGGTGATCTTGCCGCTCTCCGCCGGGATGTAGCCGACGTGGGCCACCCCGGTGAACGGCACCAGGTGGTGCTCGCACATCGACCACAGCTCGATGTCGCGGACCAGGACCATCTCGTCGTGACCGAGGTCGAACGTCGTCGTGAGCACGTCCTCGGGCCGCTTCCGCAGGCCGGCGGTCACCTCGGCGTAGGCGCGGGCCACCCGGGCGGGCGTCTCGAGGAGACCCTCACGGTCCGGGTCCTCCCCGATCGCGAAGAGCAGCTCACGGACGGCCGCCTCGGCGCGCGCGTGGTCGAAGTCGGGCACCTCGGAGGGGTCGAGCTCCGGGTGGTGGATGGGATCAGCCACCGTGCCGACTCAGAACGCGGAGGGCGGGGTCGGGTCCGACGGCGGTGCGACAGGCGCACCCCCGTGGACATCGCCACCGGGTCCGGGCGGCGTCAGCACGGCGCCGTCGTCCTCAGCTGCCAGAGCCGAGCCGTTGACCCCGTTGACCTCCGCGCGCTTGCGGATCTCCTCGGGGATCTCGACCGGCGGGACCGACGACGGCACCCGGGTCGGCGACCCGGTCCACGCCGGCCGCACGGGCCGCAGCCGGAGCGGCTCGAAGATCGCGGCGACCTCGGCCTTGTCGAGCGTCTCCTTGTCGAGGAGCGCCAGCACCAGCGAGTCGAGGACGTCCCGGTTCTCGGCGAGGATGTCGAAGGCTTCCTGGTGGGCGGTCGTCAGGAAGTTCTTGGTCTCCTCGTCGATGATCGCCGCGACGTCCTCGGAGTAGTTGCGCGAGTGGCCGATGTCGCGGCCCAGGAACGGCTCCGTGTTGCCCTCGCCGAGCTTGATCGCACCGAGCCGCTCGGTCATGCCGTACTGGGTGACCATCGCCCGGGCCAGGCTGGTGGCCTTCTCGATGTCGTTGCCCGCGCCCGTCGTCGGGTCGTGGAAGATCAGCTCCTCGGCAGCCCGCCCACCGAGCATGTAGGCGAGCTTGTCCTGCATCTCGCTGCGGGTCTGGGAGTACTTGTCCTCGTCGGGCAGAACCATCGTGTAGCCCAACGCCCGGCCACGCGGCAGGATCGTGATCTTGTGGACCGGGTCGGTCCCCGGGAGCGCCGCCGCGACGAGGGCGTGGCCGCCCTCGTGGTAGGCGGTGATCAGCTTCTCCTTCTCCGACATCAGCCGGGAGTTGCGCTGCGGTCCGGCGATGACGCGGTCGATCGCCTCGTCGAGCGCGCTCGGCACGATCTGCTTCTGGTTGTTGCGCGCGGTGAGCAGCGCGGCCTCGTTGAGGACGTTGGCCAGGTCGGCGCCGCTGAAGCCCGGCGTACGACGCGCAACGGCCATCAGGTCGACGTCGGCGCTGAGCGGCTTGCCGCGCGAGTGGACCTCGAGGATCCGCTTGCGACCGGCCAGGTCCGGGGCGTCGACACCGATCTGGCGGTCGAAGCGACCGGGGCGCAGCAGCGCCGGGTCGAGGACGTCGGGGCGGTTGGTCGCGGCGATGAGGATGACCCCGCCGCGGACGTCGAAGCCGTCCATCTCCACGAGCAGCTGGTTGAGCGTCTGCTCGCGCTCGTCGTGACCGCCGCCCATGCCGGCGCCGCGGTGGCGACCGACGGCGTCGATCTCGTCGATGAAGACGATCGCCGGGGCGTTCTCCTTGGCCTGCTCGAACAGGTCGCGGACCCGGGACGCACCGACGCCGACGAACATCTCGACGAAGTCCGAGCCGGAGATCGAGTAGAAGGGGACACCGGCCTCGCCGGCGACCGCACGGGCGAGCAGCGTCTTGCCGGTGCCCGGAGGCCCGTACAGCAGCACGCCCTTGGGGATCTTGGCGCCGACGGCCTGGAACTTGGCGGGCTCCTGGAGGAACTCCTTGATCTCGCCGAGCTCCTCGATGGCCTCGTCACAGCCGGCGACGTCGGCGAACGTCGTCTTCGGCATGTCCTTGCTGATCATCTTGGCCTTGGACTTGCCGAACTGCATGACGCCGCGGCCGCCGCCCTGGACGTTGTTCATGAGGAAGATGAACAGCAGGATGATGAGCGCGAACGGGAGCAGCGTGGCCAGCAGCGAACCGAGCAGGCTGGGCTGCGGGTTCTCCGAGTTGGACTTCTCGATCGAGCCCTCGGCGACCTGCTCGTCGACCGCAGCCAGGATCGTCTCCTGCTGCCCCTGGATGTAGTGGGCCGTGACCTTGTCGCCCTCGTCGCGGGTGCCCTCGTCGAGGTCGGCCTCGATCGCCTGGTCACCGTCGATGAAGGTGATCTCCTTGACCTCGCCGTCGGCGATGTACTCGCTCATCCTCGACGTCGAGACCTCGTCGTACCCGCCTCCGGGCGCGAGGAACTCCAGGGCGAGGAGGACGGCGAGGACCGCGACCACGATCCACAGCCAAGGACCCCTGAACACGCGCTTCACAGATACATCCGCTCCTACCGGGCCCCGGAGGACCTCAACCCCGGACCACGATCGTCATGGTCGGGCACAAGTGATCCGACGACGTTACCTGTCGCCGCCGTGGCCCATTGTCGCAGCCCGGTGGTAGGACGGCAGGTCCAACCACGAACCAGTCCTAGCGCGGCAGCGTGGCGCCGCCGGCGTCGAGGCCGGGCGCCGGGCGCGACCGAGCGTAGGGAGCGAGGAACGAGCGACCGGAGCGAGGTGGCGACCGAAGTCCGGCGAGACGCCGACAGCGGCGACTCGCTCGCGCAATCAGGAGTAGACGTGGGGGGCCAGGGTCGCGATGTCGCGCATGTTGCGGTAGCGCTCGCGGTAGTCGAGGCCGTAGCCGACGACGAACTCGTTGGGGATGTCCCAGCCGACGTACTTGACGTCGACCGGCATCTGGAGCGCCTCGGGCTTGCGGAGCAGCGTGCAGATCTCGACGCTCGCCGGGCCGCGCGAGCCGAGGTTGGACGTCAGCCACGACAGGGTCAGGCCGGTGTCGATGATCTCGTCCACGATGACGACGTGGCGGCCGCTGATGTCGGCGTCGAGGTCCTTGAGGATCCGGACCACGCCCGAGGACTTGGTGCCCGAGCCGTAGGAGGAGACCGCCATCCAGTCCATCTCGACGTGCCGGTCCAGCGCCCGGGCCAGGTCGGCCATGACCATCACCGCACCGCGGAGGACACCGACGATGACGAGGTCCTTGCCTGCGTAGTCGCGCTCGATCTCGGCGGCCAGCTCACCGAGCCGTTCGATGATCTGCTTCTCGGTGAAGAGCACCTCGACGAGGTCGTTCTCGACTGCCCCAGAGTCCATGTCGATCAGGATGTCACAGGGGTGGGGCGGAAGCGGAGGTGACCGCTCTCGCGATACGCGCTCACGTGGCCGGGCAGCTGGACCTCACCCCGCACCTCACCGCTCGCGAGATCGACCAGCGCCCGGACGTGGACGTGGAAGAGCTCGCTGTCGATCGCACCCGCGTCGAGGGCCGCCAGCCGCAGCACCCGCGACGCGATCGCCAGGTAGTGGTCGTAGAGAGGCCGCAGCGGGATGCCGTCGTCGGTCCGCAGGCCGTCGTACGCCGCCCGCGCGAGCGCGTCGAGCGCCTCGACGTCGGCGCGGACCTGGTCGGCGGTCCGGGCCAGTGCGGCTGCGACGCCAGGACCGAGGTGCTCCTCCAGGACCGGCAGGACGGTACGACGCACGCGCACCCGCGTGAATCCGGGATCGGCGTTGTGGGGGTCCTCCCAGAAGTCGAGGCCCTCGACCTGGCAGGCGGTGATGGTGTCAGCACGCGAGACGTCGAGCAGTGGCCGGGCGTAGTGGTCGAAGGAGCGCCGCATCCCGGCGAGGGACCGGGCCCCCGACCCGCGGGCGAGACCCATCAGCACCGTCTCGGCCTGGTCGTCCCGCGTGTGGCCGAGCAGCACGAGCACCGCTCCGAGCTGCTCCCGGACCTGCTCGAGGACGTCGTACCGAGCCCGTCGCGCCGCCGCCTCGGGCCCGTCCCCCGCCCCGTGGACCTCGACCCGGACGGTCACGGTCTCGTCGACGCCGAGTGTCGCCAGCTGGGCGACCACCGTCGCTGCCTGCGCGGCGGATCCCTCCTGGAGCCCGTGGTCGACGGTCGCCCCGACCACCCGGAGGCCGTTCTTGCGCGCCTCGAACACGGTCGCCGAGGCCAGGGCGAGCGAGTCGGCTCCGCCCGAGCAGGCGACGACCACCGTGTCGCCGGGCTCGCGTCCGTCGAGCACGGCACGGACGCCGCGCCGGACGGCAGCGACGGCGGGGTGGAGACTCACCGGCTCACCGCCCTCAGGAGAGGACGCGCTTGATCCAGCCGTCGTGGTCGGCCAGCTCGGCCTTCGACGGGAGGTTCTCCGGTCCGGCCCAGACCGCGTTGAACTCGTCCATGCCGACCTTGTCGACGACAGCCCGGACGAAGCGGGCCCCGTCGCGGTACTGCGCCATCTTGGCCTCCAGCCCGAGCAGCCGTCGCAGGATCCGGTCGAGCGTGCCGACACCCTTGCGGCGCTGGGTGAACTTCTCGCGGATGTCGTGGACCGACGGGATCACCTGCGGGCCGACATCGTCCATGACCACGTCGGCGTGGCCCTCGAGCAGCGACATCATGCCGGTGACCCGGTCGAGGATCTCGCGCTGCGCGGGGGTGCTGAACATGTCCACGATGCTGCCGCCCTTGCGGCCGCTGCGGATCGCCTCGGTGATCCGCTCGACCCCTCCGTCGAGGAGCGAGCTGGGCTCGATCGAGGTGCTGATCGCCTCGATCTCGGAGAACAGGTGGGACCGCATCCAGGGCACCGCGGTGAACTGGACCCGGTGGGTCTCCTCGTGGAGGCACACCCAGAGCCGGAAGTCCGACGGGTCGACCTCGAGCTCGCGCTCGACGTGGACGATGTTGGGGGCGACGAGGAGCAGCCGACCGGACGGCTCGTGGAACGGGTCGAACTGGCCGAGGACCTTGCCGGCCAGGAAGCCGAGCAGCCCGCCGACCTCGGCGCCGGTGATCTTGCCGCCGACGAGCTGGGCGATCCGGCTCGGCTCCCGGTCCTCCGCCAGCTTGCGCATCATCGGCTCGGTCGCGACCTGGAACCCCTCGGCGTTGGCCTGCACCCAGCCGGGTCGGTCGACGACGAGCACGGGCGCGGTGCCGTCGGGGGCGTCGAGCCCGGTGAAGTCCCGGACCAGCCCGGTGCTGCGCGCCGCGCCGGCCCGCAGCTCGGCGACGGCGTCGTCGGCCTCCGCGCGGGTGACGACGGGACCCTCACCCGCCAGCTTGGACCCGAGCGCGACGGCGAAGCGCCAGTCCACCATCTGCGGCCCGGGTGTCGCCGGCGGGGCTGGACTCATGCGTGCAGCGTACGGGGGCCCCGTCAGCGCGAGCAGCGGCAGGCGCCGAGCGCGGACGCCGCGTTGTCCATCGCCACCTGGGCCAGGCCGCTGCGGGCCGGGGGAACGGCGTCGGCCAGCATCGCGAAGACCAGCAGCGACCCGTCGAGGTCCACCGCCAGGCCGGCCAACGAGGTGACACCGGTCAGGGTGCCGGTCTTGGCCCGCACCCGCCCGGGCCCGTCGGCCGGTCCGGCGTCGAACCGTCCGGCGAGCGACCCGGTGTAGCCGGCGACCGGGAGGCCGGCGAGGACGCCCCGCAGGTCGGGCTCGTCCTCGGAGGCCGCCCAGCGGATGACGTCCACGAGCAGCCGGGGCGACATCAGGTTCTCGCGGGACAGGCCGCTCCCGTCGTGGAGCACGCTGCCGTCCATCGCGATGTCGTGCGCCTTGAGCACCCGCTGCACTGCGTCCTGGCCGCCCTCGAACGAGCCCTCCTCGCCGCCCGCCAGGCCGGCGTGCCGCAGCAGCACCTCGGCGCCCTCGTTGTCGCTGACCTCGAGGACCCGCTGGACGATCTGGGCGAGCGTCGCCGACTCGACCGCCGCCACCTCGGAGGCCGCGGAGTCCGCGACCACGTCGACGGGCGTGCCCACGACGGTGATCCCCACCCTGACCAGCGCGGCCGCGAACAGCTGGCCGGCGGTCAGCGACGGGTCGGCCACCCGGCCGTAGCCGATCGGGTCGCGGCCCTCGTCGACCCAGAGCGCGGTGATCGGCGAGACCACGTCGTCGGGGACGTAGTCGGCGCGCCAGTGGGGGTTCTCCGACGGCCCGCTGAAGAGCGAGTCGTCGTACCCGAGCCGGACCTTGCGGACCCCGTCGGCGGTCAGGGCGCGCGCGGTCTGGCGAGCGAGCGTGACGATGTCGGCCTTGGGCGCCACGAACGTCGCGTCGGTCTGGGTGCCCCACATGGCCTTGGGGTGGCTGTTGAGGAACGGGTCGCCGCCACCCACCAGCACCAGCCGCGGGGTCGCACCGCCGCGCTCGAGCACCGTGCGCGTCGTGAACCGGTGGTCGGGCCCGAGGAGCGAGAGCGCGACCGCCGAGGTGACGATCTTGGTCGTCGAGGCCGGGATCGCGAGCCGGTCGCTGCTGGGTCCGTACGTGTACTCGTCCTTGCCGTCGAGCGGCACGACGGTGCCGACCACGTGCTTGCCGAGGTCACGGTCACCGAGGTAGCCGCGCAGGGCGGCCTCGACGGCGTTCAGGTCCAGGCGCGCGCGGGAGTCGGCGGGGCCGGCCACCGGACGCGGCCTGCGCACCGGCGGCACGTCGACCTCCGGCGGCGGCGCGACCGTGGCCGGGTCGTCGACCGGAGGACGGGACGGGTCGTCGGAGAAGTCGAACCAGCCGAGCTGCCACCCGGCCACCCCGACCACCAGGAGCAGGGCCAGCGCGGCCGACACCCAGCCGACGAGTGCGTTGCGAACGTGGTCCACATCACGTTCGGCCACGGGCCCACCCCTCTCGACTGCGCGTTCGGGCACATTGTGCGGGAGGATGACCGGCGTAGTGACAACGGGCCTCTAGATAAGGTCGCGCGGAGTGGAGGAAGAAGTGCTGGAGTTCGACGTCCTCGTGGAGATCCCCAAGGGGAGCCGCAACAAGTACGAAGTCGACCACGAGAGTGGCCGGATGCGTCTGGACCGCTTCCTGTTCACCTCCACGATGTACCCCGCCGACTACGGCTACATCGAGGACACCCTCGGCCAGGACGGCGACCCGCTCGACGCGCTGGTCCTCCTCCAGGAGCCCACCTTCCCCGGCTGCCTCATCCGCTGCCGCGCGATCGGCATGTTCCGCATGACCGACGAGAAGGGCGGCGACGACAAGGTCCTCTGCGTCCCCGTCACCGACCCGCGGATGGAGCACATCCGGGACATCAACCACGTCCCGAAGTTCGACCGCCTCGAGATCCAGCACTTCTTCGAGGTCTACAAGGACCTCGAGCCCGGCAAGTCCGTCGAGGGCGCTGACTGGGTCGGCCGCACCGAGGCCGAGATCGAGATCCACGACTCGTTCAAGCGCGAGCAGGAGCGCCTCGCCAGCGGCGAGGACGCTCACTGACACGTCGCGGCGGGGCTCAGCCCCGCCTGACGGCGCGGAAGTAACCGATCGCGCCGCTGCGGTCCAGGACGACGTCCGCCATCCGCTGCGCCTCGAGCCAGCTCACCAGCTGGGCACCGGTGCACCCGGGGCCGAGCAGGCCGGCGATCCGGCCCACCCGTCGCAACGGCGCGTGGTGGACCCCGGAGTCGTTGAGCAGCGCGCTGCCCGTCAGGACGCCGCCGGGCTTGAGGACCCGCACCATCTCGATCACGGCGCGCGCCGGGTCGGGGAAGCAGTGCAGCCCGGTGAACGACACGACCAGGTCGAACGACCCGTCGTCGAACGGCAGGTCGCCCACGTCGGCGACCTGCGGCACCACCTGGTCGGTCAGGCCCCGTCGCTCCGCCGCGCGCATCGTCCGGTCGAGCATGGTCGGCGCGATGTCGGCGGCGACGTACTCCACGCCCTGCGCCGGACGCAGCCCCCGCAGGGCGACCCCTCCGCCGCACGGGATGTCGAGCACGCGCGCACCCGCCGGCTGCCGTCCGATCTCGTCGGCGGCGTCGTAGAGGCGCTGGAGGTCGCTCTGGATGCCGAGGCGCCAGACCGCGCCCCCGACGCGCCGGTGCTCCACCGTCCAGTCGTAGAAGTGGGCCCACAGCGGGTCGTCGTCCCAGCCGCCCAGCCCCGGGACCCGGCTCATCCGGCGGTCGACCACCCTCAGTCCTCCTCGCCCCAGGCGAGCAGCTCCGGGGAGCGCAGCATCTCGGTCGGGACGCCGAAGGCGCGCACCAGGTCGCCGGCGTGCGGCCGCACCCGGCGGCAGAGCGCGTTGACCTCGCGGCTGATCGCCTTGGAGCGCACGCTCGTCAGCCGGCCGTGCTCCATGAACCAGCCGCGGTCGGCCTCGATCGAGGACAGCGCGTGCAGGTCGCAGAGCAGGTTGAGGGCGTTGCGCAGCTCGCCCTCGGGCAGGGCCCGCACCTTCTCGACGAACGCCTCGAGGACCAGCCGCTCGACGTGCGCCTCGGCGGCTGCGATGACGTGGTCCTGGACGCGTGAGAACACCTCGCCCGGGTTCATCCCGGAGTCCACCCCGCGCTTGAGGCGCCTGGCGACGCCGGCGATCCGGTGCTCCTCGCGGAAGCGGAACATCGCGAGGTGGTACTCAGGGTCGAGCAGGCCGGCATCGGCGTCCCAGGTGTCGCTGCCGAAGACGTCCTTGATCCGTTCGAGCAGCTTGTGGGCGTAGGTCCGCTCGAGCACCGTCTCGACCGCGAGCCCGGCGACGAACCGGACCGTCCCGAGCTGGTCGAGGTCGGAGAAGTCGCTCGCGTAGTCCGTCAGCAGGCCCTTGGCCACGAGCTGGAGCAGGACGTGGTTGTCGCCCTCGAAGGTCGTGAAGACGTCGGTGTCGGCCTTGAGCGCCGCGAACCGGTTGACCGAGAGGTAGCCGGCGCCACCGCACGCCTCGCGACATTCCTGGATCGTCCGGGTGGCATGCCAGGTCGCGAGCGCCTTGGTGCCCGCTGCCCGCGACTCGAGGAACCTCCGGGTCGCCTCGTCGTCCTTCTCACCGGAGAAAACCTCGTGCAACCTGCTGGACAGGATCTCCTGGGCGAAGTGCAGGGCGTAGGTGCGCGCGACCAGCGGGAAGAGCCGGCGCTGGTGGAGCCCGTAGTCGAGCAGCACCTGCTCGACCCCGGCCTCGGCGGCCTCGAACTGCCGGCGCCGCAGGCCGTACTCGACGGCGATGGTGAGCGCGACCTTCGAGGCCGACAGGCCGGCCGCCCCGACACACACCCGGCCCTGGACCAGGGTGCCGAGCATGGTGAAGAACCGCTTGTTGGCGTTCTCGATCTCGCTCTCGTAGCGCCCGTCCTCGGTGACCCGGGCGAACCTGTCGAGCAGCGCCTCGCGCGGCACCCGCACCCCGTCGAAGCGGATCCGGCCGTTGTCGACACCGTTGAGGCCCATCTTCGCGCCGTCGTCGGTGATGGTGACCCCGGGCAGGACGGTGTCGCCGTCGCGGACCGGTACGACGAGCGCGTGCACGCCGTGGCTCTCGCCACCCACGACCAGCTGGGCGAAGACGACCGCGAGCTGGGCGTGCCGGGCGGCGTTGCCGATGTAGTCCTTGGTGGCTGCGGGCGACCCGGTCTGGACGACGAACTCCTGGGTCTCCGGGTCGTAGGTCGCCGTCGTCCCGAGCGCCTGCACGTTGCTCCCGTGGCCGGTCTCGGTCATGGCGAAGCAGCCCATGATCTTGCCCGTGACGAGGCCGGCGAGGTAGGCGTCGTGGTGGCGCTTCGTGCCGAGCTGGAGGATCGCGCCACCGAACAGGCCGAACTGGACGCCGACCTTGACCAGGACGGACAGGTCGCCGAACGCCAGCGTCTCGAACGCAGCGACGGACGCGCCGATGTCACCGCCGCCGCCGTACTCCTGAGGGAAGCCCATGGCTGTCTGGCCGGTGGCGGCGAGCTCGACGACGACGTCCTTGACCCGCTCGCGGAACTCCGCGCTGGTCATGGTCTCGGCATCGTCGAGGACGGACCGGTGGTCCACGAGGCCCTGCCGCACGGTGTTGCGGATGTCGACGTACTTCCCGTCGAGCAGAGCCGTGAGGGCGGGCACGTCGACCTGGAGATCGCCGTACGGCGACGCCTCCGCCGTCGACTCGGTCGCGGGCTGCTGCAGGTCGCTGGCCATGACCGCACGCTACTCGCGGCGGCCGAACGGCGTCAGGGGCGGGCGAAGAAGTTCGGGGGCGTCCAGTAGTACATCGACTCCTCGGACACGTCCCGGCCGGTGCGCGGCGCGTGGATGATCATGCCGTCGCCGACGTAGAGCGCGACGTGGAAGATCGAGCTCGCGCTGCTCGACGAGCCCCAGAAGACCAGGTCGCCCGGGCGCAGGTCGCCGACGGAGACCGGGGTCGACTGCTCGTACTGCGCGACCGAGTAGTGGGGCAGGGACTTCCCGCCTGCGGCCCACGCGGCACTGGTGAGTCCCGAGCAGTCCCACGAGCTCGGGCCGTCGGCGCCCCACACGTAGGGCTCGCCGAGCTGGGCCCGGGCGAAGGCGACCGCAGCGGCCGCACCGCCGTCAGGCGCCGGGGGGTCGACCGGCTCCTCGGCGGGCGGCTCCTCCGCGGCGGGCTCCTCCGCGGCGGGCTCCTCCGCGGCGGGCTCCTCCGCAGCGGGCTCCTCCGCGGCGGGCTCCTCCGCAGGCTGCTCGACGGGCTCCTCCGCGGCCTGCTCCTGGGCCGCCTGCTGCTCCTGCTGGGCCTCGAGCGCCGCCTGCTGCTGGGCCTCGAGCTCGAGTGCGGCCTGGCGCTGCTCGGCCAGCTCGACGCTGATCCCCTCCAGGCGCGCCAGCCGTCGCAGCAGCCGCTCCTTCTCGGCCGCGATGCTGTCGGCCGTGGCCGCGGCGGCGGCCATCGCGTCCTGGGCGCGGGCCCGGGCGGCGCGCGCGTCGTCAG
>NZ_JACEFC010000116.1 GCF_014180715.1 Nocardioides stalactiti | reverse complement strand
GAGGCCGCCCCCGCGCACCGCCGCCAGGGCCTGGCGACCGCGGTCCTCGCCGAGCTCGTGGGCTGGGGCGCCGAGCAGGGCGCCGCCACCGTGTGGCTGCACGTGGAGGTCGACAACGCCCCGGCGCAAGCCTGGTACGACACCCTCGGCATCGCGCCGCACCACACCTGCCGCTACTTCACGCCCTCGGCCTGACCACCCGGCGCCGGACCCGCCCGGTCGACCGCCGCGAGGACGGCGTCGACGTCGTGCAGGGCGGTCCCGGCCGGCCCGTGCAGGTTCTCCTGGACCAGCTCGTCGTGCAGCTGGCGCGCCACGGCAGTCGCGTCGGCGAGGGCGCCGGTCCGGACCAGGACCTCGGCGAGCGACACGGTCAACGCCCACCGGTCACGATTCGCGAGGTGGCGCGCCAACCCACCACGCAGGACGGCGAGCGCTTCCTCGTGACGACCGAGGGCACTGAGGTTGCACGCGTGGTTGTTGGCCAGGACCGCGTGGTCCGGGTAGTCGGGGGGAGCCACGTCCCTCGCCCGACCGGTGGCGGCGAGCGCGCCCGCGAAGTCCCCCGTCATGGCCCGCACCAGACCGTGGGCCGAGAGCGCGTTGATGCGATGCAGCGCATCTCCTGTCTGCTCCGCGTGGTCGACGGAGAGCGCCACTAGCGGCACCGCCTCGACGACCGCGGCTGCGTTGATCAGCTGGCCAGCGATCATCCACGCACACCGGGTGCTCACGTGGGGCGGACTGCCCGCCGCCACGGCGCGCACGAACCGCTCCGACTCACCGGGGACCCAACCGATCTTGCCTACGGCGGCCTCACCGAGGATCACGCATGCGCCGGTGACCCGATAGGCGTCGTCAGCGCCGATCTCGCTCCCGAGGGGGATCTCGCGGACGACCTCGCCCGCCGCGGACCGGAGCCGCTCGCTCATCGGCAGGTAGACGGCGACGATGCCGAGCGTCATCCAGACACTGCCGAGCCCCGGGGTGCGGTCCTGCCAGGCGTCGAGGACGGCCTCCTCCAGCAGGAGCAGCCGGTCGGCACGCGGGTCGTCCTGCTCGATCAGGCTGAAGTCGCGGTCCACGTCGACGAGGGCCGCGGCCGCGGCGTGGAGGATCCGGCGCGCCCGCCGCCGGAGGCCCTCGTCCCCCCGGAGCGCCCGTCGGGCGGCGGCACGGATGGTGTCGAGCAGCCGGTAGCGATCGCCGTCGAGGTCGACCAGGCTCACCCGGACCAGCCCGCGCAGCAGCGTCGTGGCGGCGCTCGAGTGCGCGTCGGCGACGTCGCCGAGCAGGAGCACCGCTTCGTCGAAGGTCAGCCGACCCGGCGCCTGGGCGAGCACGAGCAGGGCCTCACGGCGGGCGGGGTCGAGGCGGTCCAAGGTCCAGGCGACGACGGCGTCGAGGCTGGACTGGCGACCCCCTCCCCGCCGGGCGAGCGGGTCGGTTCCCTCCCGCACGACCGCGGTCAGCCGCGCGACCGGCAGGTCGCTCGCCTGGACCGCAGCGAGCTCGATCGCCAACGGTGAGCCGTCGAGGGCGTTGCACAGGTCGACGACCTCGCTGCGGTCGAGACCGTCGAAGCCCCGGCCGGACGAGGTGCTGTAGCGCTGGGCGAACAGCGCGCAGCTCGCGTCCTCGATGGTGAGTGCCGGAATCCGCCAGACGACCTCGTCGACGATGTCCAACGGCTCGCGAGTGGTCGCCAGGACGGAGAGCTGCGGGACCCCTGCCAGCAGCGCGCTGGTCACCGTCGCGACCTCGTCGACGACGTGCTCGCAATTGTCGACGAGCAGCAGGAGCGGTCCCCGGCGGACCAGCTCGCCCACGAGCTCCTCGACGGTGGTCGCGCTGGAGCCGACGNCCACGAGCTCCTCGACGGTGGTCGCGCTGGAGCCGACGGCGCTGGAGACCTGGCTGAGGACCTGCTCCGGCTCGGAGACCGACGCGAGCTCGACGAGCCAGCCGCCGGCGTCGTACGACGACGCGACGCCGAGCACCAGCTGCGACGCGAGCCGGGTCTTCCCCATCCCGCCGGGGCCGACCACGGTGACCAACCGGTGCGCGCTCACCAGCGCGCCCAGCTCGGCGAGCTCGGCCTCGCGGCCAACGAACGAGGTGACGGGGTCGGCGACGTTGGTACGCCGGAACGGCGCGGCGCGGGGAGGGTCGGCAGGGCCGGTCACCCTGAAGAGGGCGGTGGGGCCGCGGACGTCCTTGAGCGCGTACTCCCCCAGCGGCACCCCGGCAGCGGCGACCAGTCCCCCGTCAGTCAGCGCGGCGACGACGGCGGGGCTGACGAGCGCCTGGCCCGCACCCGCGGCCGAGGTCACCCGGGCCGCGACATTGACCGGGAGCGCCACGTAGTCGCCGGCAAGGGGCGTCGCCGGACCCGTGTGCGCCCCGGCGCGGACCCGGAGCCGGGGCTCCGGGGTCGACGGGTCGGCCGCGGCAGCCTCGACCTGCTCCTGCAGGTCCACCAGCGACCGGACGGCACCGTCCGCATCGGGGAACGCCAGGAACGCGCCGTCCCCCTCGGTCTTGACCACGACCCCGGCGTGCCCGGTCGTGCAGTCGGCGATCACCCGGTGCAGCCGATCGAGGGCGCTCACGAAGTCATCGCCGTGGTCGGTGAACGCGGACGTGCTCCCGACGACGTCGACGAACGCGAACGTCACCGTGCCGGAGGGGAGCGCCGCCACCACGGCGTCAGCATGCCAGGATCCGGCCCCGGCGGGCGCCGGTCAGGGCTTGCGGCGCCAGTCGGGGTCGAAGTAGTACGCGCCGCCCGTGCCGCCGACGACCGTCTTCGCGCGGGTGCCGTTGATGTTGGCGAGCTTGATCCGGGTCCCCGTCGAGTAGGCGACCTTGCGCCCGTCGGGCGACCAGACCGGGTCCTCGGGGCAGCCCTGGTCCACGTTCAGCGTGCCGGGGCTCCCGTCCAGCAGCATCGAGCCGAGCCCACCGAAGCAGTGGGCCCGCGGCTCGGAGGACCAGTACGCGATCTCGTCTCCGTCCGGCGACCAGGTCAGGCCACCGAAGCTGTAGGTGTAGGCATCGCCGACCTGGGAGAGCTCGGTCCCGTCGAGGCGGACGGTGAAGAACGAGCCGAACCAGTAGGCGTAGCCGTCATCGGCACCGTCGTACCTCTGCAGCGTCAGCGCGAGCAGCTCGCCGTCGGGCGACAGCGCCGGGGTCGCCGCGAAGGTCCAGCCGTCCTCCTCGCCGTCGTACGGCGGCTCCAGGCCGGGCTCGATCGGCAGGTCGATCGGCAGCACCTCCTCCGCGCCGGTGGCGAGGGTGTGGAGCACCCACGTCGGGTCGGCGGATCCGGAGAAGTTCGCGAGCCCGCGGGCCACGAGGACCTGACCGCCGGTCGGCATCCAGCCCACGAGCTCACCTTCGGTCAACAATTGCGGCTTCTCGCCGTCCGCCCGCACCACCCAGACCTCGCCGGGCCGCTCGAACGCGATCCGCCGGCCGTTGGGCGACCACTTCGGCTCGCCCGCGTCGCGGAAGAACGTGAGCCGCTTGCCGCCCTCGCCGTTGGGCCGGACCGAGAAGACGTCCTGCCGGTCGTCAGGCCCCGGCGTGTCCCGCACGGTCCACTGCTTGGTGTAGGCGATCCGGTCGTTCACACCGGGGAGCGACACCACCTGTTGCAGCGGCGGATCGGCGACGGTGGCCCTCGCACCCCCGCTGCCCGCCGTGAACCCTGCCGCCAACCCGGCACTCAGCAGGGCGGCCACGCTTCGTCGCATCATCGTGTTCTCCATGTCCCGGAGGAGGCGTCGGCGGGGAGACTCGACCGACGATCGACGGTACGTCTCCGACTGACGCCCGCGGCGCGGATCTCCCGAAAGTCGTCCGGAAGGACGAATCAGCGGCGGATGGACATGCCGACGTCCCCGCCAGTGGGCGGGGTGTGGGGCGGGGTGGCTATCGCTCGGGCGGACGCGCCCGACGCGGGCCGAGATCATGCGTGCCGGTGGGATCGACCAGCCAGGAGCCGACGGTGGTGGTCCACAGGTACGTGCCCGGGGTCAGCATCCGATAACGGGCGCGGTTCGCCGTCTTGAGTCGGTGGTGCCCGCGGCACAGAGGTGCCAGGTTGCAGGCACAGGTCTCGCCTCCGCCGCCGTGCGGCTCGATGTGGTCGAGGTCGCAGGCCTGGGCGGGCTTGGCGCAGTGCGGGAACACGCAGTGGTGGTCGCGGGTGGTGACCTGGGCGCGGATCCGGTCGGGGATCTCGTAGGAGTCGACCGGCTGGTGGCCGGCGAGGTCGCGGACGGGTCGGACGATGATCGTGCCGGTCGTGGTGCCGAGCCAGTCCTTGACCTGTGCGGCGGTGATCGGCGTCCGGGTGGTGCCGCACCGTGCGACCGATCCCTCAACATTGCCGTGGAGGGCGGCTTCGGAGAGGTGGAAGACCAGCTCGGTCGACCGGCCGCGCACGGTCCGGAGGATCTCGCCGGTCGCGGGGTCGGCGACGTGCAGGTCGAGGGTCAGGTCCTCCCGAGCGATCTCACCGAGCGCCTTGGCGCGGCGGGCGTCGAGGGAGTCGGTGTCGCCCATCTGGCCGCGGACCTTGGCCCGGCGGGCGATCGCGTTCTCCAGGTCCAGGGCGTCGGGGAGGTCCAGAGCGGTGGAGCCGTGGGCGATCCCGTTGATGTCGACCTGGTCCAGACCCAGGTCGACGTGCCGGGTCTCGTCGGCATCGCGACGCCGCTCCTCGGCAGCGTCGGGGTCGAACCGCACCAGCGCCTCCTCGACGAGCCGGTCGACCTGTGCCCAGGACATGCCGTGCGCGAACGGCGCGAGGTGCCGGTCGACGTACGCAGCGGCGTCGGCGGGCAGGATCCGGGTGGTGTCGGCGATCTTGAGGGCCTTCCACACCGGCACCTCGCTGGCGAGCACGCGGGTCCAGGTGCGCGGCAGCCGCCACGCCAGCTCGACGACCTGTCCGACGTAGGACCGTCCCGAGTCGAGCGTCCGACCCAGCACGGCAGCGAGCTCCATCACCGCGAAGTCGGAGACCAACGGCGCGCCCGGACCCGCGACCGGCACGCCGGTGTCGAGCCCCCGCTCGGTCAGCGTCGCCGCGGTCGTCTCGTCGTCGACGGCGTGCAGCGCCGCCCACTCCGCGACCGCCCGCACCTTCTCGACCTCCTGCGCCGCGATCACCCCCTGCACCGCCCGGATCCCCGACAGCAGCACATCGCTCGCCGACGCCGGCGCCGCCCCCGACAGCGTCGCTCCGTCGACCTCGACCCGCGCCGCGGGGAGGTCGAACAGCGAGGCGGTCCCGAGATCCATACCGAACAGTAAAGACCCCACCTCCGACACTACGAAACACCTCAGGACCCGCCTGTGGAGAGGCAACGCACCATCGGGGAAAGTGGACACCCCTCGGGCCGCAATCGGTTGTCAGGTCCGGCGGAGCCGATGTCTGCTGGAAAGCGGCTGCTACGTTTCCGCGATCACCATCCGTACTCAGAGGGGTAGAAGTTGTCCTCTAGCGCACTCCGCCACCGTCGCTCGGCAGTGTTGCTACTCGTCTGTCTCAGCCTGGCTCTCGCCGCCTGCACCGACGATGCCGACGAGGCATCGAGCGGCGGCAACAGCACGTCCACCCTGCGGCCCGAGGTCCCTCTCGAGTCGCTGAGCGTGTCCGTGGCGCCCGAAGATCTCGACGCACAGTTGCCGATCCCCCGCGACGCTCTCGTAGGAGACGTCGTATCCGCGGTGGTGCTGGCCGGGACGTGGGAGATCGACGTCGAGATCGACGCACCTCGCGACCAGGCGGCGCGACAGGTGTTCGACGCTCTCGCCGCAACAGGGCTGGTCACCACCCGCGATCCGCACACCAGCGGCCAATTCTTCGCAGCCGAACTGACCGTCGACTTCATCGTCGGTGCCGGGGACAACGCGACGCCGGTGCACTACATGATCCGCGCCCGCTGAGGGATGCGTGGGGCGGTCGAACGCCCTACCCTCGGAGACATGGTCAGCTCCGACCGCTCTCTCCCCGTCCGCCGGATCCGGTTCCGCTACCCGTCCGGGTCGCTACGCCACCACTTCGTCGACGACGACCTCATCATGAGCCACGTCGTGGCGGTGCTGTCGGCCACCTTCCCGCCGGGCGAGGACTTCTTCGTGCGGTCCGTCCAGCACTACGCCGGCCAGGTGACCGACCCGGTGCTCAAGGAGCAGGTCAAGGGGTTCATCGGCCAGGAGGTCACGCACGGGCGGGAGCACCGCGAGCTCAACCGACGGCTCCAGGAGATGGGCTACCCCACCCACCGGGTCGCCCGGTTCGTGAAGTGGGCGCTGGCCGACGCCACCAAGCGCGCTCCGGCCAAGGTCAACCTCAGCTACACCGCCGCGCTCGAGCACTACACGGCGACGCTCGCCGAGTGCCTGCTCACCAAGCCGTCGGCCCAGGACCTGCTCGGCGACACCGAGGTCCGCAACATCCTCCTCTGGCACGCCCTGGAGGAGACCGAGCACAAGGCGGTGGCGTTCGACGTCTACCGGGCGATCGGCGGCTCGGAGCGGGTCCGTCGGTTCGGCTTCGTCGTGCAGTCGTTCGGCCTCATCGGACTGGTCGTGATCGCCACCATCCTCTCGATGCTGGGCGACCGTGCGACGTACAACCCGGTCCGGCTGCTCCGCAGCATCCGCCGGCTGGGAAGCTCGCCGTTCCTCGAGCCCGACGTTCGGCGCAGCCTGGCCGACTACCTGCGCACGGACTTCCACCCCTCCGACCACGACAACGAAGAGCTGCTGCGGACCTGGTCCGAGGAGCTGTTCGGCGCCGAGGGCCGGCTCGCGGACCACCTGCACTAGCCAGGCGTGTCCCCCACCGCCATCAACCCCAGCGCCGCCAGCCGCTCCCCGTCGACCCGGTAGGTCGTCCAGCCCTGCATCGGCCGACCCCCGAGCGCGTCGTAGAACTCGATGGCCGGAGTGTTCCAGTCGAGGACGACCCACTCGAAGCGCTGGTAGCCGCGTGCGAGCGCGATCCGGGCGAGCGCGACCAGGAACGCCCGTCCGAAGCCGGCTCCGCGGTGGTCAGGCTCGACGAACAGGTCCTCGAGGTAGATGCCCGGCACGCCCGTCCAGGTCGAGTAGCTGCGGTACCAGACCGCGATGCCGACCACGCGACCGTCGACCTCCGCGACCAGCGCCGAGGCGACCGCGTCGTCCCCGAAGAGCCACCGCTCGACCAGCTCGGGGGTGATGACAGCGGCGTCCGGCTCCCGCTCGTAGTCGGCGAGCGCCCGCACCAGGCGCACGATGTCGGCGGCGTCCCCGACCCGCGCCTCCCGCACGCCCGGAGGCAGGTCGACCTGAGCCGTCGGCGGGCTCACCTGCTGGCCCATCCGCGGGTCGTCACCGGGCGAGGAACGTCAGCAGGTCCTGACGCGTCAGCACGCCGACGGGCTTGCCGTCCTCCTGGACGAGGACGGCGTCCGCCGACTCCAGCATCACGACAGCGTCCTGCGCGTCCTCGGTGGACCCGACCGTCGGCAGCGGCGGCGACATGTGCTGCTCCACCGAGTCGGTGAGCCGGGCCTGGCCGGCGTACAGGGCGTCCATGAGCGCCCGGTCGGAGACGGACCCGGCGACCTCGGCCGCGACGATCGGCGGCTCCGCGCGGACGACCGGCATCTGCGAGACGCCGTACTCCTGGAGGATGGCGACCGCCTCGGCGATGGTCTCGTTGGGGTGCGTGTGCACGAGGTCGGGCAGCGAGCCGGTCTTGCCCCGCAACACCTCACCCACCGTGCGCGAGGGTCGCGCCTGACCGGTGCTGAAGCCGTACTGCGAGAGCCAGTCGTCGTTGAAGACCTTGGTGAGGTAGCCACGGCCCGAGTCCGGCAGCAGCACGACGATCACCGCGTCCTTGCCCTCCGGCGTCCCGGCGAGCTCGCGAGCGACCTGGGCAGCGGCGAACGCCGCCATCCCCGACGACCCGCCGACGAGCATCGCCTCCTCGCGCGCGAGCCGCCGGCTGAACGCGAACGAGTCTGCGTCGGACACCTCGATCACCCGGTCGGCGACGGTGCGGTCGTAGGTCTCGGGCCAGAAGTCCTCGCCGACGCCCTCGACCAGGTAGGGACGACCGGTGCCGCCGGAGTAGACCGACCCGGCCGGGTCGGCGCCGATGACCTTGACGTCGGGATTCTGTTCCTTGAGGTACCGACCGACGCCACTGATCGTGCCGCCGGTGCCCATGCCGCAGACGAAGTGCGTGATGCGGCCCTCGGTCTGGCGCCAGATCTCCGGGCCGGTGTCCTCGTAGTGCGACCGCGGGTTGTGCGGGTTGGAGTACTGGTCGGGCTTCCACGCACCCGGTTGCGACGCGAGCCGGTCGGAGACGTTGTAGTAGGAGTCGGGGTGCTCGGGCGCCACCGCCGTCGGGCAGACGACGACCTCGGCACCGTAGGCCTTGAGCACGTTGCGCTTGTCCACGCTCACCTTGTCGGGGCAGACGAACACGCAGTGGTAGCCCTTCTGCTGCGCGACCATCGCCAGTCCGACGCCGGTGTTGCCGGACGTGGGCTCGACGATCGTCCCGCCCGGCTGCAGCGCGCCGGAGGCCTCGGCCGCCTCGATCATGCGCGACGCGATCCGGTCCTTCACCGAACCGCCGGGGTTGAGGTACTCGACCTTCGCCAGCACCAGAGGTCCCGCGTCACCGCCGGGCAGGTCGAGGGTGCGGCTGAGCCGCACGAGAGGGGTGTTGCCGATCAGGTCCAGAAGCGAGTCGACGTACTCCATGCGCTCAACCTAGACGACACGCCGAGGCAAACGTGCGTCCAATCCGATCGAGCGAGCGGTCCGAACCCCGTGTGGCTCGTGTCACACGGACCGGGTCGAGCGAAGGGGAAACTCATGAGATTGAGCAGTACTGCCGGCCGGTCGAAGACCGCGCTGGCACTGACGGGTGCCGGGGGCCTGCTCCTGGTCGCCGGCATCGCGGGGCTCGGACCCGCGCCCGCGAGCAGCTCCAGCCACCGGGAGGCCCCGCTCATCGCCGGGCTCCCGCAGTACGACACGACCGACCTCTACGCGTTCCGGAGCCCCGAGCGGGAGAACACGGTCACCCTGATCGCCAACTGGATCCCGTTCGAGGAGCCGGGCGGTGGTCCCAACTTCTACTCCTTCGCGACCGACGCCCGCTACAACATCAAGGTCGACAACGACGGCGACACCAAGCCTGACGTGACCTTCCGGTGGACCTTCAAGGACCACTACGTCAGTGGCGACACGTTCCTCTACGCGACCGGTCCGGTGACGTCGCTGAACGACGAGAACCTGAACTACTACCAGACCTACCGCCTCGAGCGGATCGCCAACAAGAAGACCAAGGTGCTCGTCAAGAACCGCCGGGTCGTCCCGTCCGACGTGGGCGAGGGCTCGATGCCCGACTACGGCGAGCTGCGCCGTGCCGGCGTCACCAAGGCCGGGCCGGGCGACCGCTACCGGACCTTCGCCGGTCAGGCCGAGGACCCGTTCTTCCTCGACCTCCGGGTCTTCGACCTCCTCTACGGCGGCGACTTCTCCGAGGCCGGCGACGACACCCTGGCGGGCTTCAACGTGAACTCGGTCGCCCTCCAGGTCCCCCGCGACGCGCTGGCCGACAGGGGCAACGTCGAGGCCAACCCGATCATCGGGATCTGGTCGACGACCGACCGACGGGGCGTTGACGGCAAGTACCGCCAGGTTTCGCGCCTCGGCATGCCGCTCGTCAACGAGGTGGTCATCCCGCTCAAGGACAAGAACCGCTTCAACGCCTCGCGTCCGAGCAACGACACCCAGTTCCTGGACTACGTGACCAAGCCCGAGCTTCCGAAGCTGATCGAGGCCGTGTACGGCGTCGACGCTCCGGCCGAGCCGCGCAACGATCTCGTCTCGGTGTTCCTCACCGGCGTCGAGGGCCTCAACCAGCCGGAAGGCGTGACGCCCAGCGAGCAGCTGCGGCTCAACATGACCACGCCGGTCACCGAGGACCCGAGCTCGCTCGGCGTGCTCGGCGGCGACACCCAGGGCTTCCCCAACGGGCGACGCCTTGCCGACGACGTGATCGACATCGCTCTCCAGGTGGTCGAGGGTGAGCTCGTCGGGCAGCCGAACGACCTCGGTGACGGGGTCGGGGCCAACGACGTGGAGTTCCTCGACGTGTTCCCCTACCTGGCGCTCCCGGCGCGCGGCAGCGACCCTGCCCCGCACTCCGCGAGCGCACCGTCCCCGCGTGAGCAGGACGGTCTCCAGGGCGCGATCGACGACCTCCTCGGCAACGGGGTGGTCCCGCTCCTGCTCACCGGAGCAGGCGGCGGCGGGCTCCTCGCGGGAGCTGTCCTGATGGTCCGCAACCACCGGCGTCCCCGGCTCCTGCCGGCCAGCTGATCGAACCGGTCCGGCCGCGCGCGAGCGCGCCCGGCCCGCTCGGAAGGAACCCCCCGTGCGCAAGTACATCCTCGTCCTCGGCATCTCCCTCGTCCTCGCGGTCTCCGGCGGTATCGGCATCGCCTCCCGCTCGGCTCCTGAACCGGCACGGACCGGCGCGCCGGACGTACGGATCGAGCCCGGGGACGGGCGCGACCTCACCGCCGTGATCGCCCAGCTCGAGGACGCCGTGGACCGCGTCCCGGACGACCACGTCACCTGGGCCAACCTGGCCCTGGCGTACGTCGAGCAGGTGCGGGTCAGTGGCGACACGACGCTGTACGACCGAGCGGAGGACGCAGTCACCCGGTCGCTGGAGATCCAGCCGGACGACAACGTCGGCGCCCTCACCGCACGCTCCGCCCTCCTCGCCGTCGGTCACGACTTCACCGACGCGCTGGCAGCGGCCGACGAGGCACTGGCGATCGACCCCTACCACCCGGCCGCCCTCCTCCTCAGGATCGACGCCATCACCGAGCTGGGTCGCTACGACGACCAGCTCACGGCCCTCCGCACCGCCGACCGCCGCCAGCCGGGGGTCGGCGTGGTGGCTCGGTACGCCTACGCCTACGAGCTGCGCGGCGACATCGACCGCGCCGCCCAGGTCCTGCGAGGCGCCCTCTCCTCGGCCATCCTCGGCGACCGTGCGCACCTGCTGACCCTGCTGGCCGACGTCGAGCGCCGCAGTGGACGCCTGGGCCGCACCAGCGCGCTGCTCGGCGAGGTCCGCCGGATCGACCCCGACTACCTGCCTGCCCTGATCTCACGGGCTCGGCTCCACATGGCGCAGGGCCGCTACGCGAGCGCGGCGGACCTCTGGGAGCGCGTGGTGGACCGCGCCGACCACCCCGAGCACCTCGTCGAGCTCCTCGAGATCTACCTCGTGCTCGGCCGCGACGACCTCGCCGCCGCGCAGGCCGAGAAGCTCGTCGACTACGCGTCGACCAAGACGAGCGCCGAGCTCGGCCGCGAGCTCGACGTCGCGCTCTTCATGTCCGACTACGACGACCCGCGCGTCGGGCTGGCTGCGGCCCGTTCGGAGTGGCGCGCTCGCAAGGGCGTCCCCGCAGCGGACGCGCTCGGATGGGCGCTGCACCGTGTCGGCCGGTCCGAGGACGCGTTGCGCTACACCCGGCTCGCGACCCGGCTCGGCACCCCCGACGCGGTCTTCTGGATCCACCGTGGCCTGATCGAGGACGCGGTCGGTCTGGACGAGGCGGCGCGCAAGCACCTCCGCTACGGACTGGGCCTCGACGCGGGGATCCCACCGTCGTCCCGGGCGGAGGCGCGCACCGCGCTCCGCGGGCTGCGCTGACCGGGCCGAGCGGGTCCTCGGTCCCGGTCCCGCGGGCGGCTCCGTAGAGTGAGGCCGTGAGCAAGACCGCCGCAGCTCGGAAGCTGGCCTCCGCCGCGCTGTACGGCGGCGGCGGCGTGGGCGCGATCAGCGCCGGTCTGTACGGCGTCATGGTCGCCGAGGCCAAGCTCGCTCGGCGGATCATCGGCGACCCGCTCGACGAGCCGCCCCCGGACCCGAGCGGGTGGTACGGCCGCGGACGTCCGGGACCGGCGATCCGGGTCGCCCTGCTCGGCGACTCCAGCGCGGCCGGCTACGGCGTGGACCGGGTCGAGCAGACCCCGGGCGCGATGCTCGCCAGCGGCGTCGCGCGGCACGCGCACCGCCGGGTCTACCTCAAGTCCTTCTGCGTCGTCGGCGCCCGGTCCTCCGACCTCAAGGCCCAGATCGACCGTGCGCTCCTCATCGAGCCGGAGGTCGCCGTCATCCTCATCGGCGGCAACGACGTCACCCACACGGTGCTGCCGGCGCAGTCGGTCCGCCACCTGTCGGTCGGCGTACGACGTCTCACGCGGGCCGGCGCCAAGGTGGTCGTCGGCACCTGCCCCGACCTCGGCACGATCGAGCCGATCGCTCCCCCGCTCCGCCAGGTGGCGAGGGTCTGGTCGCGTCGGCTCGCCGCCGCCCAGACGGTCGCCACCGTCGAGGAGGGCGGCCGATCGGTGTCGCTCGGCGACGTCCTCGGCCCGGAGTTCGCGGCCGCGCCGACGGTGCTGTTCGGCCCCGACCAGTTCCACCCCTCCGCCGAGGGCTACCGCGCCCTGGCCAACGTCCTGCTCCCCTCCGTGCTGGCGGCCCTCGACGAGGCACCCGCGGAGGAAGCCGCCCTGGAGAGCTATCGCGGCGAGGGCGTGCTGCCGATCTCCCGCGCCGCCTACCGGGCCGTCAACCAGCCCGGCACCGAGCTCGACGGCACCGACGTCGACAAGCGCGGCGGGGTCCGCGGCCGGTTCGTGGAGCTGCGCCACCGCCGCCGGCGGGCCCAGACGACCGCCGAGGCGCCGGCGGCGTCCGAGGGACCCGAGGGGTCACCGGAGGCCGAGCCCGAGCCGGGCGAACGGGCCCAGCCCTCGGCCTGACCGCAGTAGCGTGCCGGCATGGGCGAGGGCCACATCACCTTCCGCGACCACCGTGTCTGGTACCGCGTGGTCGGCGAGGACCGCGGCAAGCCGCCGTTGCTGCTCATCCACGGCGGACCCGGCTCGACCAGCCACCTCCTGACGCCGCTCGCCGCGCTGGCTGACACCGGTCGTCAGGTCGTCTTCTACGACCAGCTCGGCGCGGGCCGCTCCGACCGGACCCATGACCCGGCGTTGTGGACGCTCGAGACCTTCGTCGACGAGGTCCAGGCGGTCCGCGACCACCTCGGGCTCGACGACGTGCACGTCCTGGGGCACTCGTGGGGAGGGATGCTCGCCCTCGAGCACGCGCTCCGCCAGCCGGCCGGGCTCCGCTCCCTCGTACTGGTGAGCGCCCTGGTCTCGGCGCCGCTGTTCGCGACCGAGTCGGCGCGACTCGTCGCCCAGCTGCCGACCTTGTGGCGGCGCGTCCTCACGCACCGGAGCACCGACGACGAGCCGGCCGTCGCGGTGGC
>NZ_JACEFC010000115.1 GCF_014180715.1 Nocardioides stalactiti | reverse complement strand
CGACCTCCCCGTCGCCGGCGGACTCGGTCTCGGTGACCCGGACCGGCCACCGCACCCCGACGTCCCCGATCGTCCGGACGTCGCCGCCGAGGCTGATCGCGACACCGCACCCGAGCGTGTCCGCAACCTCCTCGGCGACCAGGTCCGCAGCCCACGCCTTGGTGGTCGCCCCGAGGTCGAGCAGGCAGTCGGCGGGAAGCCGGACAGCGCCGTCGTCCCAACGGATCTCGCGCCAGTCCGCGATCGGCGGGCCGAGCGGCGGGACCGCGACCGGCGGCCGGTCGACCAGCCGAGCGAGGTCGACGTCGTACCCCCAGGTGACCAGGGCCCGGCCCACGCAGGGGTCGACCAGCCCGTCGGTCACTCGCGCCGCCTCCACCGCGACCCGGGTGGCCTCCACCAGCAGCGGGTCGACCTCCACCCACCGACCGGGAGCGGCGTTGAGCCTGGTCAGGTCGGAGTCCTCGCGGAACCGGCTGCAGGTCCGGTCCACCTCCGCGAGGACGCGCCGGGTCAGCGCCACGGCCTCGGGCAGCAGCCGGTCGTCGGTCACGCAGAGGCGGACGTAGGTGCTCCACACCCGCCACGTCCGCACGCCGTACCCCACCTCAGGACCCCGACGTCTGGGTCGGCGGCGGCTCGGGCGCGGGCGGCGGTGCCTGCGGGGCCGGTCGGGGACCCGACCTGCCGTTGTTGCCGCTCCGACCCTGGTTGCTGGACGGGCCGCTGTTCGGGCTTCCGTTGCTCGAGACGCTCGCGGGAGCGCTGACCTGTCCGCCGCCGACGGTGACGCGCACCACCCGGGTGACCACACGGGTGCGGACGGGACGCTCCTTCACCACGACCCGCGGTCGGCGTGGCCGAGCCCCCGCCGGTGCTGCGGTCGCGGCGCTCGCCTTCTGGGCGGAGTCCTGGGCCAGGTCGGCCTCGGCCATCCCGGTCAGCGCGCCGGTCGCGGCGGCCCCGCCGCAGGCGGCCAGGCCGGTGACGGCGGCCACCACCCATCGGAAGCGGTCCCGGCTCCGTGCGTCGTACGTCATGTCCATCCCCTCCGCTGGTCACTGGTCGAGATCGATGGTCGGTCGTCTCACCGCACGACGGCCTCAGCCGTTCCTCAAGAACACCTCAACTCCAAGCGCGCAGGGTTGAGGGAGGCTTGACGTCCTCGCGAGGCGCTCTTGTGCCGTCCGGCCCCACCGTGGCGGCATGAACATCACCAGCTTGGCCGTGGCAGCCGTCGGTGCAGNNNNGTGGCAGCCGTCGGTGCAGCCCCCGCCGTCACCACCGGATTCGTCTCCTACCAGGCGTTCGCGCCCGAGGAGACGGTCGCCGCCCAAGCGCCGGCGACCGGAGCACCACCGTCACGACCGGGGCGCGTCACGAAGTTCGCCCCGTGCCCCAAGGACACGGAGCTCCGAGGCGAGGTGTGCGTGCGCACCGAGGAGCGCACCGTCACCGAGTACGTCACCGCTCCGCCGGTCACGGTGCAGCAGGTGGCAGCGCCGTCCGGTCCCGGCGACCGGCGGGGGCCCGGACCGGACCGGACCACCGCCCGCGACGACTCCCCCTCCTTCGACGACTCCGAGGAAGAACCCGATGACGACGCAGGAAGCGACGACGACGACCGGGACGACCAGGACGACGACCGCGACGAGGACGACGACCGCGACGAGGACGACGACCGCGACGAGGACGACGACCGCGACGAGGACGACGACCGGGACGAGGACGACGACCGGGACGAGGACGACGACCGCGACGACGACTGAGTCAGGACATCGGCGGCGCGGCCGCCGGCAGCCGCACCACCACGGTGGTGCCGCCGTCGGACCGCAGGTCGAGCGTCCCGCCGATCGCGGCGACGGTCCGGCGCGCGATCTGGAGACCCAGCCCGGTCGAACCCGTCCGCTCGCCGACAGCCCGCGGCTGGATGCCGGGACCGGTATCGGCGACCTCGACGACCACATGGGCGTCGTCGGCGCTCATCGTGACCGCGATCGCCGCGTCCTCCGGCGTGTGGGCGAACACGTTGTCGAGCAGGACGTCGAAGACGTCGGTCAGATCGCCTGCGTCGACCACGACCGGGGCCGGCCCCGCGGTGAGGCGGACCTCAACCCTTCGTCCCTGGTCCTCGGCGAGCGCCGACCAGAACGCCATCCGGTCGGCGACGACCGCCCGGGCGTCACAGCCGGCCCTGATGGTGTGGCTCACCGGGCGGCGCGCATCTCGCACGATCGCGTCGACGGTGCGTTGGAGGTGGGCGACGTGACTCTGCAGCCGGTGCGCCAGCTCGGGCTCGGCGACCTGCTCGGCGTCCAGGCGCAAGGCGGTGACGGGGGTCCGCAGCCGATGGGAGAGGTCACCCACGGCCGCCCGCTCGGCCACCAGCAGCTCGCTGATCCGGTCGGCCAGCTCGTTGATCGCAGAGCCGAGGTCCACGGTCTCCGGCGGCCCCGACGGCTCGGCGCGCAGCTCGAGCTCGCCGTCGCTGAGACGGCGCGCGACGCGGGCCAGGTCGTTGACCGGTGTCGCGATTCGCCGAGCGAACCGGTCGGCGATGAGGATCGCCGCGACGATGAGCACCACACCGAGGAACCCGATCGCCAGCCAGGCACGCGTCACCCCGGCGGCGAGCTGGTCCTCGGAGACCTGTGCCCGCACGACGTAGGTCCCGTCGGCGGTGACGACCGGAGTCAGGATGGTGACGTCGTCGTCCTCGTCGGTGAACGCCTCGCCCTGCGCCGCACGGCGGACGTCCGGGTCGTCCTCGAGGCCGTCGACCCGGGCGCCGAGCACAGCGCCGTCCGGGGTCACGACGCTCGTCGTGGCGGCCATGGCGGAGGTGGCCGTCCCGACCACGTCGGAGAGGCCGGGATCACCGTGCAGCCCGGAGACGAGGAGCGCGACGTCGTCGGCATCGTCCTGGGCGTTGCTGACCGCCCGCTCGTGGGCGAGCGTCTGGACCAGCAGGCACAGCGGGATGACGAAGCCGAGGATGACCGCTGATGTGGTCGCCGCGACCAGCCAGCCGATCCGCCGCCTCATCCGACGCGACTCCCCGGTGGCTCCACGAGTCGTACGCCGACGCCGCGCACCGTGTGCAGGAAGCGCGGCTCCGCCGCGGTCTCGCCGAGCTTGCGGCGCAGCAGCGAGAGATGAACGTCGAGCGTGCGGTCGGCACCGCCGTACGGCTGCTGCCACACCTCCGCCAGCAGCTCGCGCTTGGTGACAACCTCACCGGCCCGCGACGCCAGCGCGAGGAGCAGGTCGAACTCGCGGCGCGCGAGGTCGAGCTCACGGCCGGCGACGCTCGCCGTCCGCCTGCGCGCGTCCACCTCCAGCTCCCCGACCCGGATCGGGCCACCGTCAGGAGCAGCAGCGGAGCGGCGCAGCACCGCGCGGATGCGGGCCGCGACCTGCTCGATCCCGAAGGGCTTCACGACGTAGTCGTCGGCGCCCGCGTCGAGGGTCGCCACGATCGATCGGTCGTCGTCCTGCGCCGTCACGACGATGACGGGCACGGCCGAGATCGCTCGGATCATCGAGAGAAGCTGTTCGCCCCCGATGTCGGGCAGACCGAGGTCCAGCACGACGACGTCGGGCGCGTCCTTGGCCACGAGCTCGAGAACCGGCAGCCCCGCAGGGAAGGACGTGACCGCATGACCGCGATCGGCGAGACCACTGACGAGGGCACGCCTGATCTCGGGATCGTCCTCCACCACGACCACGCTCGCCATGGGTCGAAGGTACGGGAACGGAGCCACGGTTGCCGGCAGCAGGGAGAATGGACGCGATGAGGAAAAGTTGGTGGATCGGCGCCCCGCTCGCCTGGGTCGTCGTCGTCGCGATGGTCGCTGTCCTGGCCTGGTCGGTCATCGACAGCGCGGGCGAGGGTGTGCTCACCGATGGCTCCAGCGACCCTGGGGTCCCGACCGGTTCGGTCGTCAGCGACGAACCGACCCCGCCGAGCGCATCCCCCAAGGACCGCCGCAGCGATCAACCGACCCGCACCGCCGGCTCCTCGGATCCCAGCACGACCCCCGACGGCCCGTCGTCCGAGGCACCACCGACGACCGCAGCACCGCCGACCACCGCAGCACCGCCGTCCTCCCCGACACCGCCTCCACCGCCACCGCCGTCCTCCACCGCGACCCAGGACCCGTCCCCGATCCGCCGGACCAGCACGTGGCAGGGCGAAGCCGGCTTCCTGAGGGTGTCCTGCTCCGGCGCGTCGATCCGGCTCGACGGCGCGAGTCCTAGCAACGGCTACCAGATCGAGAAGCGCGAGCACGGGGGCGGCGAGGAGATCGAGGTGAAGTTCCGCTCGGTGGACGGCGAACGGGAGACGAAGGTCGAGGCCCGTTGTGTCGGTGGTGCGCCGCGGTTCAGCGTCGAGACCGACAACGACTGACGGTGCCCGGAGGGCGCAGTCTCAGCGCTCGGCGTAGGACCTGCCGCGCTCCTCGCGCTCCCAGACCGGGTCGGTGGTGTCGGTGCCCTCGGCGCGCAGCTGGCGCTTGATGACCTTGTTGGTCGCCGTCGTCGGGACCTCGTCGGCGATCCGGACGTAGCGGGGCCAGGCCTTCGGCGAGAGGTCGGGCTGCTCGGCGAGGAAGGCCTCGAGGTCGGCCGGCCCGAGCTTCGCGTCGTCCCGCAGGACCAGGGTCACCATCAGCTGGTCGCCGACGTTGGCGTCGGGGACGGCGTAGACGCAGGCCTGGCTGATCGCGGGGTGGCGCAGGAGGAGCGCCTCGATCGGCGCGGCGGCGAGGTTCTCGCCGTCGACCCGGAGCCAGTCGTCGGTGCGGCCGGCGAGGTAGACGAAGCCGGCCTCGTCCCGGTAGCCGAGGTCGCCGGACCAGTACATGCCGCCGTCGAGACGGGCGGCGGTGGCGGCCTCGTCGTTGTAGTAGCCGCTGAAGAAGCCCGCACCCTGGGTGTTGACCAGCTCGCCGACGGCCTCGTCGAGGTTCGCGACCGCGCCGTGCTCGTCGAACACGGCGCGCGGGCACTCCGTCCGGGTCTCGCGGTCGTAGACCGCGACGCCGTCGAACGGCTGGCCGATCGAGCCGAGCGGGGTGTCGTCGGTCCGGGTGATGATGACCGCGGTCTCCGTCGAGCCGAAGCCGTCCCAGACGGTGCACCCGAACCGGCGCTCGAACTCCTTGATGTCACGGTCGGAGGCCTCGTTGCCGAAGGCGACGCGGAGGGTGTTGTCGGCGTCGTCGGGCTGCTCGGGCGTCGCGAGGACGTAGGCCAGCGGCTTTCCGACGTAGTTCATGTACGTCGCGCCGAACGAGCGGACGTCGGCCAGGAAGCGGGTCGCGCTGAACTTACGGGCCAGGGCGATCGTCGCGCCGCCGGAGAGCGCGACGGCGAACGACGCCATGATGGCGTTGGAGTGGAACAGCGGCATCGCGCAGTAGCAGACGTCCTCCGGTGTGATCGCGTACTTCTCCGACAGCACGCTGCCGGACATCACGACCATGAAGTTGCTGACCTGGACGGCCTTCGGCTCGCCGCTGGTGCCCGAGGTGAAGATCAGCATGAACGTGTCCATCGCGCCGACCTCGGCGAACCCGTCGACGTCGCGCGAGGCGGCGCCGGTCAGCTCGGCCCACTCGGCGCCGTCGGTGTCGACGACCCGCGCTCCCCCGAGGTCGAGACCGTCGAGCAGCGGCAGGTGCTCGGCGTCGGTGAGCAGGACCTGGCAGTCGGCCCGCCGGACATCGGCCGCGAGGGCCTCCCCGCGACGCGTCGCGTTGATGCCCGCCGTGACGTGGGCACCGACCGCTCCGGCCAGCAGCGCACGAACCAGCTCCGGGGTGTTCTCCATGAGCACGCCGACGTGGAGGGGCCGGTCGGGATCGGCCCACGACCGCAGCACCCGGGCCCGCGCGGCCGCGTCGCCGACGGTCTCGGCCCAGGTCCACGTGCGGTCCTCGAACGCGATCCCGACGGCGGTGCTGTCCGCGAGGGCGTGGACGAGCTGCTGGACGGTCTCAGGCATCGACGGTCTCCCGCTCGTTGGTCAGGTCCTTGGACAGGTGACGGGTCAGGAACGCCACCGCGTGGGACAGGGTCGACTCGTGCCACGGCTTGCCGGCGAACACGTCGAAGTGGTCGCAGGGGTAGTGCCGGACCTCGGCCTTGCCCTTGAAGGCCGCCTTCGCGGCGGCGTACGGCGGCGCGCTCTGGTCGAAGTCGGCGATCTGGACGAGCAGCGGGCACTGGAGGTGCGCTGCAGCAGCCTGCGGCTTGCGGCTGCCGAGCTCGAGGCCGACGTCGGCGGCGATCTCGTTGCGCCAGGTCGGTCCGGCGATGGCGAGGTAGTCCTCCAGCGCGCCGGGCAGGGTCATCGCGCCCACCTCACCCGGGCGCGCGACGATCGGCATCATCACGTGACTGCGGCCCGCGCGGGCCGACACCCGGCTGCGGATCCCGCGCCCGGTCGCCCGCAGGAGCTCGCCCGTGCTGTGCGTCGCCGTGGCGTGGCGCGCGGCGGCCAGCCCGTCGACCATCGGGACGACGGAGACGACCGCCGCCACGTCGGTGCGGTCGGCCGCGGCCCGGAGGACGTGGCCCCCCGCGAGGGAGACGCCCCACAGCACGATCCGCTGGGGGTCGACGCCCGGCAGCGTGGCGGCGCCGGCCATCGCGGCGCGGTAGTCGGCGAGCTGTGCCTCCAGCGAGACCACCTGCCGGGGCGACCCGCCGCTGCCACCGAACCCGCGGTAGTCGAAGAGGAGGACGTCGAGTCCTGCCGCGGCGAAGCCCTCGGCGAACGGCGCCAGCCCGGAGTCCTTGGTGCCACCGAGGCCGTGGGCCATGACGACGACCGGGCGACCGGCATCGGTGGCAAGGCCCTCGTGCGCGGCGACGTAGTGCCACGCCTCGCAGGTGGTGCCGTCGGAGACGAACGTGGTGGTGGCGGGGGTCATCGGGTGCTCCTGAGCTCGTCGGTAGGGCCGTCCGTGAGGCCGTCGGTGGTGCCGTAGATGGTGCGCAGCCAGACGCAGGCCAGCGCCTCGATGTGCTGCTCGCGCGGCGGACCGGAACCCACGGCGTGCCGTTCGAGGCCGTGGTTGTTGAGGTCGAGCAGGACCGCGGCGAGCGCGTGGGCGTCCGGGCCGGCTGCGGCACGGCCGGCGGCGCGCTCGGTCTCGATCATCCCGGCGATGACGCCGCCGAAGTCCGCGAGCCCGGCGTCCCACGTCCGGCGGACCTCGGGGCTGGAGCCGCGGGCGTCGAGCAGCGCGCGGTAGGTGTGCGGGCTGCTGTCGACGGAGTCGAAGAGCAGCGAGATCGCGCCTCGGATCCGTTCCTCCGGGTCGCCCTCGGCCTTGACCAGGATCTCGTTGGCCTCGGCCGCGGCGTCGTACAGGTCGGCCATCAGTGCCATCACGGCGAGCGGCTTGTTCTCGAAGTAGAAGTAGAAGGCCGATCGGGTCACGCCGGCCCGGCGTGAGATCTCCGCGACATTGATCTCGTCGAGCGACTGCTCGCGCAGCAGCTCGTCGAACGCCTGGAGCAGGCTGTCGCGGCGGGCGTCGCCCCGGTTGGGCCCCCGCCGGTCGACGAACCGGTTCCAGGCGCCCTCGGCGGGGTTCGGCGTCCCCGTGCTCATCGCCCGACGGCCTGCGCGGCAAGGGCGCGCTTGCGGCCGGCCGGGATCTCGCGGGCGCGGATGTCGTGCTCGTAGATGAAGTAGTCGACCTGCTGGGTGTGGCGCGGCGTCGCGAGCACGTGCCCGATGTACTTCGCCTCGTCCTCCTTGATGACCCGCTCCATGTCCGCGACCGACGGCAGCGCGTAGGCGCCGACGAGGTGCGCGGCGGCGAGCCGGGCCTGGGACTCCACGAACGGGAACAACGTCGGGGTGGCCTGCGCGAAGCCGACGAACGTGAGGTCGTCGACACCGGGCTTGTACATCCTCTTGTAGAGCGGGAGGTGGTTGTCCGGGGCGCTGAGGAAGTCGGGGTCGAAGAACGGGAACGTGATGTTGTAGCCCGTCGCCCACACGATGATGTCGAAGTCGTCGCTGGTGCCGTCGTCGAAGTGGACGGTGGACCCGTCGAGGCGGCTGACGTTCGGCTTCGGGGTGACGTCGCCCGACCCGAGCCGCAGCGGCAGCTCGACCGACTGGGTGGGGTGGGCCTCGAAGAACTTGTGGTTGGGCTCGGGCAGCCCGTAGAGCGCGCCGTTGGAGCCGTTGAACACCTGGCCCCACTGCATGATCTTGCGCTGCCAGGCCAGTGGCAGGTGCGGCGTCGTGCGATACATCGTGTCGGCCGGGCGACCACCGACGTACTTGGGGACGATCCACGCACCCGACCGGGTCGACAGCGTGACCTTGGTCTGGAGAGACTTGGAGGAGAGCTCGACGGCGATGTCGGCGGCGCTGTTGCCGATGCCGACGATGAGGATCCGCGCGCCGAAGAAGTCGTACGGCGTGCGCGGGTCGATGTAGTGGTGCGAGTGCAGGGTGACGCCGGTGAACTCACCGGGGAAATCCGGGTAGCGCGGGTCCCAGTGGTGGCCGTTGGCGACGACGAGGTGGTCGAAGTGCCGGGTGGCGCCCGCCTGGTCGGTGATCTCCCAGCCGCCGCCCTCGACGTGGTGCGCGCGCTGCACCCCGTTCTCGAACTCGATGTTCTCCCGCAGCCCGAACGCGTCGGCGTAGGAGTCGAGGTAGTCCTTGATCTGGGTGTGGTGCGGGAAGTCCGGGTAGTGGTCCGGCATCGGGAAGTCCCGGAAGGAGAGCCGCTCCTTGGACGTGTCGATGTGGAGCGAGCGATAGGCGCTGCTGTGCCCGTTGGGGTTGCCGAACGCCCAGTTGCCTCCGACCCGGTCAGAGGACTCGAAGCAGGTGTAGGGCACGCCGTAGTCGCCGAGCATCTTGCCGGTGGTGAGGCCGCTGATGCCGGCGCCGATGACAGCTGTGGTGGGGTTCACACGGCCTACCGTATGGGCTACGTTTGACACGTGTCAATCAATCCAGACAAGCGTCAAACTCCGGTCACCGTGGTGATCGGCGGTGCGTCCGGCATCGGCGAGGCCACCGTCCACGACCTGCGGGAGCACGGCCACACGGTGGTCGTCGCCGACCTCGCTCCCCCGGCTGATGGAAGCGACTACATCGCCGTCGACGTCGCCGACGAGGCCTCCGTCTCCGCTCTCTTCGACGCGGTCGTCGCCGAGCACGGCGGCTTCACCGGTGTCGTGAACTGCGCCGGCGTGAGCACGCTGAGCCCGGTCGTCGACCACGACGCCGCCGAGTTCCGGCGCGTCATCGACGTCTGCCTCACCGGGTCGTTCCTGGTGCTCAAGCACGGCGGCTCCCGGATCGACGACGGCGGCGCGATGCTCTCGATCTCCTCGCTCAACGCGCGCCAGCCCGGCACCGGGCTGGCGGCGTACTGCTCGGCGAAGGCCGGCCTGGTGATGCTCACCCAGGTCACCGCGCTCGAGCTCGCGCCCCGGCAGGTCCGGGTCAACGCGGTCTCCCCCGGCCTGGTCGTCACCCCGCTCACCCAGCCCGCGATGGACATTCCCGGCATCCGCGACGCCTACCTGGACAACACCCCGCTCGGCCGCAGCGGCGAGCCGTCGGAGATCGCGGCCCTGGCCCGCTTCCTGCTCTCCGACGACGCCCGCTGGATCACCGGCGAGAACGTCGACATCAACGGCGGCGCCCACCTGCAGCGCTACCCCGACCTGAACGGGATCATCATGAAGGCGTTCTCGTGAGCCGCGCCAAGGTGTTCCCTGCCGACTGGTACGACGGCAAGGTCGCCGTGGTGACCGGCGGCGGCTCCGGCATCGGGGCGGCCCTCGTCACTGCACTGCGCGGCGCGGGCGCGACCGCGATCGCCGCCGACCTCGAACCGCCCTCGGGCGACCCGGACGCCGTCAAGCTCGACGTCACCGACGCCGACGCGGTGCAGGCGCTGGTCGACGAGGTGGTCGCCGAGCACGGGCGCCTCGACCTGATGTTCAACAACGCCGGGATCAGCCTCATCGGCGAGACCCAGGACCTGAGCCTGGCCCAGTGGAACGCGATCATCGACGTCAACATCCGCGGTGTCGTCCACGGCGTCGCGGCGGCGTACCCGCAGATGATCCGGCAGGGCGGCGGCAACATCGTCAACACCGCCTCGGCCGGCGGCCTGATGGCGGCCGGGCTGCTCACGTCGTACGTCATGACGAAGCACGCCGTCGTCGGGCTCTCGCTCGCCCTGCGTTCCGAGGCGGTCGCCCACGGCGTCGGGGTCACCGCGATCTGCCCCGCGGCCGTCAACACCCCGATCCTCGACAAGGGAGAGATCGGCGACGTTCGCGGGCGCGACTTCTTCCTCAAGGGCCAGGGGATCCGCAAGCCGGTCGATCCCGACGCCCTCGCCGCGCGCGTGCTGGCCGCGGTGGTCGACGGGGAGGCGCTGGTCATCGAGCCGGTCCAGGCCCGGATCGCCCACCGCCTGTTCCGACTCGCGCCCGGGTTCACCGGCCGTGCGTCGATCCGGTTCGTGGCGAAGCAGCGCAGGATCGCGGCTCGCGGCTGAGGGACGGTCCCGCCGGGGAGTCACAGCGTCCCCACAGGCAGGTATGAGGCTCCTCCCAAGCCGGACCCCGAGGGTTCGGGGCATGGAACTGCTCTACGGCTACCTCGCCGACGTCGTCGCCATCACCGTCCTCTGCTTCGGGCTCTACTACCCGCGCCACCACCGGCGGGAGCTGGTCGTGGCGTTCCTCGGCGTCAACGTGGGCGTGCTGGCGGTGACGACCGCGCTCGTCCGCAGCGACGCCACCCTCGGGCTCGGGCTCGGGCTCTTCGGCGTGCTGTCGATCATCCGGCTCCGCTCGCTGGAGCTGGGCCAGCACGAGGTGGCGTACTACTTCTCGGCGCTGGCCCTCGGGCTGCTCGGCGGCCTCGGGTCGACGACCATCCCCCTGACGGTCGCCCTCATGGGCACGATCGTGGCCGCGCTCGCGGTTGCCGACAGCCCGCGGATGTTCCGGCGCGACCACCAGCAGCTGCTCCGCCTCGACGGCGCCTACCCGGTGCACGTGGACCTGATCACCGCGCTGGAACGGATCCTCCCGGGCACCGTGCGCAGCGCCACCGTGCAGCGGGTCGACCTCGTCGACGACACCACGCTCGTCGACGTGCGCTGGCGCGAGGAGGCCGCGACCGGGCCGACCGCGCCGAGCGCCGAGACGCTCACCCTGTCCGGGACTGCTCGATGACCGCCGCTGCGCTGAGCGCCGGGCCCGACCTGGAAGCGATCCCCGGCATCGGGCTCGACCAGCTGGTCGCGGAGGCCGCCCTGCTCACCCGCGTCGACCGCAAGTACGTCGTCCCGGCGGCGGCCCTGCCCGACCTGGTCGCCGACTTCGCGTCCCTGGAACCACGGATCCACGTCCTCGAGATCGGACAGCGGAAGCAGCACCGCTACGGGTCGACGTACTTCGACACCCCCGACCTCGACGCCTACTTCGGCGCTGCCCGGCGGCGACGCCACCGGTTCAAGGTACGCACCAGGGAGTACGTCGACACCGACGCCCGCTTCACCGAGGTGAAGACCAGCGGGCGCCGGGGCGCGACGGTCAAGACCCGCACCCCCCGGCTGCTCGGTGCGGCCGTCCTGACCGACGACGACGCCGGCTTCGTGCGGACCGAGCTGGACCGGACCGGCCACGCCGGGATCGACGTCTCCGCGCTGGTCCCCGTGCTGCGCACGTCCTACGCCCGCAGCACGCTGTGGCTGCCCTCCTGCGCAGCCAGGGTCACGATCGACACCGACCTCACCTGGTCGCTGGCCTGGACCGACCGCGCCACCCGGGTCCCGCGCCTCGCGGTGGTCGAGACCAAGTGCGCATCGGCTGCGACCGGCGTCGACCGGGTGCTGTGGCGGCGGGGCCACCGTCCGTCCCGGATCTCCAAGTACGGCGCCGGGATGGCGCTTCTCCTCGAGGACCTCCCGTCGCACCGCTGGCGCCGCGTCCTCGACACGCACCTGCGCCCGCACGCCACGACCCACCCCCTGCTCGGAGCGATCTCATGAACCCCTCCCCGTTCTCCCGTACCCGCCTGCGCCTGGCCGGGTGGTCCGCCGTCCTCGCCGTCGGCTCCACCTCGTTCACCGGCTGCAGCGCGCTCGCCGACGCGTTCGAGGGCAAGGACGACCCCGCGGTCGAGGCCGCGTCGGCCGCCGAGACCGTCTGGGACGACGCGGCCGTCCACGTGTTCTCCCTCGACATCGACGAGGACGCCTTCCAGGACATGGTGGCGACGTACGTCGACTCCCGCGAGAAGGAGTGGATCCGCGCCGACGTGACGATCGACGGCGAGACCTTCCGCGACGTCGGGGTGCGGCTCAAGGGCAACAGCTCGCTGGGCGGGGTCTCCGAGGACGCCGCCCCGGAGGACCTGCCCTGGCTCATCGACCTCGACAAGTACGTCGACGGCCAGTCGCTCGACGGCTCCGAGAGGTTCGTGGTCCGCTCCAACAGCAGCGAGACGTCGCTCAACGAGGCCGTCGCGCTCGACCTGCTCGAGGAGGCCGGGCTCGCCAGCGAGGAGGCGGTCCTCAGCCGCTTCTCGGTCAACGGGAGCGACGCCGTGCTGCGTCTGGTGGTGGAGGACCTCGACGACCGGTGGTTCGTGGAGCGCTTCTCCGTCGGCGGCACGCTCTACAAGTCCGAGGCGGGCGGCGACTGGTCCTACCGCGGCGACGACGCCGAGGCTTACGCCGACGCGTTCGACGTCGAGGCGGGCGAGGACGACTACGCCGCTCTCACCGCGTTCCTGCAGTGGATCGAGGAGGCGGCGGACGAGGAGTTCGCCGCGGAGCTCCCCGAGCGGCTCGACGTCGAGGCCTTCGCGACCTATCTCGCGTTCGAGGACCTGATCGGCAACTTCGACGACATCGACGGGCCGGGCAACAACTCCTACCTCGCCTGGGACGCCGTGGCCGGCCGGATGACCGTGGTCGCGTGGGACCACAACCTGGCGTTCGGCGGGGTGGGAGGCGGGATGCGCCGCGGTCCCGGTCCCGACGGCGAGCTGCCGGAGGGGGTCGAGCCGGGCGACCAGCTCGTGCTCCCGGAGGGGTTCGAGCCGCCCGAAGGACTCGAGCTGCCGGAGGGGTTCGAGCCGCCCGAAGGACTCGAGCTGCCGGAGGGGTTCGAGCCGCCGTCGGGCGGGATGATGGTCGGCCGCGGCGGGGCCAACCCGCTCGTCGAGCGGTTCCAGGCCGACGAGGAGCTCTCCGCGCTGTACGACGAGGCCGTCGTACGCCTCCAGGCCGAGCTGTACGACGACGGCACCGCCCAGGAGGTCCTCGACCGCTGGGTCGAGCTGATCGAGGAGGCGGCGAGCGACCTCGTCGACGCGGAGACGCTCGCCGAGGAGGCCGAGCAGGTGTCGTCGTACTTCGACGGCCACGCGCTCGAGGCGGAGTCGGAGCAGTCAGCCGGCTGACCCGAGGATCAGCTCGGCGCAGCGCTCGCCCACCATGATCGACGGCGCGTTGGTGTTGCCGCCCGTGATCGACGGCATCACCGAAGCGTCGGCGACACGCAGACCCTCGACCCCGAGGACCCGCAGCTGCGGGTCGACGACCGCGCGCTCGTCCGTGCCGATCCGGCAGGTGCCGACCGGG
>NZ_JACEFC010000114.1 GCF_014180715.1 Nocardioides stalactiti | reverse complement strand
GGGGGCCCTCGGCGGCCCGTTCGACGCCGGCGTCGGGGTAGGGCCGGCTCTTCGTGGTCACGAACTCGGCGGCGTCGGCGAGGGCGGCCCGGGCGATGCCCGCGTCGATCGCGGCGTGGAGGAGCTGCGCGAAGGCGCCGAACGTCTGCGGGCGCTCGAACGTCGGGGAGTACGGCGTGATGAGGTCGGTCGACACCCGGACGCCGTCGAGCCGGACCGTGCCGCTGGCCGTGGTCCGCTGGCCGAAGCCGTCCCAGTCGTCGACGACCGTCACCCCGGCGCTCTTCCGGTCGACCCATGCGACGTGGAGGGGGCCGTCCTCGTCGAGGTGGGCCAGGACGGGGATCCAGTGCGCGAAGAGCGCGCCGGTGCAGTAGCCCTTGGTGCCGTCGAGCACCCACTCCGACGCACGCGTCGGACCGGAGCCGAGCCGAGGGCCGATCGGCCGCAGGGTCGTCCGGTGGTCCCGCACGTGCTTCGAGCCGATCTCCGACTGGGCGTTGCCGAAGCGGGCACCCGAGAGCACGTCGCCGAACAGCCGCTCCTTCTGCTCGTCGGTGCCCTGGTCCCGCAGCACGTTGACGTAGACGAAGTGGCTGTGGGGGATCTGGGCGACGTTGGGATCACCGGTGGCGATCAGACGGACCACCTCGGCGAGCGTCTCGGCACCGAGGTCGGGTCCGCCGTACTCGCGGGGCACCGTGACGGCGAGCAGGCCCGAGGCGGAGAGCTGGTCGAGCTGCTCGACCGGGAGGATCCGGTGCCGGTCGCGCTCGGCGGCGCCGGCCGCGAAGCGCGCGCCGAGGTCGCGGGCCACCTCGGTGGCCTGGCGGGCTCCGAGGACGGGCACCTCGGGGACGTCCCGCTCGAGCGGCTGGGCGAGGTCGTCGAGGGACTGTCGCAGCGCGGTCATCCGACGCGCTCCAGCTCCGCAGCCTCGAGCTCCCGGACGATCGGGAGGACCTCTCGGCCGAAGTACTCGACGTCCTCGAGGTAGTGGAGGAAGCCGAGCAGGAAGAGGTTGACGCCGCGCCGCTTGTACTCGAGCATCCGGGTCGCGATCTGCTCGGGCGTGCCGATGAGGCCGGTCCGGAAGCCGTCGTTGTACTGCACGAGGTCGGCGAACTCCGAGTCCTGCCACATCCCCTTGCCGTCACCGGTGCTCTGGCCGGCCTGCTTGACGGCGCCCCCGAAGCCCTCGACCGCCTCGCGGTCGGCCTTGTCGACGATCTCCTTGAGGACGTCGCGGGCCTCGGCCTCGGTGTCGCGGCCGATGAGGAACCCGTTGACGCCGAACTTCACGGTGCGGCCGTGCACGGTGGCCACGTCGGAGACGTCGCGGATCTGCTCGCTGATGCCGTCGGGGGTGTTGCCGTTGGCGAAGTACCAGTCGGTGACGCGACCGCCCATGCCGCGGGCGTCGGTGGAGTTGCCGCCCATGAAGATCTCGGGGTGCGGCCGCTCGGGGGAGATCACCGGCTTGGGCTTCAGGTCGAAGTCGTGGAGCCGGTAGAAGTCGCCGTTGAGCTCGGCGTGCTCGCTGGTCCACAGCTCGCGCACATAGCGGATGAACTCCTCGGAGCGGCGGTAGCGCTCGCCGTGCTCGAGCCACGGCTCACCGAGCTTGGTGAACTCGTCCTTGAACCAGCCGCTGACGACGTTGATCGCGGCGCGACCGTCGGAGAGCTGGTCGGCGGTCGCGATCCACTTCGCGAGGACGCCGGGGTGCCAGAGGCCGGGGTGGATGGCGGCGATCACCTTGAGGCGCTCCGTGGCGAGCAGCAGCGCGAGACTGAAGGCGGTGGACTCGTGCTGGTACGCCGCGCCGTACGACGCGATGTAGCGGACCTGGGAGAGGGCGTACTCGAAGCCATTGTCCTCCGCGAGGCGGGCGAGCTTCTTGTTGTAGTCGTAGCCCCAGTCGGTGCGCTGCTCGATCTTGCTGACGACGAGGCCGCCGCTGACGTTGGGGACCCAGTAGGCGAACTTGAGCGGAGTCGCGATCGACGTGGGGTCCACGGGTGGGTAGGCGGGCATCGGTGCTCCTCGGTGGTGTCCAGATTCGGCGTGTTGGCTTTGTCTATCAAGTTACTAGAGTTAGAGTCCTGCACAAGGACCCGCTGGCAGGTGTCCCGGATCGGTCGATCGGGTCGCCCTGTCACAGCAGGTGGCCACATCAGGCGGTCACCGCAGAGGCTCACAGCAGAAGGCGGACGGCATGCGGATCGAACAGCTCGAGTACCTCGCGGCGGTGACCCAGCACGGGTCGCTGCGACGCGCCAGCGAGAAGCTCCACCTCTCGCAGCCGGCGCTCAGCGAGTCGGTGACCAAGCTCGAGCGCGAGCTCAGGGTGACGCTCCTGGACCGGCGTCGTACCGGCGCCCGGATCAGCCGGGAGGGCCGTGAGCTGCTGCCCTACATGGAGGAGGTGCTCGCCGCGGTCAGCCGGCTGCGTGCCGCCGCGGGTGACCAGCGTGCCGACAGCAGGTTGATCCGGCTCGGCACCGTGCACGCCGCCACCGCGACCCTGCTGGTGCCGGCGGTCCGCACCTTCCAGGCCACCCGACCGTCCGCCGCCGTCGAGGTGCTCACCCTCCAGCAGGCCCAGATCGACGAGGGTCTCGCCGAGGGCAGCCTCGACCTCGGACTGGTCAACGTGCTCGACGGCGACGACCCGCCCGCGGGCCTGGTCGGGACCGACCTCCTCCACGGACGTCCGGTCGCCGTCCTCCCCGCCGACCACCCGCTCGCCGCCCTCACCCAGGTGAGCGTCGAGGACCTGCGTCGCCAGCGGTTCGTGATGATGCGGTCGGGCTACCTCATGCACCGCTACGTCCACCGCATCTTCGGCGGCGACCTGCCGCGTGCGTGCCACAGCACCGACGGTGCCGAGATGGGCAAGGCGCTGGTCGCCGAGGGCCTCGGGGTGACCGTGCTTCCGGACTACAGCGTGCTGGGAGATCCGCTGCACCGGGCCGGGCTCATCGTGACCCGCCCGATCGCGGGCGACCCGACCGTGGTGACCCTGGTGGTGCGCCAGCGCACGACGCTGCCCGTCTCGCTCCAGGTCCGCGAGCTGCACGCCGCGCTGCTGGCCCGAGCCGGGGAGTACCGCGCGGCCCAGGCATCCTGAACTGAGCCCGGTCCGCCGGTCTCGGCACGCGCCGCGAAGGCGGTGATCCGCGTCCCGGCAACTTACGATTCACCTTGTGTCCACCTCGTCCGTCGCCGACCCCCCGGTGCCCGACGAGGAGCCGACCGAGGAGCCGGCCGACCAGCCGCAGGCCGAAGTCGCGGGAGAAGAGACGGTCGACGAGTCGTCGACGCGCACACCTCGGGGCGTCGGCGTCGTCCTCCGGCGCGGCACCGCGGTCTCCCTGCTCGTCGCGGCGGTCCTGACCCTCGTCCTCGAGGTCTCCACGCTCTGGAACGGCGACCCGCGCTGGATCAGCGACCAGTTCATCACCTACGTCGGCTACTACGTCGACACCCTGGTGGTCTGGCTGGTGCTGCTCCTCCTCTGGTCGGTGATCGGACGGCTGTGGTGGGCGATCGGCGTACTGACGGCGCTGGTGCTGCCGATCGCGGCGGCCAACAGGATCAAGATCAGCCTGCGTGAGGAGCCGATCTACCCCAGTGACGTCGAGTTCCTCAGCGAGCCCGGCTTCCTCAGCACGATGGTGTCGCCAACCAAGGCCGTGCTGCTGCTGGTGGCTATCGCGCTCATCGTGGCCGCCTGCGTCTACGCCGGACATCGGATCGCCCGTCACTACCCCCGTCCGTCGCTGCGCTCGCTCCCGCGCCGCCAGGCCTGGTCGCTCGCGGCGCTCCGGCTCGGCGTGCTGGTGCTCACGGCGACGCTGCTGTTCCAGACCACCAAGTTCAACGAGCCCGGCAACGTGTGGCGCAAGCTCTACGAGGTCCGCGGCGAGCACTGGCGGTACTGGAACCAGAAGACCAACTACCGCAGCAACGGCTTCGTGGGCGGCCTCCTCTACAACATGCCGATCGCGGCGATGGCCGAGCCGCCGGGCTACGACGAGGCCGCGATGCGCCAGGTCGCGCTGCGATACGCCGCCGAGGCCGACCTCATCAACGCCGACCGCACCGGCACCCTCGACGACGTCAACGTCGTCCTGGTGCTGAGCGAGTCGTTCACCGACCCCACCGCGCTCGAGGGCTTCGAGCTCGAGCGCGACCCGATCCCGCGCACCCGCGCGACGATGGGCCAGACGACCTCCGGCACGATGCTCGCCCAGCTGTACGGCGGCGGCACGGCCAACATGGAGTTCGAGACGCTCACCGGCCAGTCGATCGCACTCTTCCGGCCGCAGATGGTCTCGCCGTACCAGATGCTGGTGTCGGACTACGCGAGCTATCCCTCGGCCGTCGGGTGGTTCCGGTCGCAGGGCCACAAGGCCATCGCGATCCACCCCTACATGGTGGGCCTCTACAAGCGCGAGCAGGTCTACGCGACCCTCGGCTTCGAGGAGTTCATCCACGACACGTCGATGCAGTCGACCGAGAAGATCGAGGACAACCCCTACATCGACGACGCGGCCGCCTACGACGAGGTGCTGCACCAGATCGACGCCAACGACGATCCGCTGATGATCAACCTCGTCACGATGCAGAACCACATCCCGGTCGACGGTCACTACGACGACCCGATCGAGGTGAGCGGTGTCGGGGGTGACCAGGCCGACCGGATCGGCCAGTACGCACGCGGGCTCGAGCACAGCGACGAAGCGCTCGAAGCCTTCCTTGCCGAGCTGCGTGCCAGCGACGAGAAGTCCGTCGTCCTCTTCTACGGCGACCACCTGCCCGGCATCTACGACGGCGACGTCAAGGACGCGAACAAGGGCGGGCTGGGGCTCTACCAGACGCCGTTCCTCGTCTGGAGCAGCGAGGGCAACAAGCCCGAGCCGGTACCGCTGACGAGCCCGGCGTTCTTCCTCCCCCTCGTCTACCGGGTCGCGGATGCGCCGGTCCCGCCGTACCTCGCCCTGCTCGACCGGGTCCACGACCGCATCAGTGCGTTGCAGCAGGGTCGGATCGTCACCAGCGACGGGGCCGAAACCCCCGAGGAATCGTTGGATCCGGAATCCGCGCAATTGCTCGGGGACCTTCGTCTCGTGCAGTACGACTTCTCCATCGGAGAGCGTTTCGCAGTCGATCAGATGTGGCCCGGAGCGACCGAATAGCGCGTCGCCCGTCGCTGCTTGAAATTCACTGCCGACATCGCAGATGTGACGAATGGGGCGCGAAATGGGCGAATTCGGCCCTTCTCGGCGAAAAAACACGCGGCATTCCGCGCGTGGTGATTGTGAGGTCGGCCACGAGTGCCTAGCGTGCCGAGGAAGGAAGCCGGGCGGGGGCCCGGCGATAGACGGCCCAGGGGCCGCCCGGCAGCCCTGGCGGAAGGACAAGTAGTGAACAAGTCTCAGCTCATCGACGAGCTCGCAAAGCGTTATGACGGCAACCGCAAGGCTGCTGCCCAGGCGCTCGATGCGGTGCTTGACACCATCACCCGCCAGGTCGCCAAGGGCGAGAAGGTCGCCATCACCGGCTTCGGGTCTTTCGAAAAGGCGGTGCGCAACGCGCGCTGGGTCCGCAACCCGCAGACCGGTGACCGCGTCAAGACCAAGAAGAAGTCGGTCCCGAAGTTCACCGCGGGTGCCGACCTCAAGAACGTCATCTCCGGTGCCAAGAAGCTGCCGGCCCTGCCGAAGCCGGCCAAGAAGGCCGCCGCTCCGGTGAAGGCCGCGGCGACCAAGGCCGCGGCGCCGGCCAAGAAGGCTGCTGCTCCGGCGAAGGCTGCTGCCAAGAAGGCTGCTGCTCCGGCGAAGGCTGCGGCCAAGAAGGCTGCTCCGGCCAAAAAGGCGGCTCCGGCGAAGAAGGCTCCGGCCGCCAAGAAGGCCGCACCGGCTGCGAAGAAGGCCGCTCCGGCCAAGAAGGCGGCTCCGGCGAAGAAGGCTCCGGCCGCCAAGAAGGCCGCACCCGCTGCGAAGAAGGCCGCTCCGGCCAAGAAGGCTCCGGCCAAGAAGGCTCCGGCCAAGAAGGCCGCTGCCAAGAAGTAGCACCACTCCGCTCGAAGGCCGTCCTCCTCGCGAGGGCGGCCTTCGGCGTTCTCGCCGTCGGGCCGACGCCTGGTCGGGACAGGGAATCGGTGGCTAGCCGAGGCCGAACGCGGCCAGCGCGGCGCTCGTGGCCGGTCCGACACCGAGCGTCACCGCTGCCCGCAGGCTGACGATGTCGTCGACGTCGTGGCGCAGGCCCGGAAGGTCGCCGGCGACCGGCGCGGCTCCGGCGGCCTCGTGCGCCGCGGCGGAACCGACGCCGAAGTGGGGCGCGAAGTCCCCGTAGGACGCGGTGTAGAGCGTCGTACCGGTCCCGTCGGCGTCGGCGACGTACGACGTCCGCGTGGTCGTCGTCGCCAGCGCTGCCGCGAGATCCTCGGCACGCAGGGCCGGCAGGTCGGCGCACAGGGCGACCGGACGCAGGTCCGGCCACCGGCGGGCTGCCTCGGCGACGGCCTGGACCAGCGCCTGGTTGAGACCGCTGCTCCCATCGGGACAGGCCGCGGCCCCCAGCGAGGTCAGGGTCGCTGCGAATTGCGCGTCGTCGGTGGTCACCAGCACCTGCGCGACACCAGGTGTCCCCAGGCAGGCCGTGACCGTGTCGGTCGCGAACGCCGTCGCCAGCCCGACCCGCTGCTCGACAGGTACGCCGACGAGGCGGGTCTTGCCGATCCCCGGCGGCTTCACGGGGATCACGACGACGTACCTGCTCCCGTCCGCGACCACGGGTCGATCCTGTCAGGTGGGGCCTGTGGGCGGTGACGACACCCGTCCCGCGTCCTGCCCCGTGGGGGAGGTCACCTGCCGGTAACCTGCACCCCGTGAGGGTGCGCAAGGTGCAGGAGAAGCGCAGTTGGGCCATCAACGTGGCGGTCGGCATCATCAAGCCGACCCTGCTCGTGTCCACGAAGCGCGAGTGGATCGACGGTGACAAGAACTTCCCCAGCGAGGGCGGCTTCGTCATCGCGCTCAACCATCTCTCCCACGTCGATCCGTTGACCTCGGCGCTGTTCGTCTACGACCACGGACGGATCCCGCGGTTCTTGGCGAAGGCCGGGCTCTTCAAGAACAAGCTGCTCGGCGGCTACCTGAGGTCGGCCGGGCAGATCCCCGTCGAGCGCGAGACCAGCGGAGCGGTCGGCGCCTACGCCGCCGCCGTCGCAGCCGTACGACGCGGGGAGTGCGTGATCATCTATCCCGAGGCCACGATCACCCGCGACCCCGACCTGTGGCCGATGCGCGGCAAGTCCGGTGCGGCGCGGATCGCTCTCGAGGTCGGCTGCCCGGTGGTGCCGGTCGGGCAGTGGGGCGCGCAGGAGATCCTGCCGCCGTACACGAAGAAGCCGTACCTGTTCCCGCGCAAGAAGATCGTCGCCCGGGTCGGTCCGCCGGTCGATGTCACGGACCTGGCGGCCAAGCAGCCGCGGACGGCCGAGGTCGTCAACGAGGCGACCGACCGCATCATGGCGGCGATCACCCACCAGCTCGAGCTGATCCGCGGGGCCGATGCCCCGGACGAGCGCTACGACATGCGCGTGCACGGCGATCGGTTCAGGAACCGGAAGGAAGCGTCATGAGCAAGGTCGCAGTGATGGGCGGGGGCTCGTGGGGCACCGCGTTCTCGATGGTGCTGGCCGACGGGGGCAACGACGTCTGCATCTGGGCCCGGCGCGAGGAGGTCGCGGCCTCGATCAGCGAGCGGCGGGAGAACACCGACTACCTGCCCGGCATCGAGCTGCCGCGCACGGTGACCGCGACGACCGACCCGGAGCGCGCGCTCGCCGGTGCCGATGTCGTGGTCCTGGCGGTGCCGTCGCAGTCGCTGCGCACCAACCTGCCGATGTTCCTGCCCTACCTCGAGCCCGACGCGGTCCTGGTGTCGCTGATGAAGGGCATCGAGCTCGGCTCGCTGGAGCGGATGAGCGAGGTGGTCCAGGAGGTCGGCGACATCGACCCCGGTCGGATCGCGGTCGTCAGCGGGCCCAACCTGGCCAAGGAGATCGCCCGGCGCGAGCCCGCGGCCTCGGTGGTCGCGTGCGCCGACGAGGACGTCGCGACCATGCTCCAGAAGCGGTGCCACTCGCCGGCGTTCCGCCCCTACACGAGCGTCGACGTCCTCGGCTGCGAGCTGGGCGGCGCCTACAAGAACGTCGTCGCACTCTGCGTCGGCATGGCCGTGGGCCTGGGCTTCGGCGACAACACGACGGCGTCGCTCATCACGCGCGGCCTCGCCGAGACCGCGCGCCTCGCGATGCGGCTCGGCGCCAACCCGCTCACGTTGATGGGCCTGGCCGGGCTCGGTGACCTCGTCGCGACCTGCTCCTCGCCGCTCTCGCGCAACCGCACGTTCGGCGAGAAGCTCGGCCTCGGCATGACGGTCGAGGAGGTCTATGCCTCGACCCGTCAGGTCGCCGAGGGCGCCAAGTCCTGCTCGTCGATCCGCGCGCTCGCGGAGAAGGCCGGCATCGACGCCCCGATCGCCGAGCACGTCGACGAGGTCGTGGCCGGCCGGATGACCACATCGGAGATGATGACGGCGTTCATCAGCCGCGACCCTAAGGCCGAGCTGAACTGAGTGCTCGGCTGAGGTCGGCCCAGAGGTCCTCGACGTCCTCGATGCCGACCGACATCCGCACCAGGCCCTCGGGGATGGTGGCGGCCTCGGCCTTCCAGCGCCGACGGCGCTCGAGCGTCGACTCGACGCCGCCGAGGGACGTGGCGTGCACCCACAGCCGTACGTCGTGGGCCAGCAGGTCCGCGGCCGGGGCGCCGCCGCCGAGGACGGCCGCCACGATCGCGCCGAAGCCGGGGTAGCGGACCTCCTCGATCGCGGGGTGGTCGGCGAGCCGGCGCGCGAGCTCGGCGGCGTTGGCCTGGGCGCGGTCGAGGCGGACGTGCAGGGTGCGCAGGCCGCGTAGGGCCAACCAGGTCTCGAACGGCCCGGGGACTGCACCCACGAGGTCGCGGCGTCCCTTGAGCGCCGCGTGGACCTCGTCGTCGGCCGTCACCAGAGCGCCGAGCTGGACGTCGCTGTGACCCGCGAGGTACTTCGTCGCCGAGTGGACGACGATGTCGGCGCCGAGCGCGAGCGGCTGCTGGAGCAGGGGAGTGGCGAACGTGTTGTCGACGACGACCCGGATGCCGAGCTCGTGGGCGGCCTGCGCCAGCGCGGGGATGTCGGCGATCTCCAGCGCCGGGTTGGTCGGCGACTCGATCCACAGCAACGCGCAGTCCTCGTCGGCCCGCATCGCCGCGACGACCGCATCGGTGTCCGCGATGTCGACCAGGGTGCCGTGCAGGCGCTCCCGCGACTCCAGGTCCGCCAGCGCCATGACGGTGCCGCTGTAGGAGTGGCGCGGGGCGACGACGCCACCGCCCTGGCCGACCAGGTCGAGGACCGTGGTCGCCGCGGCCATCCCGGAGGCGAACGCCAGCGCCCGGCCGCCCTCGAGCGTGCCGAGGACCTCCTCGAACGCCGACCAGGTCGGGTTGCCGTACCGCCCGTACTCGAGGTCGCCGGTCGCGACATAGGTGGACGCCATCGTGATCGGCGGGTTCAACGGGGCGTCCGGCTCGTGGGCCGGGCGGCCGGCCGTCACCGTGATCGTCGCCGGGCGCAGGTCGGAGGCAGGTTCGGACATGGCACAACGGTAGGGTCGTGGCCGATGAATGCTCCCACCGGTCGCCGTATCCGGGTCGCCGTCGTGTTCGGCGGCCGCTCCTCCGAGCACGCCATCTCCTGCGTCACCGCAGGCAGCGTGCTCCGTGTGCTCGACCGTGAGAGGTACGACGTCATCCCGATCGGCATCGCGCCCGACGGTCGCTGGGTGCTCGAGGCCGACGACCCGGACCGGCACGCGATCACCGCGCCCGACCAGCTGCCGTCGGTCGACGGCGACCGCTCGCCGGTCACCCTCACCCGCACCGGCTCGGGCACCGAGATCGTCGTCAGCGACGCGGCCGCACCGCCGCAGGCGCTGGGCGACGTGGACGTCGTCTTCCCGCTCCTCCACGGACCGTGGGGCGAGGACGGCACCATCCAGGGCATGCTCGAGATGGCGGGAGTCCGCTACGTCGGAGCCGGCGTCCTCGCCTCGGCCGTCAGCATGGACAAGGCCTACATGAAGGTCGTGCTCGCTGCGGCCGGCCTGCCCGTGCTGCCGTGGACCACCGTCACCGCCCGCGAGTGGGAGGCCGACCCGGCACCCGCCCGCGCGCGGGTCGCCGCCCTCGGCTACCCGGCGTTCGTGAAGCCGGCGCGGGGTGGCTCGAGCATCGGCATCTCCAAGGCACACGACGCCGGCGAGCTCGACGCCGCGGTCGAGGCGGCGCTGCTGCACGACCCGAAGGTCCTCATCGAGGTGTCGGCCGAGGGCGCGCGGGAGGTGGAGTGCGGCGTCCTGGAGTCCCTCGACGGCGGCGTCGACACCACGGTGCCGGCCGAGATCCGGATCACCGGCGACCACGAGTTCTACGACTTCGAGGCCAAGTACCTGCCCGACGAGGCCACCGAGCTCGACGTCCCTGCCGTCCTCCCCGAGGGCAAGACCGAGGAGCTGCGCGCGCTGGCCGCCGAGGCGTTCCTCGCCGTCGGCTGCGAGGGTCTCGCCCGGGTCGACTTCTTCCTCATGGCCGACGGCTCGCTCGTCGTCAACGAGCTCAACACGATGCCCGGCTTCACCCCGCTGTCGATGTTCCCGCAGATGTGGGCGGCGACCGGTGTCGACTACCCGGCGCTCGTCGACCGGCTGATCGCGTTGGCGATGCAGCGCGGCACCGGGCTGCGCTGACCGGCCTGGCGGCCGGGGCGGGGGCTAGAGGCACTCGCCGCCGACGTCGCGCAGGTCGAGCACCAGCGGGGCGAGCTCGGCCATGACGGCGGCGGAGGCGTCGGGCCAGTAGTCGTCCGGGATGACGACACGGACCCGGGGCCGGCTCCACGCCGAGGTCAGCGTGATCTCGCGCGGCTCGTCGCCGTACTGGTCGGCGGGGATGTACCACCGCGCGCCGTCGGCGATCTCGCACGACGCTCCCGGCCCGAACCCCTCGGGCTCGTCGACCCCGCAGGTCACGACGATCGCCGGGTCGCCGTAGGCGGGCGCCGGCGCGTCGGCGGGCTCGATCTCCACCCGGTCCTCGTCGGCGAGGGTGTCGGGCAGGTCGTCGGCGAACGCCGCGCAGGCGTCGGCGTCGGCGCCGTCGAGGTCGGGTACGTCGACCTCGACCGGCCCGCAGGAGGTCAGGAGCAGCGGACCTGTCAGCAGGCCCGCGACGACCAGCCTCAGATGTGCACCACGGGGCACGTCAGGGTGCGGGTGATGCCGTCGAGGTTCTGGACCTTCGACACGACCAGCTTGCCGAGCTCGTCGACGTTGCGCGCCTCGGCGCGGACGATCACGTCGTAGGGGCCGGTCACGTCCTCGGCCATGGTGACGCCCTTGACCTCGGCGATCGCCTTGGCCACCTCGGCAGCCTTGCCGACGTCGGTCTGGATCAGGATGTAGGCCTGCACCACCATTGGTCGCCCTCCTGGGGTCTCGCGGTCAAAGAACGCCTCAACCTACCGTGCCGAGGCCGCTACCGCCTCTTCGGCGAGGTCGCTGGTTGGATGGTCGGGTGCCCGATGCGTCTTCCCCCGACCTCACGCCCGACATCACGTTGGCCGATCTCGGTGAGTTCGGTCTCATCGACCACGTCACCCGGATCGTCGCGGAGGTCGCTCCTGGAGGGGAGGTCCTCGTCGGGCCGGGCGACGACGCCGCGGTGCTGCGGGTGCGCCGGGGGCACGTCGTGGTCTCCACCGACCTGATGGTCGAGGGACGGCACTTCCGGCAGGACTGGGCCGACGCGATCGACGTCGGCCACCGGGCCGCCGCGCAGAACCTGTCCGACGTCAACGCGATGGGCGGCCGGGCCACCTGGCTGACGGTCGGCTTCGCCGCGCCTGCGTCGCTGCCCGCCCGGTGGGCGCTGGAGTTCGTTCGCGGCTTCGCCGAGGAGTGCGCCGCCGTCGGGGCCGGGGTGGTGGGTGGCGACGTCACGACCAGCGACAAGATCACCGTCGCGGTCACGGTCATGGGCGCGTGCACGGTCTCGCCCGTGCTGCGCTCCGGGGCCTCGGCCGGCGACGCGGTCGCGCTCTGCGGGCGCCAGGGCTGGGCNTGGGCCGCCGGCGGGCTGGCCGTGCTCGGGCGCGGGTTCCGGTCCCCGCGCGTGCTCGTGGACGCCTACCGGCGTCCCGTCCCGCCGTACGACGCCGGTCCCGCGGCCGCCGAGGCCGGGGCGACCTCGATGATCGACGTGTCCGACGGCCTGCTCGCCGACGCGGCCCACGTGGCGCGCGCGAGCGGGGTCGGGATCGACATCAGCACCCGGACGCTGGAGGTGGCCGAACCGCTGGTCGCCGTCGCCAGCGCCACCGGCGCCGACCCGCTGTCGTTCGTGCTCGGCGGGGGAGACGACCACGCGCTGCTGGCGACCTTCCCGCCCGGGACCTCGCTCCCGGAGGGCTGGACCCAGATCGGCACCGTCACCGACGCCGGCGCCGACGGACCCGCGGTGACCGTCGACGGGGCGCCGTACGACGGCCCCACCGGCTGGACCCACTTCTAACGCGAATCCGGACCTTCCTGGCTCGAATCCGGACCTTCCTGGGTCGAAACCGGAAAAATCAGAAACGGCCGCACATGACATGCGGCCGTAACTCCCGTCTCGCGACAGGTAGGTCCGGATTCGACCCAGGTAAGTCCCGATTCGGCTAGCGCGAGACCTTGCCGGCCTTGATGCAGCCGGTGCAGACGTTCATGCGCTTCGGGGTCCCGTTGACCACGGCGCGGACGCGCTGGATGTTGGGGTTGAAGCGGCGCTTCGTGATCTTGCGCGACCACGGCCGGTTGTTGCCGAAGCCCGGCTTCTTGGCGCAGATGTCGCAGACGGCGGCCACGGTTGACTCCTACGGATCGGTTCTGACTTCACGTTCGAGGGTCGCCCCCAAAAGGGCAACCGGAACAGATTAGCCGACGACACGCGTCACCCAGAAATCGCCGCTGCGGGCACTACATTGACCCCCATGGCAGGCGGCATCGAGCTCGACACGGTGCTGCGCTTCGTGGACATCGCCGTCGACGCGTTGTCCGAGACGCGCGAGGAGATCGACGCCCTCAACGTCTATCCGGTGCCCGACGGCGACACCGGCACGAACATGTACCTGACCATCGCTGCTGCCCGCGACGCGCTCCGCGAGGTCCCCGGAGCCCCGCTGCGGGCCGCGCTCAACGCCTTCGCTCGTGGGGCGCTGCTCGGCGCCCGCGGCAACTCCGGGGTGATCCTCAGCGAGATGCTGGGTGCGATCGCACGCCGGATCGCGACGGCCGCGCCCGAGGACCGCAACGCCGCGGTCATGGCCGACGCGCTCCAGCAGGCGACCGAGGCCAGCTATGCGGCCGTCGGGGAGCCGGTCGAGGGCACCATGCTGACGGTGGCGCGCGCCGCCTCCGACGCCGCCGTCGGGGCGCTCTCGAATCCCGACGCCCGCACCGGAGACGTCCTCCGGGCCGCGGCGGGGTCGGCCCGCGAGGCGCTGGCCCGGACCCCGGAGCAGCTCGAGGTGCTCGCCCGGGCCGGTGTCGTCGACGCCGGCGGCCGCGGGATCTGCGTGATCCTCGACGCCGCCGAGAC
>NZ_JACEFC010000113.1 GCF_014180715.1 Nocardioides stalactiti | reverse complement strand
GGTAGGGGTCGTCCGACTGAGAGTGACCTGTCGGTCACTCTCATTCGGACGACCCGAGCCTCGGATGGGAACATGGTCGGCATGAGTGACCCAGCCCGCGGGTTGACCCACGTCGACGAGACCGGTGCCGCCCGGATGGTCGACGTGTCGGACAAGGCCGTCACCGTCCGCACCGCCTCGGCGTCCGGCCGCGTCCTCGTGTCCGCGGAGGTCGTCGCGCTGCTGCGTGGCGAGGGTGTGCCGAAGGGCGACGCGCTCGCGGTCGCCCGGATCGCCGGGATCATGGGTGCGAAGCGCACGCCGGACCTGGTGCCGCTGTGCCACCCGCTCGCGCTCTCCGGCGTCACCGTCGACCTGTCGGTCGCCGACGACGCCGTCGAGATCCTCGCGACGGTCCGGACCTCCGACCGGACCGGTGTGGAGATGGAGGCGCTGACGGCGGTGTCGGTCGCCGCGCTCACGGTCGTCGACATGGTCAAGGCCGTCGACAAGGGAGCGGTCATCACCGACGTCCGGGTCGAGACGAAGACGGGCGGGAAGTCGGGGGACTGGAAGCGATGAGCACTCCCGATGCGGGCGGGCTGCCGGCGGTCGTGGTCGTCGCGTCGAACCGGGCGGCCGCCGGCGTCTACGAGGACACCACGGGACCGCTCATCGTCGAGGCGCTGCGGGGCCTCGGCTTCGCGGTCGACGACGCCACCGTCCGCCCGGACGGCGAGCCGGTCGGTGCTGCCGTCGCGCTCGCGGTGAAGGCCGGCGCCCGGCTGGTGCTGACGACCGGCGGCACCGGGCTGACGCCGACCGACCGGACGCCGGAGGTGACCCGGCCGCTGCTGGACCGCGAGGTGCCCGGGCTGGCCGAGGCGATCCGCGCGGCCGGGGTGGCCAAGGGCGTGCCGACCGCGGCCCTGTCGCGGGGCCTGGCCGGCATCGCCGGCTCGTGCCTGGTCGTCAACCTGCCCGGGTCGCGCGGGGGTGTGAAGGACGCGCTCGAGGTGCTCACGCCTGTGCTGGTGCACGCCGTCGAGCAGATCGTGGGGAGCGACCACTGATGGGGGAGGAGCGGATCGGGCGGCTCGCACGCGAACGGATGATCACGTCCTCACCCGGGCGGGCCTGGCCCAACGTGCTGATGTCCGGCACCGACCCGGTCGTGACGCTCCGCCCGATCCGGCGGGGCGACGCCAAGGTGTGGCGCGAGGTGCGCCGCCGCAACGCCGTGTGGCTCTCGCCGTGGGACGCCACCGTGCCGCCGGGGGAGAGCCCGCGCCCGACCACCTTCGGTGCGCTCGTCCGGCGGCTCGCGCGGGCGGCCCGGCGCGGGACGACGTACCCGTTCGTCATCGAGGTCGAGGGTCGCTTCGTCGGCCAGGTCAGCGTCAACAACATCGTGCGGGGCTCGGCGCAGTTCGCGTCCGTCGGCTACTGGATCGACCAGCGGGTCGCGGGCCGCGGGATCATGCCGCGCGCGGTCGCGATGGCCGTCGACCACGCCTTCTTCACCGGAGGGCTGCACCGGCTCGAGATCTGCATCCGCCCCGAGAACACCAACTCGCTGCGGGTCGTCGAGAAGCTCGGGATCCACGAGGTCGGCTACGCCCCGCGGTTCCTCCACATCGACGGCGACTGGCGTGACCACCGGATCTTCGCCGTCACCCGCGAGGACGCGCCGCGGGGTCTGCTCGCCCGTCTCGAGGAGTCCGGCGGCGGCTCCGGCGCCCCCTGATCCCACGAGTCCCACGAGTCATTCTGTGACACACCGATAGACATACGTCCCGAGCTGCGCTAGTGGTCCTAGCCTCTGCCATGTGGACCTGAGCGCACTGATCTTCGTCGCCCTGGCGGTGGCCTGGGCCGTCTACCTCGTTCCCAAGGCGCTCAAGCACCACGAGGTCGACCGGGTCAGCCGGTCCGTGGAGAGCTTCTCCGACCGGGTGCGGGTGCTCGCCAGCCGCGAGGCCGTGTCGGCGACCAAGGCGGACCTCGTCGTCCGCCGGCCGCGCATCGCGCGGACCGCGGCCCCGGCAGCACCTGCGGACGCGCCGGCCGAGCCTGCCGCTCGGGCTCCGCTGTCCCGCGCACAGGTCCGTGCCCGCAAGCTCGCGGCCGCGCGTGCAGCCGAGCGCCGTCGCCGGGTGCTCGGCACGATCCTCGTCCTCAACCTGGTCGTCGTCGGCCTCGCCGCGGCCGGCGTCGTCGGCTGGGCCTGGGTGGCCGCGCCCGCGGCGCTCCTCGTGGCCTGGCTGGTCGCCTGCCGCCTGATGGTCCGCAAGGAGCGGGCCGTGCGGGCCGCCGTGACGGCGCCGGTGCGGAAGCGTCGTACGACGCTCGCCGACCAGGTGCTGGCCGAGGAGGACCTCGGCGACAACACCGAGGAGATCCCCGCGATCCGCGTCGAGGACGAGCCGCCCTCCGCCCAGGCCGACGGCTGGGACCCGGTGCCGGTCACGCTGCCCACCTACGTCGCCAAGGCCGCCGCCGGCCGTACCGTCCGTACCATCGACCTCGACTCCACGGGCGTCTGGAGCTCGGGCCGCAACGCCGCCGACTCCGCCCTCGCCCGCGAGGCCGACCAGCAGCGCGCCGACCAGGTCGAGGCCGCTTCCGACCAGCGCCGCGCCTCCGGCGCCTGACCCCCTCGATTCGGGGAGCGCGGGAGCCTGGTGCTAACGTTTCCCCGCGTTTGGGGGTGTGGCGCAGCTGGTAGCGCGTCTCGTTCGCATCGAGAAGGCCAGGGGTTCGAGTCCCCTCACCTCCACCAAACCCGAAGGCCGGCTCCCCTGTCAGGGAAGCTGGCCTTCGTCGTTCCCGGGGCGGCTATTGTCCGTTCATGTCGGTCGGCACGGTGGCAGGTCTGTGGCGCTACCCGGTGAAGTCCATGGGTGGCGAGGCGCTGTCCGGCTCGGCCGTTGACCAGCGGGCGTTGCACGCGGACCGGATGTGGGCCGTGCGCGAGCTCGACGCCAACGCGATCACGACAGCCCGACGCATCCCCCAGCTGCTCGGTTGCTCAGCCCGGTACGTCGACGAGCCTCCCGCCGGTGTCGGCCCGGGCGATGTCGCCCACGTCGTCGTCACCTTCCCGGACGGGACCGAGGTCAGTAGCACCGATGCCGAGCAGATGGGCGCACGGCTGACCGAGCTCACGGGCAGGCGGGCTGCATTGGTGTCGTTGCCGCCGACGAACCAGAAGAGCGCCTACCGGGGCGTGCTGATGACCAAGCGCGAGATCCGTCGCCAGTGGGCACTGTCCGACGACGATCCTCTCCCGGACTTCTCGGGGTTCCCGATCGGCAAGATCGCCAGGCTCGCCGTCTTCGCGGCGCCGGTCGGGATCTTCGCCGATGCCTACCCCGTCCACGTCCTGACCACGTCCAGCCTGCGCACCATGGCGGGGCACGGGGGCGACTTCGACGTGCGGCGCTTCCGCCCGAACATCCTCATCGACGGCCAGGAGGAAGGAATGGTCGAGCAGACCTGGCTCGGCGGGACACTGCGGGCAGGGGACCTCGGGCTGAGCATCGAGATCCCGACCATCCGCTGCTCCGTGCCGATGCGGGAGCAGTCCGGGTTGTCGGCGGACCCGATCGTGCCCCGTGCGCTGTCAGCGCACGCCGACCGGTGCCTGGGGGTCTACGCCGACGTCGCCGAGGCCGGCACCGTCCAGGTCGGGGACGCAGTCACGTTCGAGCCGCCGGAGGAGCAGGGTTCCATCCGCGCATCCGTGGACCGGCTCGCTGACCGACTGCGCCGCAACGCCATCCGCGCCGGCAGCCGCCTGTCGCCCTAGGCGCGCGCCCGGCGGCGCCGCCTCGTGCTCGCAGCCCGGGGGTCGTCCTTGACACCCCGCGAGGACATCATCTAGAACACGTTCTAGTGGCGGCGGATGACGCCGCCCGACCGGAGGACGTCGTCATGGAGAAGATCGACCTGCTGCTCTGGGACGACGCCGCGGTCGCCGCAGCCGCGACGGTGGAGGTCCCCGGACTGCTCTCCGCGACCGTGTCGGTCGCGGCAGACCTCGCCGGAGCCCCGCTCCTGATGGGGCACGGCGCGCTGTTGCGCGGCTCCGCGTCGTACTGGGTCGACTCGGTCGACGTGTGGCCGCAGCTGGTCGAGCAGGCGCCGGGGGATGCCTACCTGGTCACCGAGTCGGTGCCGCAGGCCGTGGCCGACGGGACGCTGCTCACGCACTTCACCTGGTTCCCGAAGCCGGAGCGGCTGACCGAGGAGGAGTTCTTCCACGGGTGGCACATGATCCACACGCCGTCGTCCGCGCGGCTCCACCCGCTGCGCAAGGGGTACGTGCGCGACGCCGTCGCGCGCACCCTGACTCCCGGGTCGCCGCCCGTCCGCGCGATCGTCAGCGAGTTCTTCGACGAGGACGTCTACCTGGACCCGAAGCGCCTCTTCGGCAGCAGCGAGGAGCTGATGGCGACGGTGGAGGAGCTCCCGTTGTACGCCGACCAGGCCGACATCGCCAGCTGCCCGCTGCGCCGGACCCCGCTCACCCCCGGCCCTTAGGGACCGCTACAGCCGGGACCCGAGCCGGGCCCACATCTTCTTGGCCGAGGCGCGCCAGAAGACGGCGAACACGGGGAGGACCAGCCCGGTGACCCGGTTGGTCGGATGAAGCGTCCAGTGCCAGGTGACCCGGGTGCCGCCGCCCTCGGCCGCGAACGAGAAGCCGCCGTCCACGCTGGAGACCAGCGCCTTCAACGGACCGGTGAACTCCGTCAGTCGGTAGCCGTACTCGTGCGGTCGGTCCGCGCGGACCAGCGCTTCGGTGTTGGTGCTGCCGTCGGCCAGGACGATGGTCCGCGTCTGTCCGACGACTGCCCAGTCGCCGGACTGGCCCTCGCTCCTGACCACGGGCGGGATGGGGCCTGCCCGCTCGACGAAGAGCTCCTCCAGCGGCGCTGCCAGGACTGCATCGAAGGCGACCTCGGGCGTGACCGGGAAGACCTCCGAGGATGCGACGTCGTACGACATGGGTGTCCCCTCTGTGGACGTCTGGGTGGACGCCGGGCGGTCGCTTCCGGCGGCCTCGATGCTAGTCGCCATCCTCCGACACCTCGGCTGTCGCCCGGACTAGGGTCCGTCCATGGCAGTCGACGTCCCCGCCCTCGTCGCCGGCGGGATCCGCTTCTCCTCCGGCGTGCACTTCCTGGTCGACCCGCTCGGGGCGAACCGGATGTGGGGCAACAAGGAGGCGGTCGACACGACCGCGCGGCTGCTGCTGCGCTCGATGGGCTATCGCGACTTCCTCATCGGCGCGATGCTGCTCCAGGCGTCGCTGCGCGGCAAGGACACCCGCGGCTGGTTCCTCGCCTCCGGCGGCGCGGACGCTGCCGACTTCATCGGCGGCCTCCCGGTCCACCACGAGATGAGCGGCTCGGCGAAGGCGATCGGCCTCGGCGGTGCCGTCGTCGGTATCGGCGTCGGCCTCTGGGGAGCCACCCGCCGCCGTCCCTGAGGCCGGACCGGACGACATTGCAGATTTCTGCACTTCCTGCTCGATTGCCACCCAGGTTTCCCTGACCAGATAACGATCGCCGCGGTGGTCGTGACCGGCCCGATCTGAGGGCTCGAGACCGCGCTCGCGTCGCACGATTCCGCAGCCGGATCTCCTTGATTCGGTGGGCGGGAGGCGTGCAGTCTTTACCTTGCCGAACCGGCCGAGTCTTCACGCCCGACCTGTGCAACCGGGCAATTTTCTCTCCCCCGATCTTGCGGAGTTGTCATGCGGAGGCTGTTGCTTGCGGCCGGCCTGGTCGGCGCCGCCGGTGTCACGATCCCGGCGGTGCTCATGGGCGGAGGGGGCGAAGTCGCCTCATGGACACCGAAGCCCGAACCTCTGACGGGTGGTGCCGTAGGCGATGCCGCCGCAGCCTGCCGAGCCTCCATCGGCGCACATGACACCGGTGAGCGAGTCGCGGTGGCAGAGCGGCGGGGGGAGTGGACCTTCGTGCTTCTCACCGGGAAGGCGGCGGAGGTCGTCTGCCTGATGCCCGATGAAGCAATCGGGGGCCGAGCCCGTGGCGGGGACGACGTCTTCGGTGCCTACAACCCAGGCGACGCCACGCCTGCGGCCCTGGGCGCCGACACCCTGGTCGAGGGGCGGGCCATGAGCAGCAGTACCAGTGAAGGTTGGTTCACCTGGACGACGGGATACGTGGGCAACGAGGTCGCCGGGGTCACCGTTCATACCTCCTCAGGCCTCGACATCGAGGCCTCCGTCGTCGGCAACCGGTTCGCAGCGTGGTGGCCGGATGACGGTGAGTCGTGGACGTACACCGTGCATCTCGTCGATGGGAGCACCCGCCCGTTGGAATCCGGGAGGAGCTAGAACGGGTCGAGCGCGAGGTGCGTCGTCGGAACGGGCACCGGCGCCGACGACCAGGGCGAGCCGAAGTTCCCCTTTGCTGTGGGCCCGACGCGTTATGCGGCGGCAGACCTCGAGTCCCGACGCGCTGGTACGACGCGCTGGTGCGACGCGCTGGTACTCAGCAAACCGTCAGCCGCTCGCGAGGAGAACGGCACCTCACTGCGGCACGCTCGCCGCCGAGTCGGACGTTCCCCCGGTTCCGCCGGCGCGGCCGGCGCCGAACGAGGAGACCGATGGCCATGACGATCCCGAAGCCCCTCCGCGTGCTGCTGACCGGCGCAACGGTGATGGTCGCGAGCACCCTGGTGAGTCCCGGTGGTTCGGCGGCACCCACGCAGACGCCAGTGACCCCCGTGACCTGGGGCGAGATGATCCCGGACAACACCGTCGAGGCTCCGCCGCCGCTGCAGGCACTCGAAGTCATCGACACCGTCTACTTCGACGAGATCGCCGTCCCGGATGACACCGTGGTCACAGGGGTGGACCTGCTCCCGGACGGAGAGCACTGGCTTCTCGGGGTCGAGATCGACGGTGCCGGACACCTAGCGGTCACACTTCCCGACGGGTCGGACTACCGATGCATCACCTGCGGTGTGGCTGACTCGGCCGAAAAGCCTGAGGTGCTCGACGACGAGCAGCGGGTGTGGTTCGCGAACACCAGTGGCCAGACCTCTGGCGCAGTCGCGGACTACCAGTGGTCGGTGCTCGAGTGCCTGCCCAGTGTCTACGACTGTCAGCACCAAGAGCTGTCGTCGGTCGACTTCCCGATCGACTCACTCACCTCGCTGCCCCAAGGCGCACAGAACCGCGAGGCCACGCCCGACGGGGAGGGACGCTTCGTCGTCTGGAACGAGGTGCGGTCCCTGGAGGGGACCCGGGTGACCGTCGGCCGGATCGAGCGAGGAGCCGATGGCTACCGGGTCACCGACCCCCGCGTCCTCCAGCCCCAGTTCTCGACCAAGGGCGGCACGGCTGACTGGGTCGCAGGAGGGCGGTTCTACGAAGGCGGGCGTTTCGTACTCGGTAACCGTTACGTGAAGTACCAGACCACGCGAACGGCCTTGAACTACGACACCGGGCTGCTCGACCTCGCGACCGGCGAGTACCGGTTCATGACCCGCGACCTCGACTACAACGAGACGGGTGACGAGTCGCCAGACGGCCAGTGGTTCACCTACTCCTCGGCCCGTGGGCTCGACCGGATGGACGTCTTCACCCAGCTGGTGAGGCCGTCCCTGATCGACATGGTCGCCTTCGGGCAGGTCGGCCGAGTCGGCCTGTTCAGCAACCGGCGATGCATGAACGAGGCGTGGTTGATGGGGTTCGATGGCCAGCGCCAGGACGGGTACGCCGGGCAGCCGCTGCTCACCGAAGACAACTGGTTGGCGCGGAAGCGCCAGTGGTACCCCGACAGCCGGACGCTGTTGCTGACCGAGCAGCTACTGCCCAACGTCGCGGGGGAGGTGCCGCGCGGTCGACAGTTCCGACTGCGGACGGTCCGCCTGCCCGGTCCAGCTACGGCGCCCCTGCCGACGCTCTCGTTGGACGACGTCGATTGGGACGCGGTGAGCGTCCCGGCTGCGGAGTACCGCGGGCTCGCGTCGCGGTCGAACGCGGCCAAGGTGCTCCGAGGACGCGTGTCGGGCCGGGCGGTCCTGACCTACCTCGGAACCTTCGCTGGAGGCAGCTGGACCGTCAGGTACCGCAACTACTCCGACGATGGCGTCAACGTCGTCAACGGGCGCGAGTCGATCCGCGTTCCGCTCGCGGCAGGGGTGGCCGTGTGGACGGCGATCCTGTCCTCGACGGGCGCGCGTCGCGGGACCACCAAGGGCCGCCTGCTGATCCAGCCCGACGGCGCGTCGCCGGGCAACGTGACCACGACCATCAACGGTCGCACGTGGACCGGAGTACCGAAGCAGGCTGACTGCCCAGGGATGCGTCAGCCCGAGCTCGACGTGGCCATCACGGCAGGGGCCGGTCGTTCCCGGGTCGTTGCGGTCAGCGCGATCGTGGCGGAGGACAGCGGTCCACGTCCGGTCGCCGGCGCGGTCGTGGCCGTCGGACCGCACCGCTACCTGACCAACCAAGCCGGACTGGCCACCGTGCCCTCCAACGTCACGGGAGCCGTGCAGGTGGACGCGGGCGGTTTCCGCGGATGGTCCCAAGACTGATGGAGGATCCTCAGCGTCCGGTGAAACGTGCGGGCTCGCCCGCCATGAAGGCACGCATCGCCTCGACGGCGTCCTCCGAGCGCGACGCGAGGACCTGGTTCCGGTTCTCCAGAGCGATCGCTGAGTCGAGCGACTGGGCGTCGATGTTGAGCTCCAGACCCTCCTTGGTGAGCTTGAGAGCGAGGGGGCTGATCGAGGCGAGCTCGTGGGCCAGCTCGAAGGCCGCGGGGAGCAACCGATCCGGCGCCACGACCTCGGTCACCAGACCGATGCGCTCGGCCTCCTCCGCAGTGATCCGGCGGCCGGTGAGCATCAGCAGTGACGCCTGCCCCATCCCCACCACGCGGGGCAGCAGCCAGGACACCCCGACGTCGCACCCACTGAGCCCCAGGCGCACGAAGGCGACGGTGAAGAACGCGGCGTCCGACGAGATCCTGACGTCGGCCGCGAGTGCGAGAGCCAGTCCGCCCCCGGCGGTCGGGCCGTTGACGGCGGCGACCACGGGCACGGGGAGCCTCTTGAACCGGGCGATGACTCGGGCGCCGGCTTCCTGGGCACGCAGGAAGTCGGTGACGGAGGTCGACGGCAGCTCGGTGATCGTGCCGAGGTCGGCTCCGGCACAGAAGCCGCGACCGGCGCCGGTCAGGACCACGACGCGCACCGTCGGGTCGTCCTCGACGACCTCGCAGAGCAGGTCGAGCTCGTCGAACAGCCCCTGGTGCAGGGCGTTGAGCTGGTCGGGGCGGTTCAGCGTGACGACGTGGACCCCGTCGTCGAGGGACTCGACGAGGAGGTGCTCGAAGTCCGTCGTGCCCAAGGTCGCGCGGTTCATCGGTTCGCTCCTGTCACCTGGTGGGCGTCGGCGTCGAGCACGGCCGTCGCGACCGACCCCTCGCCGACGGCCTGGAACGGCATCGTCATCGTCACTCGGTCCACGTGCCCGCCGTAGCGCTGACGGAGCCGGGACGCCACCGCAGCGGGCTCGCCGACGACGGCGAACGTGTGGAGGACCTCGTCGTCCACGAGCGAACCCAGCTCCATCAGTCCGCCGCGCGCCACGAGCGCGTGGGCGTCACGGTGCAGGTCGGCCCAGCCGTGATGCTCGAGCACCGGGAGGTAGGCCGGGGTCGAGGCGTAGAAGCCGATCTGCATCCGGGTCAGCGCGGTCGCCTCGGCGAGGGCTTCCTCGGTGTGCCCGCAGGCCACCATCGCCATCGCGGACACCGTGAACTCGTCGTCGCGGGCGGCTCGCTCCCGCGCCGCGCGCACGGCGGGGACGAGGATCTCGTCGCGGTACCGGTCGGAGGTGAGGGGGTGGATGACCAGTCCGTCGGCGACCTCGCCGGCCACCTCGATCATCCGTTGTCCGACCGCAGCCAGCCAGATCGGCGGTCGAGCGTCGGGGAGCGGGCCCGGAGAGAACGTCGGGAGCATCAGGGTGTGGGTGTAGAAGTCGCCCTCGAAGGTCAGCCGGCCCCCGGTCTGCCAGCTGTCCCAGATCGCGTGCAGCGCTGCGACGTACTCTCGCATCCGGGCCGCGGGCCGCGACCACGGCATGCCGTAGCGCCGGGTGATGTGGCCGGCGACCTGCGTCCCGAGGCCCAGCACGGACCTGCCGTCCGTGAGCCGGTGGACGTCCCACGCGGCGTAGGCGGTCGTCATCGGGGTGCGTGCGAACGCGATGGCGACCGACGTGCCGAGGATCATCTGGTCGGTCGTGGCGGCTGCCGCGGCGAGGGACACGAACGGGTCGTGCTGCGCCTCGGAGACGAACATCCCGGTCGCGCCGTGTCGCTCCAGAGCCGCCGCGGCGGTGCCGATCCGGTCCGGCGCCTCGTGGAACGCGACGTCGAGGTGGAGGCGGCGGTTCATCGGATCCTCCGGAGTCCCCGTGCGACGGTGGCCTTCAGGACCCCGTGGGTGAGTGTGGAGCGCAAGGCCGAGTAGGGGAACCAGTTGGGTTCGGAGGACAGTGCCACCCGCGGCTCGGTCGTGGCGCGGGGGCGGCAGAACTTCTGGAGGGCCTCGGGACCGCCGAAACGTGCACCGAGACCGCTGGCCTTCCAGCCGGACTGCGGAATGGCGAAGGACAGCAGGTTGGACATCACGTCGTTGTGGTTGACGGCGCCGACCTCGAGCCGGTCGGCGACCGCACGGAAGCGAGTCGTGTCGCGTGTCCAGACCGAGGCGGAGAGCCCGTAGACCGACGCGTTGGCGAGGCGGACGGCCTCGTCGGCGTCGCGCACCTCGACGACGGGCAGGACCGGCCCGAACGTCTCCTCGTTCAGCACCTCCATCCCGTGGTCGACGTCGACCAGGACAGTGGGGGCGAACTCGAGTCCACGCCCGGTCGGGTGGCCGCCGGTCAGGGCTCGGGCGCCGCGCGCCACCGCGTCGCCGACCTGCGCGCGCACGACCTCCAGCTGCGCGGCGGTCGTCATCGAGCCGACGTCGCCGTCGGGTCGTTGCTCCAGCAGCCCGACCTCGGCGACGAGGTGCCGGACGAAGTCGGCATAGACCGCCGACTCGACATAGACGCGCTCGACGCCGACGCACGTCTGGCCGCTGTTGGACATCCCACCCCAGGCCGCACCGCGCGCGGCCTTCGCGAGGTCGGCGTCGGCGAGGACGATCATCGCGTCCTTGCCGCCCAGCTCGAGGCTGCACGGCACCAGGCGCTCGGCCGCGGCTGCCGCTACGGACCTGCCGGTCCGGGTGCTGCCGGTGAACTGGATGAAGTCGACCGTGTCGACGACGGCCCGGCCGACGTCGGGACCACCGGTCGCGCACCCGAGCACCGGCGGGGCGCCGATCTCCTCCCAGCCCGCGACCGCGCGGTGCAGGGAGAGCGGCGTCTCCTCCGACGGCTTCGTCACGACCGCGCACCCCGCGAGGAGCGCCGGTACGGCGTCCATGAACGCCATGGCCAACGGGAAGTTCCACGGTGAGATGACGCCGACGACGCCGACCGGCCGCAGCTGCACGCGCAGCCGCTTGGACATCCCCAGCATGCCGTGAGGGGCAGGTGTCCGGTCACCCAGCGCGGACGGCGCGATCCGGCACAGGTAGTTGATGAGGTCGGCCACGATCACCGGCTCGGCGAGTGCTTCGTGCCGGACCTTCCCCGACTCCAGGTGCACGGTCTCGGCGAGCGACACGCGATGGTCGAGGACCCAGTCGCGGTAGCGCTCGAGCCAGCGCACGCGGTCCGCCACCGGCAGGTCGGCCCACGCCGGCTGGGCAGCGCCCAGGCGGGCGACGAGCGCCTCGGTGGCGCTGCGGTCCAGGGCCGGTACCGAGCCGATCTCCGAGCCGTCGTACGGGTTCTTCACGCGGAGCACGTCGGGTCCGGGGGGCATCCGCGTCACGTCGGACGGGGTGGTGCTGGTGGGCATGGGGCGTTCCTCCTCAGGCGGATCCTCAGCATCACGGGCGCCGGCCGGTGGGCGCTTGGTTTTCGTGCACGAGGTGGCGGCAACGGTTGTACGCTCCGTCCAATCGGCGATCCGCGCCGCAGCGACGAGATGGAGGCGCGATGGGGGAGGAGGCGTCCCGGGGCGCGCTGACCGACGAGGAGCGGCTCGTCCTCCTTCTGGAACGGCTCGCCGACACCGCCACCGTCCTCGAGGTGGCCGGCCACCTCAACGAACTGCTCATCGCCGAGGTGCCCGAGCTCGGCGCTGACCCGGCCATCCGGTCGGACCTCGACGCCGCGACGGCTGCCCTGGCCGGCGCCCTTGCGAGCACACCGGCGGGCGAGCCGCTGCTCGGGGTGGTGATCCCCGAGCTCGTGCTCGACCTGGTGCGTGCGATGGCACGTCGTCGGATCGACATCACCGTCGTCCTCCGCGGCATCCGGGTCGGCCACCGTCTGTCCTGGCAGGAGGTGATCCGGGTCCTCGACGCCGAGGTCGACGACCCGGAGCTGCGCTACGCCGCGCTCACGCTGGGCTGGGACCGGATCGCGGCGGCGATCGAGGCGGTCGCCGAAGCAGCGGTCGCGGCCTACACGGCCGAGCGCGACGAGTGGCTCCGGGGGGCGCACGCGCGCAAGGCCGAGGTGGTGGCCGCCCTGCTCGACGGCGAGCCGGTCGACGTCGACGAGGCGACGGCGACCCTCGGCTACCGGCTGAGGAGGCGCCACCTGGCCTTCATGTTGTGGCTCGACGGACCGTCGAGCGCGCCCGCGAGCGCGCTGGCCTCCGCGGCCACGGCGATCCGCGCGGAGCTCGGTGCTCCCGACCACCTCAGCCACCCCGAAGGTGCTCGGTCGCTCACGATCTGGCTGGGGTTCGACACCGAACCGGACCCGGCGGCGCTGCGGCGCACGGCGCTGCCGCCGGGTGTCCGCACGGCATACGGCCTGCCCGCCCTCGGTGTCGGCGGGTTCGTGCGCAGCCGCAGCCAGGCGCTCGCCGCTCGCCGCGTCGCCGAGCACGCACCTGGCCACCCGGCGACCACCTCCTACGACGATGTCGAGCTCGTCAGTGCCTTCCTCGATCAACCCGAGGTGACCTCCGAGCTGGTCCGTCGCGAGCTGGGTGACCTCGTGGCCGAGGGTCCGGTCGCGGCCCGTTTGCGGGAGACCGCGCACGGCTACCTGCGCGCCGGAGGGAACGCCCGGGACGCGGCCACCCTCATCGGGACCCACAAGAACACGGTGCTGTACCGGCTGCCGCAGATCGAGGCAGCGCTCGGTCACGGGGTCTTGGACAGACGGCTCAAGCTCGAGGTCGCCCTGACGATGGTCGAGCACCTCGGCGAGCCGGTGCTCCAAGCGGCACGCGATTTGGGCAGGCCGCACAAGGGAGCGTCGTCGGTTGGATCCCGCAACCTAGTCTGAGCGCCGATCCCGGCCATACGTTCCGCGGCATGAGAACAGCACTCGACGGCAAAGTGGCCGTGGTGACCGGTGGGGCGCGTGGGATCGGGCTGGCGACGGTCCGCGCGATGGCAGGCAAGGGGATGCGAGTAGCGGTGGGCGACCTCGACGTCGCCACGTTGGAGGAGTCCGCGCCGGCGGCCGGGGCCGTGTTCCACGGCTCCCTCGACGTCACCGACGCCGCTGACTTCCGGTCCTTCATCGACAAGGTCGAGGCGGAGCTCGGGCCCATCGACGTGCTGGTCAACAACGCTGGCATCATGCCGACGGGTCGGTTGTCCGAGGAGCCGGACGGCGTGACCCGGCGCACCGTCGAGATCAACACCATCGGCGTGATCACGGGCACGAAGCGGGCGCTGGAGACGATGCTGCCCCGGCGGTCGGGTCACATCGTCAACATCGCCTCGATGGCCGGGGTGTTCTACATGTCCGGCGTCGCGACCTACACCGCGTCGAAGTGGGCGGTCCTCGGGTTCACCGAGGCGGCGCGCTACGAGCACGCCGGCACCGGCGTGGAGCTCACCGCGGTCCTGCCGGGTGTCGTCCACACCGAGCTGTCGGCCGGCGCCCGGGAGAGTCGGCTTCTCCCC
>NZ_JACEFC010000112.1 GCF_014180715.1 Nocardioides stalactiti | reverse complement strand
ACTCGTCGGCTGCGATCGGGACCGCGACCCGGCGGCGGACGGCGGCCAGCTCCTCGACGGTCGCGGTGGGCTGCTCGACGTACTCCAGTCCTCCGGCCGCGCGGTCGAGCACACCGATCGCGGCGATCGCGGCGTCCACCGACCACGCCCCGTTGGCGTCGACCCGGATCCGGCCGTCGGGCCCGAGCGCGTCCCGGACCGCCTCCAGCCGGGCCTCGTCGTCGGCCAGGGTCTGCCCCGGCTCGGCGACCTTCACCTTCGCGGTGCGGCAGCCACCGCGGGCGACGATGGCGTGGGCGGCCGCCGGGCCGACCGCGGGGACGGTGACGTTGACGGGGACCGTGTCGCGGCGCGGCGTCGGCCAGTCACCGGCCGCTGCCTCCTCGGCGCAGCGCAGCCACGGCTCGGCGACGGCGGCGTCGTACTCGAGGAACGGGCTCCACTCACCCCACCCGGCGGCGCCGCGCACGAGCACCGCCTCGCGGACGGTCACGCCGCGGAAGCGGGTCCGCATCGGGATCGAGACGACCCTCATGCCGGACGTCATGACGCGCTCCCCGCCAGCGCGCGGAGCGCCTGCCGGTCGGGCTTGCCGTTGGCGAGCAGGGGGATGGCTTCGACCGTGACGACCTCACGCGGCGCCCAGGGTCGCGGATGTGCGATGGCCACCCAGTCACGGACCTCGTCGAGACCGACGGTGCCGACCACGAACGCCACGACCCGACGGCCCCACTCCTCGTCCGGCACCCCGAGCACCTCGGCGTCGACGACGTCCGGGTGCTGCCGGATCCGGGCCGCGACCGCGACCGCCGGCACGTTGACACCGCCGCTGACGACGACGTCGTCGACCCTGCCGAGCACCTGGAGCCGGCCGTCCTCGTCGATCCGGCCCGCGTCAGAGGTGACGTACCACCCGTCGACCAGGACCTCGGCGGTGAGCGCCGGGGCGTCGACGTACTCCTCGAACAGGGTCGGCCCGCCGATCCGGATCCGGCCGTCGGCGCCGAGGGCCACCCCCACCCCGTCGAGCGGCACGCCGTCGTAGACGCACCCGCCGGCAGTCTCGGCGGCGCCGTAGGACGCGACGACCGGGATCCCGGCCTCCGCGGCGCGCGCCCGCAGCGTCGGGTCGATCGGGCCTCCGCCCAGCAGCACGGTCCGGGCCCGCTGCAGCGCCGCCCGACCGTCGGCGTCGTCCAGCAGACGGCCGAGCTGGGTCGGCACGAGCGAGACGGACCAGCCGGAGCCGGCCGGCCAGCCGTCGCGCTCCAGCAGCACCGGCTCGTGGCCGGCGACCAACGAGCGGACGACCACCTGGACCCCGGCGACGTACGTCGGGGGCAGCGCCAGCACCCAGGGACCGGTCCCGCCGAGCCGTCGGGCCGAGGCCTCGACGGAGGCGAGGACCGCGTCCCTGCGGAGGGCGACCCGCTTGGGCGCGCCGGTCGAGCCGGACGTCGCGACGACCAGCCGGACGCCGGCGGGACCGGCCAGCCAGCCGCGCAGCTGCTCGACGACCGCGGCAGCGTCGCCAGCGGGCGTGAGGTCGGGCATGGGAACGAGGTTATTCGGTGGCCGGATGTCGGTGCCGTGGGGTGGAATGCACGAAGTGACGACCCAGCTCTCGGACGACCAGCGGGGCTTCTTCCGCCGGCTGATCCCACCCACTCCCCTGTCGCGCCGGCTCGCGACGCAGTCGATGCTGTTCTCGACCGGCGAGGGTGCGTTCAACACCGGGAGCGCGGTGTTCCTCACCCAGGTGATCGGCATGTCCGCCGCGCAGGTCGGGCTGGCGATCACGCTCGTCGCCGTCGCGGAGTTCCTCTTCGCCTACCCGGCCGGCCGTGTGGTCGACCGACTGGGACCGAAGCGGATGTGGGCGGGCAGCACGGTCGGCCGTGCCGCGTGCTTCGTCGCGCTGCCGTTCGTCGACGGCTTCGGGCAGTACCTCGTGGTCGGCGTCGTCTTCGCCGTCTTCGGGTCGCTGGGCGGGGCGAGCCACGGGGCCTACATCCTCGACGTGCTGCCGCCCAAGGAGCGGGTCGAGACCCAGGCCTACATGTACTCCTCGCTCAACCTCGGCTTCACGCTCGGCGCCGCGATCGGCGGCCTCGCGCTGGCGACCGGGAGTCTGACCGTCGTCCGCTACACGCCGTTCTTCGCGGCCGCGCTGATGCTCGCCAACGCCTACTGGGTGACCCGGCTGCCACCGGCTCCCCACGACCTGCGGGTCGCGAGCGGCGAGCGTCGCGAGCGGCCGCCCGGCCCGAGCGCCGTCCGCAACCGGGGTTGGATCCTGGTCAACTTCTTCACCGGCGTGCTGTGGACCAACCAGGTGCTGCTCAACATCGTCATCCCGCTGTGGCTGGTCGAGGCGACCGATGCGCCCTGGGGGCTGCTGGCCTGGCTGTTCGGCACCAACACGGTGCTCTGCATCTTCCTCCCGGCCTACACCTCCAAGGGCGTCCGGACGATCAGCGACGCCCTGCGCTACACCTGGATCTCCTCGGCGTTCTTCGTGGTGTCCTGCCTCATCACGATGTACACGCACTCGACGGTCGGCCTGATCACGGTGCTGCTCGTCTGGCTCGGCCACGTCACCGTGACCGGCGCCGAGCTCGCGATCTCGGGCGCGACCTGGGCGTTCCAGGCCGAGCTGATGGACCCCCGTCGACGCGGCGAGTACCAGGGCGTCGAGGAGGTCAGCCGTGCGCTGGGCAGCCTGTGGGCACCCTGGCTCTTCACCGGGCTGGCCATGTCGTGGTTCGCGGACGGCCAGGGCTGGCTGGTGATCGCGGCGATCATCGTGGTGGCGACCATCGGCCTCGGTCCGTCGGTGCGGATCGCCGAGGGGTTCCGCGACGAGCACTTCCCCCCGGCTGACGAGGACGACACCCGGGAGGACGGCACCCGGGAGGACGGCACCCGGGAGGACGGCGACGGGACCGTCGGCGTCGACCTCTCGACCGAACCGGCGTAGCATTGTCTTGATGTCAAGATATCTGCCGGAGCGCCTGGTCCGCCTCGCCGGACCGACCCCGCTCGTGCGCCGCCTGTCGACACAGTCGGTGCTGTCGGCGTTCGGCGACGGGGTGTTCCTGACCGGCAGTGCCGTCTTCTTCACGCAGATCGTCGGCCTGTCCGCCGCACAGGTCGGCCTCGGCCTGACCATCGCGGGTCTCGCGACGTTCACCCTCGCCGTCCCGCTCGGCAAGCTCAGCGACCGGTACGGCGCGAAGCGGGTCTGGGCGACCGCCTCCCTGCTCGAGGCGCTGCTCTACCTGGTGTGGCTGGCGATCGGCGACATGACCACGTTCGTCGTCATGCTGGCCGGTCTCGAGCTGGTCTCGTCCGCGAGCAGGTCGGCCCGCAACGCCTACCGGTTCGACATCTTCCCCCGCGAGGAGCGGGTCAGTTCCAACGCCTACTTCCGCGCCGCTCGCAACGTCGGATACACGCTCGGCGCGCTCCTTGCCGGGATCGCGCTCGCGACGAACAGCGACGACGTCATCCGGATGGTCCCGGCGATCACCGCCGGCCTGCTGCTGATCAACGCCGCGCTGGTGGCGCGGCTGCCCCGCGCCGCGCACCACGTCGAGGTCGAGCCGCTGCTCGAGACCGCCCTCGAGGGCATGCTGGAGGGGGGAGACCGGCGCGCGATCCGCAACCGCGGCTACCTGGCGATGGCGACCTGCGGCGGGGTGCTCTCGACCCACCAGGTGCTGCTCAACGTCGTGATCCCGCTGTGGCTGGTCGAGGAGACCGACGCACCCCGCGTGCTGCTCGCCTGGCTGTTCGGCACCAACACGGTGATGGCCGTGGCCCTCCAGGTCGCGGCCGCGCGCGGCATCACCACCGTCGCCGACTCGCTGCGCGCCCAGCGCCGCGGTGCGTTCTTCTTCATCCTCAGCTGCGGCATCGTCCTGGTCACCCACGACACCGTCGGCTGGGTGACGATCGCGCTGGTCTGGCTCGGCCACGTCACCGTGACCGGGGCCGAGCTCTTCAACTCCGCCGGTGAGTGGGGGCTCCAGGCCGAGCTCTCCGATCCCGAGCGCCGCGGCGAGTACCAAGGCGTCTCCCAGCTGGGCTTCACGATCGGCTCGGTCTGGGCGCCCGCGCTCTACACGTTCCTCGCGATGGAGTGGGGCACGCCGGGCTGGATCGTGATCGCTGCGATCGTGCTGGTCGCCGCCGTGCTGATCCACCCGGCGGCGCGCGCCGCGGAGCGCCACCTGGCGAAGCAGGGCATCACGCAGCCTGCTTGAATCGCTGCATCATGGCCACCGCTGCTCACTGGCTCGCCGGAGCCCGCCCGCGCACCCTGCCCGCGGCCGTCGCGCCCGTCCTCGCCGGCTCGGGCGTCGCCGCGTACGACGACGCGTTCGTCGGATGGAAGGCAGCGCTGGCCCTCGTGGTGAGCCTCGCGCTCCAGGTCGCGGTCAACTACGCCAACGACTACTCCGACGGGATCCGCGGGACCGACGACGAGCGGGTCGGACCGCTGCGCCTGGTCGGTTCGGGGCTCGCGACGCCCGGCGCGGTGAAGCGAGCGGCGTTCCTCGCCTTCGGGGTCGCGGGCGTGGCCGGCCTCGCCCTCGCCGCGACGACCGCCTGGTGGCTGGTCGCCGTCGGTCTCCTCTGCGTGCTCGCCGCCTGGTACTACACCGGTGGCTCGAAGCCCTACGGCTACCTCGGCCTCGGCGAGGTCATGGTGTTCGTCTTCTTCGGCCTGGTGGCGGTCGTCGGCACCACCTACGTCCAGACCGAGACCTGGGGCGACACCGGCTGGCCCGCCGTCCTCGCCGGCTGCGGCGTGGGTGCCCTGGCCTGCGCGATCCTCGTCGTCAACAACCTGCGGGACATCCCCACCGACACCGTGTCCGGCAAGATCACCCTCGCGGTCCGGCTGGGTGACCGCCGGACCCGGGCGTTCTTCGCCGTGCTCGTGCTGCTGTCGGCCGCTGCTCTCGTCGGCGTCGCCGTGCTGACGACGCCGTGGGCGCTGCTCGGCCTCGCCTTCGTGGCGCTCGCCGTCCCGGCCTGCCGGATCGTGCTCGGCGGGGCCGTCGGCCCCGGCCTGATCCCGGTGCTCCAGCAGACCGGCCTGGCCGAGCTCCTGTGGGCGCTCGGTTGCGCCGTCGGCCTCGCCGTCGCCTGACCGACGTCCGGCCGGAGGTCAGTCCGAGTCCTCCTTGGAGCGCTGCTCCTCGAAGCGCTGGGTCGCCAGCTCGGCGCGACCCTGGACCTTGCTGGCGAACGCCGCGCGCTGCCGCTCCAGCAGGACGTACGACGCCACCCCGCTGACGACGAACGCGATCAGGATCACCCAGAAGAGCGGCACGTCCTCGGTCACGAGGAACCAGACGCCGAAGATGAGCGCGAACGACCCGACGAACAGGCCGAGACGCATCAGGGTGTAGATCCAGAACTCCTTCACGCCCCCAGGGTAGGTCGCTCCGGCCGGGTGTTCTCAATCCATGACCTGCATCCGGGACACGGCCTGACCACCGACGATCTACTCTGGAGGGGTGCTCAAGCTGTTGGTGGTCGTCCTGGTCTTCGCGGCCGTGACGTACTTCGTGACCCGCGCCCTCCAGGAGCGCGACGCCCGCGGCAGCACCGCGGCCCGCAAGCCGCTTCGTCCGAAGCGGCCCAGTGCCCCGCCCCGACCGGTGGCACCGGACGACGACGAGGACTTCCTGCGCGACCTCGACCGCAAGCGGCTGAACCCGCAGGACCCGCCCGACGAGACCTGAGCTAGGCGCGTACCACGGGCGCGACGACGGCCGCCGGCGCCTCGAGGGCGTAGGAGTGCTGGCTGTTGGTCGCGAAGTAGTTGATCCCGATGAAGTTGAACCACAGCGTGCCGAGGCCGACGAGCGCGAGGATGGCGGCGTTGCGGCCCCGCCAACCGGCCGTCGCCCGGGCGTGGAGGTAGCCGGCGTACACGACCCAGGTGATGAACGCCCACACCTCCTTGGGGTCCCAGTTCCAGTAGCGCGACCAGGCCTCGTGGGCCCAGATCGGTCCGGTGATGAGGACGGCGAAGGTCCACACCGGGAACGCGAAGGCGTGCACCCGGTAGGCGAGCTTGTCGAGGGCGTCGAGGGTCGGCACCCGGCCGAGCCAGCCGCCCGCGTCGTCGCCGGAGCGCATCTTGACGAGGTACATGATCGACGCGATGCCGCCGAGGGTGAAGGCGCCCGTCGCGATGACGGCGGCGACCACGTGGATCACCAGCCAGTAGGAGTCGAGCGCCTCGGTGAGCGGGGCGACCTTCTGGTGCAGCCAGATGACCGCGACCATCAGCACGGTCAGCACGAAGCCGACCACGATCGGCGCCATCCACGCGAGCTTGAACCGGCGATAGAGCGCCAGGTACATCAGCGTCACGACGAACGTGCCGGACACCGTGAACTCGTACATGTTGCCCCAGGGCACCCGGTTGGGGTCCGCGGCCATGCCACGGCCTACCAGCGCGACGGCGTGGGCGCCCGCGGCGATGCACGTCACCAGGAACCCGAGCCGGCCGAGGAACGCGACCCGCTCGCTCGGGGCGGCGCTCTCCGCGGGGCTCTCCACGGGCGCCCCGGCGGCCGCGTCGGCACCGACGAGGGCGGCCTCGCGGGCAGCCGGCTGCCGCAGCGCGGCCCACTCGGCCAGGTGCACGATGAGCGCGACGAAGTAGGCGAGGCCGGCGGCGGCGACCGCCTGGTTGCTCAGGGTCTCCCACGCAGCGTCGTTCACGGTCGGGGCTCCTTCTCGTTCTTCAGTACGGCGACCAGGTCGGCCAGCACCTCGGCGATCTCCCCGTTGCCGGAGCGGTCGAGGCCAGCCACCTCGACGACCGTGGTGGTCTCACCGCTGCCGTCGGGACTGCCGTCAGCGGTCAGGGTACGGGCTCGGACCCAGACCCGGCGCGGGCGGATGAAGAGCGAGCCGCACAGACCGATGAGAGCGAGGACCACGCCCAGCAGCGCGACCTCCTTGCCGGGGGTCTGGCTGATCTGGACCCGGATCCACGGGTCCACCCGCTCCAGGGTGACCGAGCCGAGGCCGTCGGGGAGCTCGACCGTCTCCCCCAGCGACAGGTCGAGCCGGACCGGCTTGCCCTCGTCGTCGGTCAGCTGGGTGGCGTCCTCCTTGTCGAGGACGTAGACCGACTGCGCCTCGCCGGAGTCGAGCCCGAGGTCGCCCGTATAGACGAGCATCGAGACGAGCGGCTTGAGGTCGTCGGGGAACACCGAGATCGGGTCGCCCTCGAAGAGCTCGAACGTCGGGTAGAAGAGACCCTCGAGCCCGATCTTCTCGGGCTTGGCCCCGTTGGCCTTCACCACGCCGAACGACACGAACGACTGGTCCTGCGGCAGGAACACCGTCGGCCCGGTCCAGGCGATCTCGCCCTCGCCGTCCCGCACCGTGATGACGGGCGCGTAGCCGTGCCCGATGAGGAAGACGTCGGTGTCGGCGATCGAGAGCGGGTGGTTGACCCGCAGGTCGTACTCCTCCGACTCACCGTCGCCCTCCCGGTAGGACAGTCCCGCCTGGAAACCACGCGCCGTGCCGGCGCCCGCACCGCTCGTGAGCCACTCGACCTCGAAGTCGTCGACGGTGAAGTCGAAGTCGTCGAGCTGGGTCGGCGTGAACAGGCCGCCGGGGTCGAAGTCGTCGTACTGGGTGAGGTTGTTGCCGAACGTCGACCCCTGCACCAGGATCACGCCGCCCTGGTAGCCGTAGAGCCCGCCCACACCGAAGCCGGCCAGGACGATGAGGACCGAGAGGTGGAAGAGCAGGTTGCCGGCCTCGCGCAGGTGGCCACGCTCGGCGCTGACCGAGTCGGCTCCGGCATCCGCCGCGCGTACCCGGTGGCGCCGGCCGAGCACCTCGCGAGCCCGCGCGAGGACCTCGTCCACCGACTCCGTCGTCTCGTACGTCGTGTGGTCGGGCAGCCGGGAGAGGTGCCGCGGCGTCTCCGGCGGCTGGGCCCGGAACCCCCGGGCGTAGACGCCGAGGCGCGGCACGATGCAGCCGACGAGCGAGAGCACCAGCAGCAGGTAGATCGCGGAGAACCAGATCGAGTCGTAGACCGAGAACAGGTCGAGCTTCTCGTAGATCGGAGTGAGCTTCGGGTGCTCGTCCTTCCACCGGGTCACCGCGAGCGCGTCGACGCCGGTCTGCGGGACGACCGAGCCCGGGATCGCCGCCAGGGCCAGCAGGAGCAGCAGGACGAGCGCGGTCCGCATCGAGGTGACCTGGCGCCAGGTCCAGCGCGCCAGCTCGCGCGCGGTCAGCTCGCCGCGGCCGACCGGCCGCGCAGGGGTGGGCTCGCTCATACGACGGTCGCTCCGTACTCGACGACCTGGAGCTGGACCCACTGCACGAGGTGGTCCCACACCCCGGTGACCATGGCCAGGCCGAGCAGCACCATGAAGCCGCCGCCGAGCCGCATCACCCAGACCTGGTGGCGCCGTACCCAGGCCACCGCGCCGAGCGTGCGACGGTAGGCGAGCCCGGCGACGATGAACGGGATGCCCAGCCCGAGCGCGTAGCAGAGCGACAGCAGGGCTCCCCGCGTCACGGTCGCGTCGGTGTAGGTGAGGTTGAGGATGACGCCGTACGTCGGGCCGATGCAGGGCGTCCAGCCGATGGCGAACAGCGCGCCGATCAGCGGCGCCGCACCCAGCCCGACGGAAGGGATCTTGTGGATGCGCCAGTCGCGCTGGAGCCACGGGACGACGCCCGCGAACACCAGCCCGAGGACGATGAGGAGCAACCCGAGGCCGATCGTGACCTCGCTCTGCCAGCCGCGGAGCCAGGTGCCGAGGCTGCCGAAAGCAGCGCCGACCAGCACGAACACGACCGCGAAGCCGAGGACGAAGAGGAGCGAACCCGCGAGCATCCGCCCGCGGTGGCTGCTCGCCCGGCCGGCAGCCAGGTCGGCGCCCGACAGTCCGGTCGCGTAGGAGAGGTAGCCCGGCAGCAGCGGGATCACGCACGGGGAGAAGAAGGACACGAGCCCCGCGATCATCGCGACCGGGACGGCGAGCGCCAGCGATCCGGCGGCCGCCTGGCTCTCGAACCACTCACTCATCGAGCACGTCCTCGACCACGGTCAGAAGGGTCTCCTTCGACGGCAGCGGGCCGTTGACCAGCGCGGCGACCCGGCCCTCCCGGTCGAGGACCCAGGTGGTGGGCGGCGCGTAGGGCGCGTAGCGGCCGAACTCGTCGACGAGCGTGCTGCCCGGGTCGTAGATCGACGGGTAGTCGACCCCCGCGTCGCGCTCGAACGAGGCGGCGTTCTCGGGGGCCAGGTCACGGATGTTGATGCCGACGAACGCGGTCTCGTCGGCCGGGAGCTCGCCCTCGGCCTCGACCAGCATCGGCATCTCCTTGATGCACGGGCCGCAGCCCGACCACCACAGGTTGACCACGACCACCTGGCCGCGCAGGTCGGCGAGGTCGAGCGGGTCGCCCTGGACCGTCTCGCCCGCGAGCTCCACCGGGTCCTCCCGGTCGCCGTCGGCGACCTCGACGACCTTGCCGTCGCCGGGCACGTAGTCACGGTCGCCGGTGCCGGAGATGTCGGTGCAGCCGGTCACGGCGACGGAGAGGAGCACCCCGGCCAGAGCCGGAGCGACGAGGCGGCGGGTGTTCAGGACTCCGACTCCCCCGCATCGGCCGGCCGGGTGCCCTCGGGGCGGGCGTCGACCGGAGCGTCACCGGCCGAGAACGGCGCGCCGCGGTCGCCCTTCGGGATCAGGTCGATCGCCGGCTCGCTGTAGCTGACCTGCGCGAGCCGGTCGTCGACGAAGTGGAACGAGGTCACCGAGCACAGCGTGCACTGTCGCTTGCGCGGGTCGTGGAGGAAGGAGCGGCCCTCGGCGTGGAGCCGGGTGGTCCAGATCGGGAGCTGGTGGGACACGATCACGCCCTCGTGGCCGGCGGCCTCGCGTCGTACGTCGTGGACCGCATCCATCATCCGCGCCACGATCGCCTTGTAGGGCTCACCCCACGACGGCTTGAACGGGTTGTAGAGGTGACGCCACAGCAGCGGGTTGCGCAGCGCGTTGTTGCCGCGGCCGAAGGTGTGGCCCTCGAACCGGTTGGTCGACTCGAGGACCCGCTCGTCGAGCCCGACGGTCAGCCCCAGCTTCGTCGCGAGCGGCGCGGCCGTCTCCTGCGCCCGCTCGAGCGGCGAGGACCGGACCACCGTGATGTCGCGGTCGGCGAGCGCGCTTGCGGTCTTCTCGGCCATCTGGTTGCCGAGGTCGGAGAGGTGGAACCCGTCGCGGCGGCCGTAGAGCACTCCCTCGGGGTTGTGCACCTCCCCGTGGCGGACGAGGTGGACGACGGTGTCGGGCGTGGCCATGGTCAGGCTCCTTGGGCGGCGGCAGCGGCGCAGGCCGCGTCGGGCAGGGCGTCGAGGACGGCCTGGACCGCCCGGTCGTCGTGGGAGGCGGACACGAACCACGCCTCGTAGGCCGACGGCGGCAGGTGGACTCCGCGGTCGAGCATGGCGTGGAAGAAGGCGCCGTACGCCGCGACGTCGGTGCGGGACGCCCCGGCGAAGTCACGGACCGCTTCGTCGGTGAGGAACACCGAGAACATCGAGCCGGTCGACTGGATGACGTGCGGCACGCCGGCGGCAGTGAACGCCTCGGCCACCCCGGTGCGCAGGGTGTCGGCGACGGAGTCGAGGTGGGCATAGACCTCGGGCGTGGCGAGGCGCAGCGTGGTGAGCCCGGCCGCGGTCGCGATCGGGTTCCCCGACAAGGTGCCGGCCTGGTAGACGGGGCCGTCGGGCGCCAGCGCGGACATGACGTCGGCACGTCCGCCGAACGCCGCGGCGGGGAGGCCGCCGCCCATCACCTTGCCGAAGGTGACCAGGTCGGGTCGCCAGCCTTCCACCGCTCCGTCGGTGCCCCACTGCCCGCTCGCGGACACCCGGAAGCCGGTCATCACCTCGTCGCTGACGAACAGGGCTCCGTGACGGCGGCAGGTCTCGGCGAGGAACGCGTTGAACCCGGGCTCGGGCGGGACCACGCCCATGTTGCCGGGGGCCGCCTCGGTGATGAGGCACGCGATCCGGTCGCCGTGCTCGGCGAAGACCGCCTCGACGGCGGCGCGGTCGTTGTAGGGCAGCACCAGGGTGAGCGCGGTCGACGACTCCGGCACCCCCGGCGTACCGGGGATCGAGAACGTCGTCAGGCCCGAGCCGGCCGAGGCCAGCAGCGCGTCGAGGTGACCGTGGTAGCAACCGGCGAACTTCACGACGACGTCGCGACCGGTGAACCCGCGAGCCAGCCGGATCGCGGACATCGTGGCCTCGGTGCCCGACGAGACGAGGCGGACCTTCTCGACCGGGGTGCGCCCGATGATCTCCTCGACCAGGGCGACCTCGCCCTCGGTCGGCGTGCCGTACGACGTCCCGCGGGCGACGGCCGCCTGCACGGCGGCGACGACCTCGGGGTGGGCGTGCCCGAGCAGCATCGGGCCCCAGGAGCAGATCAGGTCGACGTACTCGTTGCCGTCGACGTCGGTCAGCCACGGCCCCGTGGCCGAGGCGATGAACCGGGGCGTCCCGCCGACGGCGTTGAACGCACGGACCGGAGAGTTCACGCCGCCCGGCGTGACCGCGCGGGCCCGCGCGAAGAGCTCCTCGGACCGGGCGGTCGGTCCGACCCCGGCGGCGGGGCTTCCGGGGGTCGGGACGTCGGTCACCGACTCATTGTCGCTGATCGACCCACCCCGTTACGCCTCGGGGCCACGCTGCGGAGGGTGCCACGCCGGTCTCACCTGATAATTCGAAGGTGTGACACCCGTAACGAGGGTGTGCCACCATTCGTTTGTCTGTTGTCGCACCTTGGGAGCAGGCGCGACGCCACAGCGAGTCCGGACTGGGGAGAGACTCGCGTGACCGAGTTCGTGGGCCGAGAAGGCCGGGGAGAGAGTCCATATGTCGAGGAAGCGCTTGGGACGGCTGCAGCGTGCCGCCACGATCGTTCCGCTCGCACTGCTGTCCGCTGCCTGGACGGCGAGCGTCGCCGGTATCGGCGGGGTCACCCCGTCCGTGTCCGCCGCGAGCCAGGCACCTGAGGAGTCACTGCCCGACGGCACCAGCGTGCCGAGCGACGCCATCGAGGCGCCGGCCAGCGTCTCGGACCCCGACGACCTGAGCCCGACCGGCAACGACCAGAACATCGTGGCGACCGCGTCGACCAACCAGATCCCGTCGGCCGCCCTCGCCGCCTACCAGCGCGCCGAGGCCGTCATCAACAAGGCTGACAAGAGCTGCAACCTCACCTGGCAGCTCGTCGCCGCGATCGGCCGCGTGGAGTCCAACCACGGCCGTGCCAACGGCAACACGCTCAACGACGACGGTGTGGCGACGCCCGGCATCTACGGCATCGCGCTCAACGGCAAGAAGAGCACCCAGGCGATCCGCGACACCGACGCCGGGCAGTTCGACAACGACACCCAGTGGGACCGGGCGGTCGGCCCGATGCAGTTCATCCCGTCGACCTGGTCGATCGTGGGCGTGGACGCCGACGGTGACGCCAAGCGCAACCCGCAGGACGTCGACGACGCGGCGCTCGCCACGGCCGTCTACCTCTGCTCCGGCAAGGACGACCTGTCGACGGCTGTCGGCCAGCGCGCCGCGGTCTACCGCTACAACCACAGCCAGCAGTACGTCGACCTGGTGCTGTCGATCATGGACGCCTACCTCGAGGGCGACTTCACCACGATCCCCAACAACACCACGGCGGCCGGCTACATCGTCCCGGAGGTCCCGACCTACAACCCGGGCACCCACAACGGCGCTGACCTCCCGGACGAGGAGCCGGCGACCGACGAGACGCCCGACGACGGCGGGTTCATCCCGACCGACCCGGGCACCGACCCCGGCACCGACCCGGGCACCGACCCCGGTGACGACGGCGGCAACAACGGCAACGGTGGCGGCACGATCGACGTCCCCGACACCAACACGCCGCTCGACGACGTCATCGAGCCCGTCGAGGACGTCCTCAACGGCCTCATCGACGGCCTCCTGGGCCCGCTCAAGGAGGGCCAGGTGCTCAGCTCCTGCGCCGGCGAGTTCAACCCGATCGCGCAGGCCCTGCAGTACCTCAACTGCGTGACGTCGTACGGCTTGCGTCCCTGATCCACCTGCTTCATCGAACAAGGCCCCGGACCATCGGTCCGGGGCCTTGTTCGTTGAGAGACCAGTTGCGAGCTCGGGTCAGCGGAGCAGGCCGGCTGCCTCGACGGCCCAGTAGGTGAGGATCACGTCGGCGCCGGCCCGGCGGATCGCGGTGAGCGTCTCGAGGATGGCCGGCTCCCGGTCGATCCAGCCCTGGGCGGCGGCGGCCTCGACCATCGCGTACTCGCCGCTGATGTTGTAGGCCGCGACCGGCACGCCGCGCAGCTCCGGGGCGTCGCGCACCTGGCGGAGCACGTCGAGGTAGGCGAGGGCCGGCTTGACCATGACGATGTCGGCACCCTGCTGGACGTCGAGCACGGCCTCTCGGACGCCCTCCTGGCCGTTGCGAGCGTCCTGCTGGTAGGTCCGCCGGTCGCCCTGGAGGGAGGAGTCCACCGCCTCGCGGAACGGCCCGTAGAAGGCCGAGGCGTACTTCGCGCCGTAGGCGAGGATCCCCGTGTCGCTGAAGCCCGCCCCGTCGAGCGCGGCGCGGATGACGCCGACCTGGCCGTCCATCATGCCGCTGGGGCCGACCAGGTGGACGCCGGCCTCCGCCTGGGCCACCGCCATCGCGGCGTACGCCGCCAGGGTCGCGTCGTTGTCGACGCGGCCCTCGGAGGTGAGCACCCCGCAATGACCGTGGTCGGTGAACTCGTCGAGGCAGGTGTCGGCCATGACGACGACGGCGTCGCCGACCTCGGCCGCGACGTCGGCGATGGCGAGGTTGAGGATGCCGTCCGGGTCGAGCGCGCCCGAGCCCGCGGCGTCCTTGGCCTCGGGGATGCCGAACAGCATGACCCCGCGGATCCCCGCCTCGGCCGCCTCCACGACCGCCTTGCGGAGCGTGTCACGCGTGTGCTGGACGACCCCCGGCATCGAGGAGATCGGCTTCGGCTCGGTGAGGCCCTCGCGGACGAACAGCGGGAGCACCAGCTGTGCGGGCCGCAGCGTCGTCGCGGCGACCAGCTCCCGCATCGCCGCCGTCGTCCGCAGCCGCCGCGGCCGTACCACCGGCCCCTCGATCTCCCCGAACTCGCTCATGGTCGCCATCTTCCCGCATTCGTCGGATCCGGGCCTTC
>NZ_JACEFC010000111.1:4805-14373 GCF_014180715.1 Nocardioides stalactiti | reverse complement strand
GGCCCCGGCAACACCGAGGCCGGCAACATCGCGGACGTCGTTGCGGTGCGCGCGTGTCCCGACCTGCTCGGTTACACCGGCAGCGATCCCGGATCGGTCGACCCGGCCCAGGTGGCGTTGTTGGCCGACCACGACGCGTTGGTCGTCGGGCTCCAGCAGTTCCGTGATGCCGTCGCCGCGCTGCCCCTGGGCATTCCGGAGATGTGCGCGACGATCGACATCCTCTACTCCCGCGACTCGTTGATGCTGGTCCGCGCCGATGGATCGACGACGCTGCTGTGGGCAGCCCCCTGCACCACGGTCACCGTCGACGGACGGGACGTCGAGGGAGCGGCAGTCACCTCTGCGTTCCAGGACTCTCTCGACCGTCAACGTGACGACCTCGACTACACGCGGCCCTACGACGGGTCGCCCCGGTGCGACACGAGGGTCACCGGCGGCCCCGCCAGGCCCGGACGCGAACAGCTGGTCGCGGCGACCTACTGCGGCCCCGACGAGATGGCCGGCGTCCCGCTCACCGACGACCAGCTCGCCATCCTCCGCGACGCGTGGGACAACCCGGATCCCCTCGGCGACGACCTCGAGGAGACCGGGGAGAACGACTGTCTCGAAGGCGGGGACGGGGGCTACCTCCGCGTCGCCACCGACCGCAGCGACGTGGTGTGGCTCTTCACGAACCCCTGCGGCTACCTGCGGTGGGACAGCTGGCGGCCCGGCGAGGGTGCGGCGATCCCGACCACCTTCGAGGAGCTCGGGATCGGCTAGCCCCCTCAGCCCCAGGACGGGATCTGCTGCAGCGACCAGCGGTTGCCGTCGGGGTCGGCGAAGTAGACGAACCGGCCCCAGGGCTGGTCGTCGACATCGCTGACGTCGATCCCGCGCCCCACCAGGTCGGCGCGGGCGGCGTCGGCGTCGGCGACGACGGCCTGCATGTTGTCGAGGGAGCCGGGCGCCATGGTGGTCAGGCCCTTCCCGATCGCGATCGAGCAGGCCGACCCCGGGGGCGTCAGCTGCACGAACCTGACCTCGTCGCTGACGGTGTGGTCGTGGTCGACCACGAACCCCGCCTGCTCGTAGAACTCCTTCGCCCGATCGACATCACTCACGGGCACGGCAACCAGCTCGAGCTTGATCTCCATGAGGACGAACCTACGCGCGACCACCGACATCGTGACCGGCCTCACGGGGTCACCACCGGGCGTTCATCCAGGCATCACCGGCATCTCGCCAGCCGGTCAGACGGACCACCCACGCTGGCCGCATGAGGATCGCCCTGGTGACCGAGACGTTCTACCCCGCGGTGGACAGCACGACGACCACCCTCAAGGCCATCGCCGACCGCCTGGTCGACCGCGGCCACACCGTGCGGATCATCGCGCCCGGGCCCGGCCTCGCGTCCTACCGCGGCTGCGACGTCGTCCGCGTCCGCCCGCTGGAGCCGACCGGCGGCCAGATCCGGGCCGCGATCGACGACTTCGAGCCCGACCTCGTGCAGGCGTCCTCGCCCCGACTCGTCGGCCGCAAGGCGCTCAAGCACGCGCGCCGGGCCGGCGTCCCGACCCTCGTGGTCGAGCAGTCCCCCGTCCACGACCTGGCCGCCGACTACTGGCGGTCAAAGGTCGCCGACCGGGCCGACACGCTGCTCGTCACCGCCCCCTGGATGGTCGACCGGGCCGCCGAGCTCGGCGCCGAGGCGAGCCTGTGGCTCCCCGGTGTCGACCCCCGCGCGTTCAATGCCACCCTGCGCGACCCGTGGCTCCACGACTCGTGGTCACGTGCCCGCGCCAAGGACGGCGGCCAGGCGGTCGTCGGCTACGTCGGCAGCCTCCACAAGCGGCACGGCGTACGACGCCTCGCCGAGCTCGCCGACGTCCCCGGGACCCGGCTCGTGGTGATCGGCGACGGCCCCGAGCGCGAGTGGCTCGAGCGCCGCCTCCCCGGTGCGCGCTTCACCGGTCCGCTCCAGACCGGCGACCTCACCGTCGCGCTGCCGACCCTCGACCTGCTCGTGCACCCGGGCGAGCACGAGACGGACTGCCACGCCGTCCGCGAGGCGGCCGCCTCCGGCGTGCCCACCGTCGCCCCGCGCTCGGGCGGCGCCGCCGACGTGGTCCGACACCTCGAGACCGGCGTCCTCTACGACCCAGCCGACGCACGCGACCTGCGGCGGGCGGTCACCGCCGTCGCCGCCGACCGGCACCGCGGCCTGATGGGCGCAGCGGGACGCGAGCTCGCGGTCCGTCGTACCTGGGTCGACGCGGTCGACGAGCTCGTCCGGGCGCACTACCCGGCGCCCGCCCCGATCGCCGCCTGAGCGGCGCCGTGATCCGGCTCAGGCCTCGGCGCGGCCGTCGTTGTCCTTGTTGCGCAGGCCGATCTTGTTGCCGAGCCAGACGAGCGGGTCGTACTTCTTGTCCACGACCCTCTCCTTCATCGGGATGATCGCGTTGTCGGTGATCTTGATGCCCTCGGGGCAGACCTCGGTGCAGCACTTGGTGATGTTGCAGAGGCCGAGGCCGGCCTGGTCGCGGGCCACCGAGCGGCGGTCCTTGGTGTCGAGCGGGTGCATGTCGAGCTCGGCGTAGCGCAGGAAGAACCGCGGTCCCGCGAACGACTTCTTGTTGTCCTCGTGGTCACGGACCACGTGGCAGGTGTTCTGGCACAGGAAGCACTCGATGCACTTGCGGAACTCCTGGCCCCGTTCGACGTCGACCTGCATCATCCGGCGCTTGCCGTCGGCGTCACGCGGACCGAGGTCGATGCCCGGCAGCTCCTTGGCCTTCTCGTAGTTGTACGAGACGTCGGTGACCAGGTCACGGATGACCGGGAACGCCCGCAGCGGGGTGACCGTGATCGTCTCGCTCGGGTCGAAGTCGGAGAGCCGGGTCATGCACATGAGCCGCGGCTTGCCGTTGACCTCGGCGCTGCACGAGCCGCACTTGCCGGCCTTGCAGTTCCAGCGGATCGCCAGGTCGCCGGCCTGGGTGGCCTGGAGCCGGTGCAGCGCGTCGAGGACGACCTCGCCCTCCGACACCTCGACCTGGTAGTCCCCCAGGTCGCCGCCGTCGGCGTCGCCGCGCCAGACCCGCATCTTCAGCTGGTAGCCCGTCATGTCAGCCTCCCCTACTCGAAGAACTTCTGCAGGTCGTCGGGCATCGACGAGATGGCCTGCTCGGTCATGTCGACGCCGTCGCGTGCCGCGTTGAGCTTCAGCACGAGGTTCTTGCTGCCCCACTCGGGGTTCGGACCGGGGAAGTCGTTGCGGGTGTGACCGCCGCGCGACTCCTGCCGGGCGAGCGCCGCCTTGGCCACGCACTCCCCCACCAGGAGCATGTTGCGGAGGTCGATCGCGAGGTGCCAGCCGGGGTTGTACTGCCGGTGACCCTCGACGACCATCGTCCGCGCCCGCTCCTTGAGCCGCTCGACGTCCTGCAGCGCCCGCTCGAGCTCGGAGCCCTCGCGGATGATGCCGACCAGGTCGTTCATCGACTGCTGGAGGTCCTGCTGGATCGTGTACGGGTTCTCGCGGCCCTCGACCTCGAACGGCGCCAGCGCACTCACCTTGGCCGCCTCGATGTCGATGTCGCTGGCCTCGGGCCGCGACGGGAGACCGGCGACGTAGGCCGCCGCCGAGTCACCGGCGCGCTTGCCGAACACGATGAGGTCGGACAGGGAGTTGCCGCCGAGCCGGTTGGACCCGTGCATGCCGCCCGAGCACTCGCCGACGGCGTACAGACCCGGGACGACCGACACCTCGGTCTCCGGGTCGACCTCGATCCCGCCCATCGCGTAGTGGCACGTCGGTCCGATCTCCATCGGCTCCGCGGTGATGTCGACGTCGGCCAGCTCCTTGAACTGGTGATACATCGACGGCAGCCGCTTCTTGATGAACTCCGGCGTACGACGCGACGCGATGTCGAGGAAGACGCCGCCGTGCGGTGACCCGCGTCCCGCCTTGATCTCGGCGTTGATGGCACGCGCCACCTCGTCGCGCGGCAACAGCTCAGGTGGGCGGCGGTTGTTCTTCTTGTCCTCGTACCAGCGGTCCGCCTCCTCGATGGAGTCGGCGGTCTCCGCCCGGAAGAACTCCGGGATGTGGTTGAACATGAAGCGTTCGCCCTCGGAGTTCTTCAGGATCCCGCCGTCGCCACGGACCGACTCGGTGACGAGCAGGCCCTTCACCGACGGCGGCCAGACCATCCCCGTGGGGTGGAACTGGACGAACTCCATGTTGATGAGGGTGGCGCCGGCGCGCAGTGCGAGCGCGTGGCCGTCGCCGGTGTACTCCCAGGAGTTCGACGTGACCTTCCAGGCCTTGCCGAAGCCACCGGTGGCCAGCACGACCGCGGGCGCGTCGAAGACGATGAAGCGGCCCGACTCGCGCCAGTAGCCGAAGGCACCGGCGATGGCACCGTCGCGCTTGAGCAGGTCGGTGACCGTGCACTCCATGTAGACGTCGATGCCGAGCGCCACCAGCCGCTGCTGGAGCGTGCGGATGATCTCCAGGCCGGTGCGGTCACCGATGTGGGCGAGCCGTGCGTAGCGGTGGCCGCCGAAGTCGCGCTGGCTGATGAGGCCGTCGGAGGTGCGGTCGAACAGCGCGCCCCAGTCCTCCAGCTCCATGACCCGGTCCGGCGCCTCCTGGGCGTGGATCTGCGCCATCCGCCAGTTGTTGAGCATCTTCCCGCCCCGCATGGTGTCGCGGAAGTGCACCTGCCAGTTGTCGTCGGGGTAGAGGTTGCCCATCGCCGCCGCGCAGCCGCCCTCGGCCATCACGGTGTGCGCCTTGCCGAGCAGCGACTTGCAGACCACGGCGACCCGGGCACCCGCGTCGTGCGCCGCGATCGCCGCGCGGAGGCCGGAGCCGCCCGCGCCGATCACGATGACGTCGTACTCGTGGCGCTCCATGCCGCCCTGGGCGTCGCCCGACATCTCGTTGCCGGTCAGGGGGTGACGCGTCATGTCAGAAGAACCTCACGTCGTCGATCACGTTGCTGGCCAGGAGGAAGACGTAGAGGTCGACCGCCGCCACGGAGAACAGGGAGTACCAGGCATAACGGGGGTGGTTCGCGTTGAGCTTGGACACCCAGGTCCAGAGCCGGTAGCGGACCGGGTGCTTGGAGAAGTGCCGCAGCCGGCCGCCGACGATGTGGCGACAGGAGTGGCACGACAGCGTGTAGAGCCAGATGAAGACGACGTTGACGGCCATGATCAGGGTCCCGAGACCCATGTGGATCCCGCTCGTCTCGCCCGACCCGACGGCGTACTCGTCGGGCATCGGCCGGAAGGCCAGGAACACGTCGTAGGTCAGGATCAGGCCGACCGCGATCGCGGCGTACCAGAAGAAGCGGTGCAGGTTCTGCACGAGCAGCGGGAACCGGGTCTCGCCGCTGTAGGCGCCGTGCGGCTCGGCGACCGCACAGGCGGGCGGCGAGAGCCAGAACGCCCGGTAGTAGGCCTTGCGGTAGTAGTAGCAGGTCATCCGGAAGCCCAGCGGGAAGATCAGGATGATGAGCGCGGCCGACAGCGGCCACCACTGGAAGGGTTGCCCGAAGTCCGATGCGCCCTCGACGCACTCGCCGAGGCACGGCGAGTAGAACGGCGAGAGGTAGGGCTCGGCGAAGTAGTCGCGGTCCGCGAACGCACGGATCGTCGCGTAGACCACGAACGAGCCGAACACCAGGAAGGTCGTCAGCGGCGCGAGCCACCAGCGGTCCGTCCGGAGGGTCCGCTCCTCGATCTGCGCCCGTCCAGGACCGTGTACGCCTGTCGTCACCTGCACCTCCGGATCTCGCCCCGCAGCACAACGACGGTCGCCGCGCGACTGCCGGGGCTGAGTCTGCACAAAGGACCGCGAATGTGAAAGGGGCCACACCGACCGGTTCGCCCCCAGTGCCACGAAAACTGGTAAGGGTAACCTAACCGGATCTATCTCACACGAGACCGCTGCCACAGTTGGAGGCGCTGCGCGGTAGCGTGAGCGCTCGTGGCAAACCCCGTGACGACCCCAGGTTCCAAGAGGCCCACCCTCGTCGACGGAGCGCGCGCTTCGCGCACGTCGATCGCACTGAAGCTCCTGATGGCCCTCAGCGGCCTCGCATTCGTCGGCTTCGTGCTGGGACACATGTACGGCAACCTCAAGGCCTTCTCCGGCCACGACGCCTTCAACGAGTACGCGTACCACCTCAAGGAGCTCGGCGAGCCGATGCTCCCGCACATGGGCTTCATCTGGATCATGCGCGGCGGGCTGCTGCTCGCCCTCATCATCCACGTGGCCTGCGCGATCGAGCTGACGCGTCGCGCCCGCAAGGCGCGTCCGGTGCAGTACGTCGTCAAGAAGCACACCGGCGCGATCCCCGCGAGCCGACTGATGCGCTGGGGCGGCCTCACGCTGTTCCTCTTCATCGTGTGGCACCTGGTCAACTTCACGTTCGGCAAGGTGAACGTGGAGACCGGCGAGACCGGAGACGCCGCCGGCGACCCGTACAACCTCCTCGTCGACACCTTCGACGTCTGGTGGATGACCCTCATCTACCTGGTCGCGATGGCGATGCTCGGCGCCCACCTGCACCACGGCGTGTGGAGCTCGATGCAGACGCTCGGCCTCACCGGGACCGCCGAGGCCCGTGCCCGCGTCAAGACGATCTCGTTCGCCCTCGCGATCGTGATCGCGGGCGGCTTCTCGCTCGTCCCGATCGCCGTCCTCACCGGTCTCATCGACTGACCCGCGTCTAGCAAGGGAACCCCTCACATGACCGACATGCCGGACACCACCCTCACGTCCGACCGCTCCCACGACGAGCCCTCCCCCGGCCAGTACGACGACGCTGCGGGCTACTACACGCTCGGCGAGCCGATCGCCGACACCAAGGCCCCCGCCGGCGACATCGCCGACCGTTGGCAGACCCGCAAGTTCGAGGCCCGCCTCGTCAACCCGGCCAACCGCCGCAAGCTGTCGATCATCATCGTCGGCACCGGCCTGGCCGGTGGCGCCGCAGCCGCCACGCTCGGCGAGGCCGGCTACAACGTGAAGTCCTTCTGCTACCAGGACTCGCCGCGCCGGGCGCACTCGATCGCCGCCCAGGGCGGCATCAACGCCGCGAAGAACTACAAGGAGGACGGCGACTCCACGCACCGCCTCTTCTACGACACGGTCAAGGGCGGCGACTACCGCTCGCGCGAGTCCAACGTCTACCGCCTGGCCGAGGTGTCGACGAACATCATCGACCAGTGCGTCGCTCAGGGCGTCCCGTTCGCCCGCGAGTACGGCGGCCTCCTCGACAACCGCTCGTTCGGCGGCGTCCAGGTCTCCCGCACGTTCTACGCGCGCGGCCAGACGGGACAGCAGCTGCTCATCGGCGCCTACCAGGCGATGGAGCGCCAGGTGAAGCTCGGCACCGTCACGGAGTACACCCGCCACGAGATGCTCGAGGTGATCGTCGCCGACGGTCAGGCGCGCGGCATCATCGCCCGCGACATGGTCACCGGCGAGATCGAGACCCACCTCGCCGACGTCGTCGTGCTGGCCTCGGGCGGCTACGGCAACGTCTTCTACCTCTCGACCAACGCGATGGGCTCCAACGTCACCGCCGCGTGGCGTGCGCACCGCAAGGGCGCCTACATGGCCAACCCCTGCTACACGCAGATCCACCCGACCTGCATCCCGGTCTCCGGCGACCACCAGTCGAAGCTGACCCTGATGTCGGAGTCGCTGCGCAACGACGGCCGGATCTGGGTGCCCAAGAAGGCCGAGGACTGCGGCAAGGACCCGCGGGACATCCCCGAGGAGGACCGCGACTACTACCTGGAGCGGATCTACCCGTCGTTCGGCAACCTGGTCCCCCGCGACATCGCGTCCCGCCAGGCGAAGAACATGTGCGACGAGGGTCGCGGTGTCGGCCCGATGGTCGGCGACTTCCGCCGCGGGGTCTACCTCGACTTCAAGGACGCCATCGCGCGCCTCGGCAAGGACGCCATCGAGGAGAAGTACGACAACCTCCTCGACATGTACGAGCGGATCACGGGTGAGAACCCCTACGAGGTCCCCATGCGGATCTACCCCGCCGTGCACTACGTCATGGGCGGCCTGTGGGTCGACTACGACCTGCAGTCCACGATCAAGGGCCTGTTCGTCACCGGCGAGGCCAACTTCTCCGACCACGGCGCCAACCGCCTCGGCGCGTCCGCGCTGATGCAGGGCCTGGCCGACGGCTACTTCGTGCTGCCACACACCATCCGCGACTACCTCGCGGACGGCCCGTTCCCGGAGATCGGCGAGGACCACCCGGCGGTCGTCGAGGCCCGGGCCGACGTCGAGGGCCGGATCGAGAAGTTCCTCTCGATCAACGGCAACCGGTCCGTCGACAGCTTCCACCGCGAGCTCGGCCACATCATGTGGGAGTACTGCGGAATGGAGCGCACGGCCGAGGGCCTGCGCAAGGCGATCGACATGATCCGCGAGCTCAAGCGGGAGTTCTGGAGCGACCTCAAGGTGCTCGGCACCGCCGACTCGCTCAACCAGAGCCTCGAGAAGGCCGGCCGCGTGGCCGACTTCATCGAGCTCGGCGAGCTCATGTGCATCGACGCTCTCAACCGGCGTGAGTCCTGCGGCGGCCACTTCCGTGGCGAGTCGCAGACCGAGGACGGCGAGGCCCTCCGCCACGACGACGAGTTCGCCTACGTCGCCGCGTGGGAGTGGGGTGGCCAGGACGGCACGCCGATCCTGCACAAGGAAGAACTCGTCTACACCGCCATCGAGATGAAGCAGCGGAGCTACAAGTGAGCAGCGGCAACATGAACCTGACCCTGAAGATCTGGCGCCAGACCGACGCCGTCGACAAGGGCAAGATCCACACCTACGCGATCAGCGGCATCTCGCAGGACATGAGCTTCCTGGAGATGCTCGACGTCCTCAACGAGCAGCTCAACGAGCAGGGCGAGGAGCCTGTCGCGTTCGACTCGGACTGTCGCGAGGGCATCTGCGGCATGTGCTCGCTGATGATCAACGGTGAGCCGCACGGCCCCGAGGTCACCACGACCTGCCAGCTCCACATGCGGTCCTTCAACGACGGCGACACGATCACGATCGAGCCGTGGCGCTCGGGCGCGTTCCCGGTCGTCAAGGACCTGGTCGTCGACCGGTCCGCGTTCGACCGGATCATCCAGTCGGGTGGCTACATCTCTGCCAACACCGGTTCGGCCCCCGAGGCCAACTCGGTGCCGGTCCCTCGCGACAACGCCGTCCGCGCGTTCAACGTGGCGACCTGCATCGGCTGCGGCGCCTGCGTCGCGGCGTGCCCCAACGGCTCGGCCTCGCTGTTCCTCGGCGCCAAGATCACCCACCTCGGTGAGCTGCCGCAGGGACAGCCGGAGCGGTGGAGCCGGGTCGTCGACATGACCGCCCAGCACGACCACGAGGGCTTCGGCGGCTGCACCAACATCGGTGAGTGCGCCGCCGCGTGCCCCAAGGAGATCCCGCTGGACGTCATCAGCCAGCTCAACAAGGACCTCCGCACGGCGATGCGTCACGGCCACTGAGGCCTGACCTCCCGGAGCCACCGCCGACCCG
>NZ_JACEFC010000111.1:0-4774 GCF_014180715.1 Nocardioides stalactiti | reverse complement strand
CGCCGCCCCGCCGCCCCCGGGGCGGGGGTTCGGCGTGCTTCTCAGGCCTGCTCGTCCTGGTGGGGCAGCACCCAGACGTCGTCGCTGTCGTCGACGGACGCGCCGAAGGTCGGGCTGCGCGCACCGGCGACGACCTGCACGTCGAAGATCTCCTCCACCCCGGAGGCGAACTCCAGGGTGCCGACCGTCGTACCGGTGCGGAGGTCGATGACGCCGACGCCGCACTTCAGCTGGTCGTGGTACGGCGCCAGCGGGGTGTTGCCGAACGTGGTCGTCTCCCGGATCCGGGACAGCCCGACGAACGCGAGGTCGCCGTGCAGCGCCAGGCCGCGGGCGTAGCCCGGCAGCAGCGCGACCACCTCCCGCGTCCCGGAGTCCGGGTCGACCCGCTCGAGGCGGCCCAAGCCGGAGTTGAGGACGAACAGCTGACCGCGGTGCCAGCGCGGCGAGTGGGGCATCGCCAACCCGGAGGTCACCGGCTCCCCCGAGGCGATGTCGAGCACCGCGCCGGTCTCGTTGCGGTTCGCCCGCCAGCCGCCCGGCTCGTCGGTCAGCCCCATCACCGTCACGAACGCCGGCGCCCCGTCGCGCATCGCCAGCCCGTTGAGGTGGCAGCGGTCCTGCGGCGCGAGGCGGGAGATGAACGGCGGCCGCCAGCGCGGCACGAAGCTGTGACGGTCGTCGAGGCCGGCCAGGCAGGAGAAGCGGGTGTTGACGACCCACAGGTCCGGCTCCCCGGCTGTCGACGTCCCCCACGCGACCTCGTGGCTCTGGATGTTGCCGGTGACGACCGACGTCCGCGGCAGCCAGCAGCGGTCGTGCCGCCCTGAGGGCGCCATCGAGGGCGCCTGGTCGGAGTGGTCGCGCAGCATCCAGACCTGGTCCTTGCCGGCGACGGCGAGGACGTCCGCGCCGACCGCCATGCCCATCGCGTGGTCGAACCGGCGGAAGGCGAACGTCAGCCGTCCCTCGGCCACCCCGACGGCGACCACCTGGCCGGCCTGGTAGGTCGACACGAGCAGCGCACAACCCGCCCGGGCCAGGAGCCCGGGCAGGTCGGTGCTGTGCTGGAAACGGACCTCCGTCGGCGCCGGTTCGGCTGCGGCGGGGGTGGCGTCGCTCAACGCTTCCTCGGCGTGTAGGTCCTGGTGGTGCTCTTCACGCTGCCGCCGCAGGAGGTGAAGGTGAACTTCGCGCCGACCTCGACCGTGCCGGTACGGCGCAGCGTCCGCTTCGCCGCACGGGTCAGCTCGAGGGTGAGGGTGACGTACTCGGTGTCGGAGGTGGTGATCTCCTGCGTCAGGACCTTGATCCCGCCGGCGCCGGCCGGCGCTACCTCGACCGTGCCCGAGCCCTCGAATTGCGCGCCAACCCGCAGCGCGCTGTTGGTCCCGTTGAGCCGGGCCCGGTCGGAGATCTCGAAGGCGCCGCCCTTGTTGATGTCGAGCACCAGGTCGGTGCCGTCGGCCGTACCGTCCGAGACCCACAGCTCCTCGCCGTGGAGCCGGTCCCGGGCGTGGAAGAAGAGGTCGCCGCCGGACTCGGTCAGCTCCTCTGGGTCGCTCGAGCCGTTGAGGTAGATGTCCTCCACCTGCTCGGTGCCGGCGTCGGTGCCGTCGGTGCGCCACAGCTCGCGCCCGTGCACGCCGTCGCGGGCGGTGAAGTAGACCGTGGAGCCGACGACGGCCAGCCCGCCGGGGTCGCTGGCATAGTCGTCGGGCCGGATGTCCTTCACCAGCACGGTCCCGGCGTCGGTGCCGTCCGAGCTCCACAGCTCGCTGCCGTGGATGCCGTCGTCGGCCGCGAAGAACACCTCGTCGCCGACGGCGGTCATGTCGCCGAGGCCGTAGCTGTACTCGTCGTCCGAGGTCTCGAAGTGCTTGACGAACACGGTCCCGGCACCGGTGCCGTCGGAGACCCACAGGTCGTGCCCGTCACCCGGGGCGTCGGAGGAGAAGAACACCCGATCGCCGGCGGCGACCATGTCGTCGGGACCGCCGGAGGCGGCACCGGGACGGACGTCCTCGACCAGCTCGGTGCCGGCTCCGGTCCCGTCGGAGATCCACAGCTCGCTGCCGTGGACGCCGTCGCGAGCGCTGAACAGCACCTGGTCGCCGAGGGCGGTGAGCTGGTGGGCATAGCTGCTGTAGGAACCGGGCCGCACGTCCTTGACCAGGACCGTGCCGCCCGCGGTGCCGTCGGACCTCCACAGCTCCTGACCGTGGTCGTCGTCGGCCGCGGAGAAGAAGAGCGTGTCACCGACGGCCGTCAGCTGGGACGGACCGCCGTACTCGCTGTAGACGCCGGGCGTGCCGAAGTCCTTGACCAGCACGGTGCCGGCCCTCGTGCCGTCCGACGTCCAGAGCTCGCTGTTCTGCCCGTCGCTTGCGGCGCTGAAGAACAACCGGTCGCCGACGGCGGTCAGCTCCGAGGGCCCACCGCCGTACTCGCTCCCGCTGTCGGGGAGGCGCTTGACCAGGACGGTGCCGGCCTTGGTGCCGTCGGACTTCCACAGCTCGCCGGCCTCGTCACCGCCGTCGAGGGTGAAGAACAAGGTGCCGTCGACGGCGACGAGGTCGCTGTTGTCGCCGTAGTCGTAGTAGCCGCTGGACGGCAGCCGCTTGAGGAGCCGGGTCGTGCCCTCGGTGCCGCCCGACCGCCACAACGCGTTGCCCCGGTCGTCGGAAGCGGTGAAGAACAACCGGCCGTCGACGTCGGTGAAGTTGCGCGGCGTGCTGTCCGGGGTGGTCCCCGTGCAGTCCAGCGCCCCGGCTGCCGTCGCGGTCCGCGTCGGCGCCGCGCTCGCCGGCGACGCGACCATCGCGGCAGCGGCGCCCGCACCGGCCAGGGTCATCGCTGTCGCGGCGGCTGTCGCCACCCGCCGCGTTCGGTTCTGTCGCCGGAGCGTCTTCTCCCGGGAGACCCGCGTGCGCTGCACCTTGGCCCTTGCGGTCCGCTGACGTCGACTCATGTGACTACCTCCCGGGAAACAGCGCTTGAGCGCTGCCGAGTATGCAGCACTGCCTTCATGACGCGCGGGGATCCCGGTCGGTTGCCTCAGATCAGATTTCTCTGAGCGTTCAGCCTGCTCGGGGGTTCCGGCGAGCTCGATCGCCGAACCGGTCCAGGGCTTCGAGAACCTCTTTCGCCTGCCAGACGACGTTCCGCTTCTGGCCGTCACCATGCACGGTCGTGGGTTTGGAGAGCGCTCCGATCTCGTGGAGCTGGCGCAAGGCGTTGTCAGCGGCGGGCTGGGTGACCTTCATGACCTCCTGGACAACCTTGGACGTCACCGACGGCTGCCGGAGCAGAAACGGGAGGACTCGCCAGGCGACGGCGTCCTTACGGGCACGGAGCTGATGGCTCCAACCGTCGTGCAGCGACTTCAGGTCGGTGGCGAGCTGCTGGCCGTTGCGGACGGCAGCGAATGCCGCCCGGGTGAACTCGATGACGACCGGATTCGCGTCGCCAAGGCGGTACGCCGTCAACGCGTCGTCGTAGGCGTCCGTGTCGGACAGAAGGCCTGCGGACACCGGGACCGTGGTGCGGGTGGTCGCTCCCCCGTTGCGGAGAATGACGTGGACCAGAGCACGGCCCGCGCGGCCATTGCCGTCGTTGAACGGATGGATCGTCTCGAACTGAGCGTGCGCGATGGCTGCATGGGCGAGCAACGGAAGGTCAGTCCGCTCGGCGAACGCGCAGAGATCCTTGATGGCTCCCTCGACCCGCGAGTCGCGCGGCGGCACGAGGGTCGCATGGTGCGGCGAGTAGTCGTTCCCGCCGTCAACGGGTCCCGTCGGGTAGCCACGTCAGCCCGTCAGCGCGGTCGACGGACTACGGGAGCCGAACCGCACGTATGCCAAGAGGCAGCCGACACAGGCGAGGGCGAAGGCGAGCTGCCCAGGGGTCCCGAGGCTGGCCCACAGCGACGCGGGGGTCAGGTGATAGAGCGCCCGGGTCGACACGATGGTCGTGACGAGACAGGCCGCACCGATCGCCGCGCTCCCCCGGCCGACGAGCACGGAGAGGCCGAAGGCGACGGACGTCAGGGCGACCGCCAGCTCCGGCATCCTCTGCTGACCGGCGCGAGCACCCACCACCGCGGCAGCTGCGCCGACGACGCAGAGCACCACGAGTGCCCAGCCCAGCCGCGCCCCACGCACGCGCGGCGATCCCTCGCCGTCGGGCAGCTCGTTGTGGACCGCGAGCGCGGCGACCATCGCCAGGGCCGAGGGGATGAGGAACCACATCGGCACCTTCCCGCCGTAGGGCACCGGCACCCGGAGGTAGGTGTAGAGCGAGCCGGCGACCCCGATCGCCACCAGCACCGCACCCACCCGGAAGCCGTCGTGCGCCGTGACCCAGGCACGCACCGCGCTCGCGTTCACTCCCACGGCATCGCGAGACGGTCGAAGTCGCACGTGGTGAACCGGCGGAACGTGTCGATCACCCACGCCGTCGTCACGGCGTCGTCGAGACGGGGCAGCCACTTCTCCATCGGTCGGCTGTAGACGTTGGGCCGCTCGCCGTGGCGCGCGACCGCCCACTCCACGATGAACTCTTCAGCATCGAGTGCGGTGATCGGCGGCACGTCGCCCGACCATTGGGGACACGGCGCCGGGTTCGTCAGCAGCATCACCGCGTCGCGAAAGTCGTACCTCTCGCGGCTGGTCAGGGAGAACGTGCCGCGTCCCGACGACGGCGACCTGCCCGGGAGCTCCTCCTCGTAGGTCTCGGGCAGGTCGACCCCGGCGGCCGGGATGACCTCGGCGGC
>NZ_JACEFC010000110.1 GCF_014180715.1 Nocardioides stalactiti | reverse complement strand
CCACCCGGCGGGTCTCCTCGTCGAGGACCTCGCGGGCGTGGGCGGGGCTGACGCCGGCGGCGAGCCGGTCGCCGTACGCCGCCGGGTGCTTGACGTTCCACCACCGCACGCCGCCGACGTGGGAGTGCGCCCCGGGGCCGATCCCCCACCAGTCGTCGCCGCGCCAGTAGGCGAGGTTGTGCCGGCACCGGGCGGCTCCGTCCCGCGACCAGTTGGAGACCTCGTACCAGTCGAGCCCGGCCGCGCGGAGGAGGTCGTCCACCGCGACGTACTTGTCCGCCAGGTCGTCGTCGTCCGGCATCGGCAGCTCGCCCCGCTTGACGCGGCGGGCCAGTGCGGTCCCCTCCTCCACGATCAGCGAGTACGCCGACACGTGGTCCGGGGCGCACGCGAGCGCCGCCTCGACCGAGGTCACCCAGTCCGCGGCGCTCTCGCCCGGCGTGCCGTAGATGAGGTCGAGGCTCAGCTGGTCGAACCCGGCAGCCCGTGCCGCCTCGACCACGCCGGGGACCCGTGCCGGGTCGTGGGTGCGGTCCAGGGTCGTGAGCACGTGCGGGACGGCGGACTGCATGCCCAGCGAGAGCCGGTTGTAGCCGGCCGACCGCAGCGCGTCGAGGTAGGCCGGGTCGACGGAGTCCGGGTTGGCCTCCGTCGTCACCTCGGCGCCGGGCGCGAGTCCGAACGCGTCGTCGATCGCCCCGAGCAGCCTGCCGAGGTCGGCCGCCGGCAGCAGCGTCGGGGTGCCACCGCCGAGGAAGACGGTCTGCACCGGGAGGTCCCGGCCACCCAGGACCTCCCGAGCCAGCCGGACCTCGGCGATCGCGTGATCGACGTACGTCGCCCGCGAGACCCCCCTGCCCAGCTCGTCGGCGGTGTAGGTGTTGAAGTCGCAGTAGCCGCACCGGACCGTGCAGAAAGGGACGTGCACGTAGAACCCGAACGGCCGGTTCCCGAGCCCGGCGATCGCCGGCTCCGGGAGTGCACCGTCACTCGGGACGGGGTCCCCTTCGGGCAACGCGGACGGCATCGGGCCATCCTCCCAGGCACGGCCTACACAGGCACGTTGAGCGTCACCGTGTAGCCCTCGTCGACCGAGCCGGTGACCTTGGCCAGCTGGAGGGAGTAGCCGTCGGAGAAGATCCCGTCCGTGTCCAGGGTCAGCTGGGCCAGGTTGCTGATGCTCTGCTCGTAGCCCGCCACGTGGGTGTAGACCTCGTCGCAGACGTCCTGCGGGAGGGCGAGTTGGGAGGTGCGGATCTTGTTGCCCACGTCCGTGGCCTTCGCGAGGCTCTCGTAGACCTCGAAGTGCATGTGCGGCCAACGGCCCGCATAGCAGGCGGGGAAGACCGTGGTGAACTCGAGCCAGCCGTCCGCGTCGGCCTCCTGCACCCCGCGCAGGTAGTTCTCCTCGGTGACGCCGTCGGAGTACATCGAGTAGCGGCCCTCGGCGTCGCAGTGCCAGAGATAGATCGCTCCGCCCGCCAACGGCGTGATGTCGTCGCCGGACAGGTCGTAGAGCCGGAGCCGGACCGTGGTGGGGACCCCCGCAGCGACACCGGACGCGGCGCCGAAGCTGGTCGTGATGTCGCTGCGCACGATGCCGGTCTCGCTCAGCACGTCCGGACCGTTGCTCCCGTCGCCGGGGTACGGGCCTGCGGTCTCCTCGGGGATCTCCCCGTCCGCCACCTCGACCGCGGAGTCGCCGCCCATGCCGCCGTCGGGCGGCGCACCGCCGGGGCCGCCGGCGGGTGGGGCTGCGGCGCTGCTCGAGGTCGAGGTCGAGGAGCCGCTGGACGACGTACCGCTGTCGCCGCCGACGGCGCAGCCGGCCACCGCAGCGGCGCCGAGCCCGCCGAAGAGGCCGAGCAGCCCGCGTCGGCCCCAGGAGGGTCCCTGCTTCCCCTGCTGCCTGGCGAGCTCGGTGAGGTCGTGCTGGAGGCCCAGGTCGTGGGCCTCCAGCTCGTGGTCGTGGGTGTCACTGGTCATGTCGACCAGTGAAGCCAAGGACCCTGTATGGCTCCTGTGAGCCACCCGTGAACTGCGCGCGCTCGCGCATTTCAGCTACCCGTAGAAGGAGTCGATCAGGTCCTTGTTGTTGGCCTCGACGACCGCGCGCTTGACCTTGAGCGACGGCGTCAGCTCGCCGGACTCGATGGTCAGGTCGTGGTCGAGGAGCTCCCACTTCTTGATGGTCTCCCAGCGGTTGAGCTGGCCGTTGAGCTGCTCGACGTAGCCGCCGATCATCTCCTGGACCTTCTCGGAGCGGACCAGCTCGGTGTAGTCCTTGCCGGCCATATCGTTCTCGGCCGCCCAGCCCGCGATCGCGTCGGGGTCGACCGTGATGAGCGCGACGACGAAGTTGCGCTCCGCGCCGAACACCATGAACTGGCTGGCGTAGGGGCACAGCGCCTTGAACTTCGCCTCGATCGCGGGCGGCGCGATGTACTTGCCGCCGGAGGTCTTGAAGAGCTCCTTGATCCGGCCCGTGATCTTGAGGAAGCCGTCGGCGTCCAGCTCGCCCTTGTCACCGGTGCGCAGCCAGCCGTCGGCGGTCATCGCCTCGGCGGTGGCCTCGTCGCGGTTGTGGTAGCCCGCCATGATGTGCGGGCCCTTGAGCTGGACCTCACCGCCGTCGCCGATGCGGACCTCGGTGCCGGGGAACGGCTGGCCGACGGTGCCGAGCTTGTAGGCGTCGGGGTGGTTGACCGTCGCGCCCGCGGCGTTCTCGGTCATCCCGTAGCCCTCGAGGATGAGGATGCCGGCGGCGTGGAACCAGGCGGCGATCTCGGCGTTGAGGGCCGCGGAGCCGGAGATGAAGAACTTCACCCGCCCACCGAAGCGCTCCCGGACCTTGCTGAACACCAGCTTGTCGAAGAGCGCGTGCTGGAGCTTGAGCGGCAGCGGCACCGACTTGCCGGCCATCGTCAGCTGGTCGACCTTGGTGCCGACCTCGAAGGCCTTCTTGAAGATCTTCTCCTTGGCACCTCCCTCGGCCGCCTGCATGGTGACGATCCGGGCGTGGGCCTTCTCGAAGATGCGCGGCGCGGCGCCCATGAACGTCGGCTTGACGATGCCCAGGTTGTCGACGATCTTCTCCACGCGGCCATCGATCGCGGTGGCGAAGCCGCACGCGAGCTGGGTCGAGAGCAGCACCTTGCCGAACGAGTGGGCCATCGGCAGCCACAGGAACTGCAGGTCGCTCTCGTCGAGGATGCCCTGCGCCTTGATGGCCTCGCCCTCGAACACCCACGCCTTGTGGAGCGTACGGACGCCCTTGGGGCGGCCGGTGGTGCCGGAGGTGTAGATCAGGGTCGACAGCTGGTCGCCCCGGATCTCCTTGCTCAGCGCCTCGATCGCGTCGGGGTTGGCCTTGAGGTGCTCGTCCCCGAGCTCGGCGAGGCCGTCCAGCGACAGCACGAACTCGCCGTCGGCGAGGCTGTCGTCGAACGAGATCACCTTGTCGAGCGCGGTGAGCTCGTCACGGTGGGCCTGGATCTTCTCCAGCTGCGTGGCGTCCTCGGCGAAGACGAAGCGGCACTCGGCGTCGCCGAGGATGTAGGCCGTGTCGTCGGCTCCCGTCGACGGATAGACCGTCGTGGTCGCGCCGCCGGCGCACATGATCGCCAGGTCGGCGACGATCCACTCATAACGGGTGGACGACGCGATGCCGACGCGCTGCTCCTGCTCGAGACCGAGGGACAGCAGGCCCGCGGCGAGGCGTCGTACGCGATCGCCTGCCTGGGACCAGGTGACCGACTCCCAGGCGTCTCCGCGGGGGAACCGGAAGGCTTCCTTGGAACCGGACTTCGCTACCCGGTCCAAGAACTGCACGGCCACGTTCTGGGGCATGCGCTCGATGAAGCCGGTGTCGTGGTTGATGGGCATGACGCTCCTCATGCACTGGGCGAGACGACGGTGAATGACACGTAACCTAGATCACTGGAGCGGCTGCCGGTAGGACACCCCTTGTCGAGCGAGATATTCGTCGACCTGGTGGCGCAGGTCCTGGGCGAGCCCGTCGATCGCCAGCAGCTCCGGAAGGCGCTTCCGGTCCAGGTTGAGAGCCACGAAGAGGTCGCGTACGGTGATGCCGTGCTCGGGCTCGTGGACGACGACGATCTCGTCCCCGGCCGCGACGGTCCCGGTGGTCAGGACCCGTAGGTACGGCCCCGGCAGCAGGGCCGCCGTGAACCGCTTCACCCACGCCGTGTCGTCGTACCCGCCCAGACCCATCCAGCACTTGAAGTCGTTGCACGGCGTCCGGACGCTCGCGATCTCCAGCACGACCTCCCCCGCCTGCAGCCGGGTCCCGACCGCTGCGCCGTTGAGGTCGATGCCCTCGGTCGTGAGGTTCTCGCCGAACTGGCCGTCGCGGATCGGCCGCCCCAGCTCGGCCTCCCAGAACGTCAGGTCCTCCCGCGCATAGGCATAGACCGCCTGGTCGACGCCTCCGTGGAAGCGGGTGTCGGACACCTGGTCCCCGACGACCCCGAGCTGGGTCACGGCCACGCGGCCCGCCACCGGTGTCTTGTCGATCGACGTGCGCCCGATCCCCGCCCAGGACGCGTCCCGGGGCTCACCGACGTTGACGGAGGTGATGCGTGCCATGCCCTGATCGTCGCAGGTGTGCTCGTCAGCGGTGCGCGAACTGCCGGGTGCCGTCGACGACCTTGAATCGGCGCGCGGTCGACCGGGTCCGCAGCGGCTCCATGTCGCCGGAAGGCCCCACGACGCCGGTCGAGTGGACGCGCGGGCCGTAGGAGATCTTCCACTTGGTCAGGACGGTGCCGCCGTCGAAGTCGTCGGAGAACACCGTGAACGTCTCGTCGTCAGGGTCGTCGGTCTCCACGAACCGCACGGCATCAGCGCCGACGCGCACCCAGTCGGGGCTCTGGAGACAGGTCCTCGGCAACGTGAGCCGTACGACGTCGCCGACCGGGTCGATCTCCCTACCGATCCGACATCGCAGGCCGGTGCTGACGAACCCGAAGGCCCCGCACTCGTTCACCTGGTCGGGGTCGGGGTACCGCGGTGCCTTGGACAGGAAGGTGAGCACCCGCCACGTCCCGTTCGGCCGCTGGAACCGGACGAGGTCGAGCCAGTAGCCGCCGCGCGGCGTGCGGACATAGTTCGTCACCATCACCTCGAGGTCAGGGTCGAGGTCGCGGAAGGTGGTGGTCATGACGAGCGACCTCCGCGTGTGCCGCACCTCGAGGCCCGTGATGTCGTTGGTGACCTCTGCCGACCCGTTGACGACCGTGTCGGTACCGCACGGCTTCGGCTCCGGGGAGTAGTGCCACCCCCTGACGTCCCCTTCGGCGTCGCCGCCCGTCCAGCGATCCGCCTCCGCCGTGCTCGGCAGGAGGGCGACGGAGAGGGCAACAGCACCGAGAGCGGCGCGCGACGGCCAACGCATGCGGAGGATTATCGGGTGTCTCGAGCGCGCCGTCAGGCGTTCGTTGACATCGGCAAGGTCCGGGAGACGGTGATGCTGACCTGCGTCGTCACGTAGCCGAGCCGCTCGTTCAGCGTCGTCATCGGGGTGTTGCCGACCTGGGTCCACGTCGACACGGTCGTGACCCCGTGGGAAGCGGCCCAGTGCAGGGCGAGGCGCTTGAGGTGGACGGCGATGCCGCGGCCGCGGTGGTCGCGGCGGACGGCGGTCAGGGTGTTCTCGGCGCGGTCGGGGTGGTCGGGGTCGAGGCGCAGGCCGGCGCACCCGATCACCTCGCCGGCGTCGAGCGCAAGGAACATCGGGTCGCCGCGCCAGGTCGTGCTCCACTGCTCGGCGCTGATCACCAGCGGAGTGTGGACGGCGAAGTCCGCCAGCACCTCGGTGCCGAACCCGTCGTAGCAGGTGTCCCAGAGCTCGGGGCGCTCAGCGAGGGTCACCACCTCGACTCCTGCAGGGGCCGGGGGCTCGGGCTCCTCCCCCACGGTGACGGTCTGCTCGACCTCCCGGTCGACCTCGGCGAAGCCGAACCGGGTGGCGAAGGCCAGGGAGCCCTCGTCGTCGACGCCCGAGACGACCTCCGGGTGCCCGAGGCCGACGCAGTGCGTCGCCAGGACGTCGAGCAGGGCCGACCCCACCCCGGTTCGACGGTGCGCCGCCATCACCCGCGGCACGACGAACCCGGCCCCCTCGGTGTCGGAGTCGTCAGCCAGCCCGGAACCGACGACCACACCGTCGCGGCGGGCCAGGACCATCAGGCGGCGAGGCGACGCGGCCGCGCGCAGCTCCGGGACCGACATGCACCGCTCGCCGGGAGCCACCGACAGCCGGACGGTCCGCCAGTCCTCGAGGTCGGCGTCGCTCACGCACTCCGCGATCTCGACGTCCGCACCCTGGGTCACGCCCGCCAGCGTGTCAGTCCTGGACCGCCTTCGCGACCGTAATACAGCGGGTGACGTAGGCACGCTCGTCCTCGTTCATCGGGCGGGCGGCGCGGACGGCGTTGGCGAACGCCCCGTGGGCGTCGAGCACGCTGCGCACGACGACCCAGTCCCGCGCCCGGTGCTCGTCGAGCCCGGCGGTGTCGACGAGCGTGTGGAACCGCCGCCGGATCCCGTCGCGGACCGACCCGACCCCGCCGTACTCGTCGAACCGGTTGCGCAGCATCGGCTCGACCTCGTAGTGCGGGTCGCCGTTGGTCGGCTTCGGGTCGATGACCAGCCAGGTCGGCTGGCCGCCGCGCTCGCCGAGCAGCACGTTGTCGTAGTGGAGGTCGCCGTGGAGGACCGCGGTCGCCGGCTCGCGGCACAGGTCGCCGGCCAGGGAGACCGCCTGGTCGACGAGTCGCCGCGGCATCGGCACCGCCGCCGCGTCGCGGGCGAGGGCTGCCGTCCAGCGCTCGACGTACGACGCCTGGCTGCGCAGCTGCGGCATCGGCGGGACGTGGATCAGGCGATAGAGGCCGCCGACGATCTCGCACGCCTCCGCGTCCCACCGGTCGCGGAGGTCGACGGGGTCGAGCCGCTCGAGGAGGAGCGCGCGCCGGCCGGGGTCGGCGCGCAGCAGCCGCACCGCTCCGCGGCCGCGCCAGCGCTGGAGCGCGAGGTGCTCGTGGTCGGACTCCTCGGCGTCGGCGTCGGTGTGCAGCTTGAGCACCGCCGCGACCCCGCGCGGGGTACGGACCGGCAGCACCAGGGAGCAGAAGCCGTGCATCGCCTCGCCGTCGAGTCCCAGCTCCCACGTGGCCAGGACCTCCGCCGCGAGCGCCGGCAAGCGGTCGAGCCACGCGGCCCACCCGGGGCCTAGCGCACGCTGGGAGTCGAGCCCCGCCGGAAGGTTCAGCACGAGTTCATCCCATCAGACCCGCGGGAGCGCTCGCTCCACTAGCGTTGCGTCACGTGCAACACGCTCTCGTGACGGGTGCCTGTGGCCTGGTCGGCACGGCGGTCGTCGACCGCATGCTCGCCGACGGCTGGCAGGTGACCGCGACCGACCTGGCGACCGCCGCCAACCGCAAGGCGGTGCTGAGGCACCGCCGCGGCCCGCGGTTCGCGGTCCGCTGGGCGGACCTGACGGACGACGCCGACGTGACCGCGCTCCTCCACGAGGTGCGGCCCGACGTGGTCATCCACCTCGCCGCCGTGATCCCGCCGACCTGCTACGCCATCCCCCAGGTGGCGCGCGCGGTCAACGTGGACGCGGTCCAGAAGCTGGTCGCCGCTGCGGCCGTCGCGCCGCGGGTCCCACGGCTCGTGCTGGCCTCCAGCATGGCGGTGTACGGCTCCCGCAACCCGCACCGCGAGCTCGGGCTCCTCACCGAGAGCACGCCCGTCTCGCCTGCCGACAGCTACGGCCAGCACAAGGCCGAGGCCGAGGCGATCGTGCGGGCGTCCGACCTGCCGTTCGTGATCCTCCGACTCGGGGGCGTCCTCACCGTCAAGCCGCGCACCGCCGGCGGCACCGACGTGCTGCGGTTCAGTGCCCTGCTCCCTGCCGACCAGCGGATGCAGACCGTCGACGTGCGCGACGTGGCCGCGNCAGCGGATGCAGACCGTCGACGTGCGCGACGTGGCCGCGGCGTTCTCCGCAGCGGCCACCAAGGACGTCCTCGGCGAGACGTTCGTGATCGGCGGCGACGAGAGCCACCGCCGGGTCCACGGCGACGCCGGCGAGGCGATGATCGCGGCGATGGGCCTGGAGGGCGCCATCCCGGTCGGCCGTCCGGGGGATCCTGAGGACGACACCGCGTGGTTCGCGACCGACTGGATGGACACCACCCGCGCCCAGGACGCGCTCCGGTTCCAACAGCACTCGTGGGACGACATGATCGCCGAGATCCGCGCGCGGATCGGGTGGAAGCGCTACGGCCTGCGCTTCGCGGCGCCGTTCGTCCGGGCCGCGCTCGAACGTCGCTCGCCGTACCGCGACGCTCCCGCGGGCTACGCGGACATGTGGGGCGGCATCCGTGCCGGCTGGGGCGATCCCTCGCCGGACCCCGGCCGCTGAACGTCCGCGCTACTTCTTCGGCTTGTCCCCCGCCGGACCGGAGGTGGACAGCGCGGCGACGAAGGCCTCCTGGGGGACCTCGACGCGGCCGACCATCTTCATCCGCTTCTTGCCCTCCTTCTGCTTCTCGAGCAGCTTGCGCTTCCGGGTGATGTCACCGCCGTAGCACTTGGCGAGCACGTCCTTGCGGATCGCGCGGATGTTCTCGCGGGCGATGACCCGGGCGCCGATCGCGGCCTGGATCGGCACCTCGAACTGCTGGCGCGGGATGAGGTCCTTGAGCTTGCCGGCCATCATCACGCCGTAGGAGTACGCCGCGTCCTTGTGGATGATCGCGGAGAACGCGTCGACCGGCTCGCCCTGGAGCAGGATGTCGACCTTGACCAGGTCGGCGGCCTGGTCGCCCGAGCGCTCGTAGTCGAGGCTGGCGTAGCCCTTGGTGCGGCTCTTGAGCTGGTCGAAGAAGTCGAAGACGATCTCGCCCATCGGCATCGTGTAGCGCATCTCGACGCGGTCGGCCGACAGGTAGTCCATCCCCTGCAGGTTGCCGCGCTTCTCCTGGCACAGCTCCATGATCGTGCCGATGTAGTCCGACGGGCTGAGGATCGTCGCCCTGACCACCGGCTCGCGGACCTCGGCGACCTTGCCGTCGGGGTACTCGCTGGGGTTGGTGACCTCGATCGTCTTGCCGTCCTCCATGTGCACCTCGTAGACCACGTTGGGCGCGGTGGAGATGAGGTCGAGGTTGAACTCACGCTCGAGCCGGTCGCGGGTGATCTCCATGTGGAGGAGCCCGAGGAAGCCGATGCGGAAGCCGAAGCCGAGGGCGCCGGAGGTCTCCGGCTCGTAGGTGAGCGCCGCGTCGTTGAGCTGGAGCTTCTCCAGGGCGTCGCGCAGCACCGGGTAGTCGTCGCCGTCGATCGGGTAGAGGCCGGCGTAGACCATCGGGTTGGGGTGCTGGTAGCCGCCGAGCGACTCGGTCGCGCCGTGGTGCTGGGAGGTGACGGTGTCACCGACCCGCGACTGGCGGACGTCCTTCACACCGGTGATGAGGTAGCCCACCTCGCCGACGCCGATCTCGCCCGCCTTGACCGGCTCGGGGCTGATGACGCCGACCTCGAGCATCTCGTGCACGGCGTTGGTCGACATCATCTTGATGCGGTCGCGGTGCTTGAGGCTGCCGTCGACGACGCGGACGTAGGTGACCACGCCGCGATAGGTGTCGTAGACCGAGTCGAAGATGAGGGCGCGCGCCGGGGCGTCTGCGTCGCCGACCGGCGGCGGGGTCTGCTTGACGATCTCGTTGAGGACCGTGTCCACACCGAGGCCCGTCTTGGCGCTCACCCGCAGCACGTCGCCCACGTCGCAGCCGACGATGTTGGCGAGCTCCTCGGCGTACTTGTCCGGGTCGGCACTCGGCAGGTCGATCTTGTTGAGGACGGGGATGATGTGGAGGTCCGCGCCCATGGCCAGGTAGAGGTTGGCCAGGGTCTGCGCCTCGATGCCCTGGGCGGCGTCGACCAGCAGGATCGCCGCCTCACACGCCTGGAGCGACCGCGAGACCTCGTAGGTGAAGTCGACGTGGCCCGGGGTGTCGATCATGTTGAGGACGTAGGTACCGGGCTCGGCACCCTCCGCGTTGTCCTCGACGACCGTCCACGGCATCCGGACGGCCTGGCTCTTGATGGTGATCCCGCGCTCGCGCTCGATGTCCATCCGGTCCAGGTACTGCGCCCGCGCCGCGCGCTCGTCGACGACGCCGGTGAGCTGGAGCATCCGGTCGGCCAGCGTCGACTTGCCGTGGTCGATGTGGGCGATGATGCAGAAGTTGCGGATGACAGCGGGGTCGGTACGACCAGGCTGCGGAGCGGGTGCGGGCATGATCTGCCCATTCTTCCAAAGGGCAGGCCCGTTCGGCGATTTGAGCGCGCGCCCGCGGGGTCCGTCAGGTCAGGATGGGGCCATGATCGAGAGGGCGACCGCCGTACCCCTGCCCACCCGGATCCCCCACGGCCGCACCGCGCGCCGGCTGGAGTGGCCGTTCCTGCCGCCCCACATCCGCTCCGAGGTCGAACGACGGATCGGCTCCCCGGTCGTCGAGGCGGAGTCCCGGACGTCGGGGTTCACGCCCGGGTTCGCCTCGGTCCTGCTGTGCGCCGACGGCACCCGCCACTTCGTGAAGGCGGCCTCGACGATCGCGCAGAAGATGTTCGCCGATGCCTATCGCGAGGAGGCCCGCAAGCTGAGCATGCTCTCGGCAGGGCTCCCGGAGGGCCTCCCGGCGCCGCAGCTGCGCTGGCTGCACGACGCCGACGACTGGGTGGTGCTGGGCTTCGAGCACGTCGAGGGACGGGCGCCGCAGCGTCCGTGGGTCCCCGACGAGCTCGCCGCCGCGTCCGCGATGGCCGTCGAGATCGCGGAGCGGCTCACCCCCGCACCCGACGGGATCGAGTCGGCGTACGACGCCTTCCACACCTGGCCGGCGCTCTGGGCCCGGGTCGCCCACCCGTGGGCGGACGACTGCCGTGCGCTCGCCGAGCGGTTCGCGGAGGTCGTCGAGGGCACGACCGTGGTCCACTGCGACATCCGTGACGACAACCTGCTGGTCCGGCCCGACGGGTCGGTCGTCATGTGCGACTGGAACTGGCCGGTCGTCGGCGCGGCCTGGCTGGACTCGCTGTTCCTGCTCATCGGCCCGCGCGGCGACGGCCTCGACGTCGAGGCCCACATCGCGGGACACCCGCTGCTGTCGCCCGTCGACCCCGAGCACGTGGACGTCGCGCTCGCGCTGATCCTCGGCTACTTCGCCGCGTCCGCCGACCTCCCCGTGCCGCCGACGTCGCCCCACATCCGGGACGCCCAGGCCTGGCAGCGCGACGTCCTCTACGCGTGGCTGGGCGAGCGGCGCGGGTGGGACCCGACCGTCAGGTCGTGAACTTGGGGTCGATGACGACCTGCTGCGGGTCGGTCGGGTCCACCCAGACGTCGACGATCGTGTCGGGCTGCACCCGCGGGATCGCCATCTGGGAGACCAGCGTCCGGTAGCCGACCTCGTAGCGCTCCCCACCCTCGGGGATCACCTCGAGCACGAAGTCGACGTACGGGTCGTTGTTCATCGCGCCGTTGTTGCGGCAGCTGACGATCCGCGCCTGGGCCAGCGTGCCCTGGTCGAGGATCCGCTCCCGGAGCGCGCGCCGCGCTCGGCTGCGTCGTACCGCCATCGTGATCGCGAACACCGCGATCACCGCGCCCAGTCCGAGCGCGACGTTGACGATGAAGCCGTCGTCCCTGGTCGCGCCGATGATCACCAGCGTCCAGAACGCCATCGAACCGACCGACACCAGCAGCATGGGGAGTGGCGACAGGGACGACTTCGAGGTCGACTTCGCTTCAGGGGCCACGGCGGCAATCTGCCACACAGGGCGATTTGGGTGCAGTCCGGCACCGCTGTTAGCCTTGCCTGTCGCGTCATTCGCAGGTTCTTGCCTGCCCCCATGCACCAGACGACGCACTCCGGACCAGACCAGTTTTCATCGATCCGACGGATCAAGACACCAAAAGGCGTGAGCAGTGGCGAACATCAAGAGCCAGATCAAGCGGAACAAGCAGAACGAGAAGCGTCACGAGCGCAACAAGGCCGTCAAGACCGGCCTCAAGTCCGCCGTCCGCAAGTTCCGTGAGGCCGCCGAGGCCGGCGACAAGGACCAGGCCGTCGCGCTCGGCCGCGAGGCCGCCAAGAAGCTCGACAAGGCCGCCTCGAAGGGCGTCATCCACAAGAACCAGGCCGCGAACCNCCGCCGAGTTGCCGAGGTTGCGGCCTCGAAATGCCAGTACCGCCTGTGGATCCGCAGGCGGTACTGGCATTTCGGGGCCGCAACCTCGACAACTCGGCGGTTTCAGTGAGCCTCGCGGTACGACGCGATGGTGAGGACGAGCCGCTCGAGGGTGTAGGACGCGTCGCTGGCCCGACCCTTGAGGTCGGCGTCGGCCTTGGCGACGGCGCGGATGGCGCGAGCCAGGCCGCTGGGGCTCCAGCCGCGCGCCTGGCTGTTGAGGTTCTTGAGCTTCCACGGCGGCATCCCGCCCTCGCGGTTGCCGGCGACGTGGTTGGCCAGGGACCGGAGCTGCCCGGCGACGGCGGAGAGGATGTAGACCTCCGACGTGCCGCTCTCGATCGCCCAGCGCAGCTCCTGGAGGGCGAGCGAGCGGTTGCCGGCGAGCATCGCGTCGGCGATCTCGTAGTTCTTCACCTCGGCCCGGCCCCCGAAGTAGCGGCCGACCTTCTCCTCGTCGATCCGTGCGCCGGGGAAGTCGCTGACGAGCTGGTCGACGGCGGCGGCGAGGGAGCGCAGGTCATGACCGACCGCGACGACGAGGACCTCCGCGGCGCGCTTGTCGAGGGTGGCGCCACGACGCCGGGCCTCGCTCACGGCGAAGCCGCCCATCTCCCAGGCCTTGACCTCACCGGACTTCTCCTCGGTGACGGTGCCGAGCTTGCGCAGCTTGGCGAGCACGCCGGACCCCTTCGGCCCGCCGCCGTGGACGAGCACCAGGGCGACGTCGTCGGCGGGGGCGACGGCGTAGCCGAGCAGGCCGTCGACCGACTCGTCGGGGAGGTTCTCGAGCCCGCGGACGACCACGCAACGCACCGTGGAGAACAGTGAGGGCGCCGAGAGCTCACCCAGGGTGGCCAGGGTCAGGTCGGACGCGAGGGCCTCGGAGATCTCGGACTCCGGGTCGTGGCCCCGGACGATCGCGCGGACGTCGTCGACGACCCGGGCACTGAGGAACTCCTCCTTGCCGGTCACGAGAACCACCCGCCCCAGCACGTCCTCCACCCGCATGGCGACGAGCCTAGTCGGCTCCGCCGACGGTCGGATCAGTCGGCGGTGACGACAGCCGGTCCCGCCTCCCCCGCCGTGACCGCGAGGGCGCCGTCCCGGTCCGTGCGGGCGACGGTCGTGCCGCCCGCGGCGAGCAGGTCGAGGAGCCCTCGGTCGGGATGGCCGTAGTCGTTGTCGGCACCCACGGACACGAAGGCGACCTCCGCGTCGAGCGAGGTCAACCACTCCTCGTCCTGGTGGCTGCTGCCGTGGTGAGGGACCTTGAGCACGTCGACGTCGAGGCCGGGCAGAGCCGCCGCCAGCCGCGCCTGGGCGTGCGGCTCGACGTCGCCGGTGAGGAGGATCCGCAGGCCGTGGGTCTCGACGAGCAGCACCACGCTGGCGTCGTTGGCCGCGCTGCCGTCCCCCGGACCGGCGACCGGCCCGGGGAGGTCCGGCCAGAGCACCTGGAGCGTCAGGTCACCGATGCTGCGGGCCTCGCCGTACGCGGTGGGCGTGACCGCGAGCCCCGCGGACGCCAGCGTCGCCTCGACCCGGTCGTGGCCGGTCGTCGGGTCGAGCATCGGCGAGGCCTCGACGGCACCGACCCGCCTCCCCCGCAGCACGCCGGTGAGCCCGTCGACGTGGTCGGCGTGGAAGTGGGTGAGGACGAGCAGCGGCACCTGCTCCACGTCGAGCCGGTCGAGGCAGCGGTCCACCGCCGCGGGGTCGGGTCCGGCGTCGACCACGACCGCGGCCCCGGGGCCGGCCGACAGGACGAGCGCGTCGCCCTGCCCCACGTCGCAGGCGGCGAGCAACCAGTCGTCGGGCGGCCAGGCCCCGCCGAACGGCCCCGGGAGGGCGTCGAACCGGCCCGGGACGCCGAGCAGGACAGCGACCGTCGCCAGCCCGGTCAGCAGCCCCACCCGACGGCTGCGCAGCAGCCGCGGCGCGACCACGGCGCCGGCGACGCAGAGGACGGCGAGCGCGCCGATCGCCAGGACGCCGGTCCCCCATGCCACCCCGGGGACCGGCAGCGCTGCACCGCGCTCCGCGACGACGACGATCCAGCCGACGCACCCCCCGGCCAGCGTCCCGACGGGCCG
>NZ_JACEFC010000011.1 GCF_014180715.1 Nocardioides stalactiti | reverse complement strand
TGATGGTCCCGCACCTCCCCCAGGGAGAGACCGCGTCGGCGCTCGCCTTCAACCAGGTGCTCCGCTTCCTCGGCTTCACCATCGGCAGTGCCGCGAGCCCCGCGCTGCTCGCCGCGTTCGGCGGCGGTGCCTCCGGCTTCCGATCGACCCTGCTCGTCATCTGCGGCCTCTGGGTCGCCGCCGGGATCGCGGTCGTCGTGCTGGACGCACGGCGCGCCAACGCGGCGCCTCAGGTCGCGCCGGGCAGGTCGGACCTGATGCGGCGCAGGCGATCCCCGCGGGAGTGATCGCCGGTGATCTCGTCGATCCAGGCCGCGGCTTCTCCGACGTCACCACTGCCGTCCTGGATCAAGGTCTCGATGTCGACCCAGTCCTTCGAGCGGTTGAAGAGTGCCTTGAAGACGATCAGGTCGGTCGCTGTGAGAACCAGGATGTCGTCACTCAGGAAGCGGGCAGGCTCTGCCCGGTCGACGACGAGCTCGTGGTAGGTCGGATGGACGGGCAGGAACAGGTCGAGCGGCGTGTCGGGGTCGCGCCACCAGAGCCTGGTCTGCCCCACCTGGCGGACCTCGGAACGAGCGGCCCCATGGATCTCGAGATCGTCAGGCAGCGCTGCGAACAGGATCTCCGGATGGGCGGTGTCAGCCGTGACGTTGAGATCGATGTCGGCCGTGAACCGAGGGTCCCGCGTGTGGACAGCCAGGGCCAAGGCTCCACCCACCGCATGCGGAAGGCCGGCCGCCTCGAGCGTCCGATGGACCGACAGGAGGCGCTGGAGCAGGAGGGGAGCTGGTCGTTCAGGCATGGGCTGCTGCCCGCCGAGAGGCCAGCGCCCACACGTCGCTCAGGTCCGGGAGCGGGTCCTTCTCCTTGCGGGGGAACAGCTCGCCGAGCTCGAGCACCGCGATGAACGACTCGGAGATCTCGAGCCGCCTCTTCACCGTCACCTCGATGCGCCGCCCGGCGGCGGCGGCAAGCCGCTCGAGCTGCGGGAGGGACGGCTGGGTCGTGCCCTTGAGGTAGCCGTCGAGGAGCGACCGACTCACCCCGGACACCTCCGAGAGGGCCGACTTGGTCATGCCCGACTCCTCGAGGAGCATCCCGACCAGATCTGCGCAATCCACCACCCCAGGATATGTACTGAATCCAGTACATACAACGGCCCAAAGTGAGGTTCCGCCAGCGGAGGCGCGAACACAGAAACCCGGCCCCATCAGGGACCGGGTTCCGTTGGAGCCGCCTGTCGGAATCGAACCGACGACCTAGTCATTACGAGTTGCTAGAATCGCTCTGTGACGGGCCTCAAAACCGCTCCGTTGAGCGTGATTCAGTTCCAATCAATGTCAGGTAGCATGTTCAAGATGGCTACAGAAATGGCTACAGGCGGGCAGTCATGACCACCACCCGACGCGACTACGGCAGCGGCAGCGTCTACCAGCGCAAGAGCGACGGTCTCTGGATCGGCACGATCGAGGCCGGGTGGACCGCCACTGGCGCGCGACGTCGCGTCACCGTCTCCGCCAAGACCAAGGCTGAAGCCAAGCGCAAGCTGCAGAAGAAGCAGGTCGAGATCGACTCCAACGGCACGCCCGTGGTCTCCGCCCGCGCCACCACGAAGTCCTGGGCCGAGGAGTGGCTGCCCATGGCCGAACGAACCATGCGCCCCTCGTCGTTCGTCAGCGCCCGGGCAGCGGTGAACCTCTGGATCATCCCGACGATCGGCCACAAGAAGTTCGCCGAACTCACTCCCGCCGACATCCGCGCCGTCGCCACCGCCCAACGCAAGGCCGGCCGCTCCTCCAGCACCGAGCTGCGCACCCACTCCGTCCTCATGACCATGCTCAAGGCGGCGATGCTCGAAGGACACACCGTCCACCCCCGGCTGCTCGCCGTGAAGGCACCGCGGAAGGCCGTCACCGACCGCGACGCCATGACCGTCGAGCAGGCCCTCGCGATCCTCCCCTGGGCCGGATCGCTCCATCACGGCTCCCGCTTCCTCGCCGCCCTGCTGCAAGGGATGCGGCAGGGCGAGAGCCTCGGCCTCACGTGGCCGTCGGTCGACCTCGACGCGAACACCATCACCGTCGAGTGGCAGGCCCAGGCACTCCCCTACCGGATCGCGCGCGACCGGACCTCGGGCTTCCGGATCCCCGACGGCTACGAGGTCCGACACCTGCAGGGCGCACTTCACCTGGTGCGCCCCAAGTCGAAGGCCGGCTACCGGGTCATCCCGATCGTCCCCGTGATGCGGGACGCCCTGCTCGCATGGCGCGAGGTCCAGGCCGACCTGATCACCGACAACCCGCACGGACTCGTCTGGCCGAACCTCGATGGGGCGCCGACGTACTACAAGGTCGACGACGAGGAGTGGTACGGACTCCAGCAGGCCGCCGACGTGCAGCATCCCGCCGGGCGCCTGTTCTCGATCCACGAGGCCCGACACACGACAGCGACCCTCCTGCTCGAGTGCGGCGTTGACCCGGCTGTCATCGTCGCGATCATGGGGCACAGCTCGATCTTGACGACCCGTGGCTACCAGCACGTCCGCACCGAGCGCGCGATGGCCGCGCTCGAGCTCGTGGCCGACCGACTGCAGCTCGGCTGACGAGCCGCGCCACGCCGATGGAGGGCCTGTTCGCCTCAAGCGGAATTTCGCCGCATTTGAACGCCCAGGAGTGACATCACTGTCCGCGGGAAATGGAAGGAATCCTCGGAAAATGCAGGAGAAACTCGCCCTGACCTGCGGACTTGGACACCAGTTCGAACAGCATGCCGAGATCATGAAGGCATCTCCTTTACCTCCGGTTCTCGTCGGCGCCTGCGGCCGTCGACCCACCGCTGGTGGTAGCGTGAGCCCTGCTGAATGGAAATCGCTCCCCGATCAATCCCGGTCGAGGGGCTCACGTCTCGATCAAGGAGATCGGCATGACCAGCACTACCCACCTGCACTCGGTGCAGGACGACGCGGCTCGCTTCGAGGCAGGCCACGACATCACCGACCGCGGTTCCGCGGCGGCCCCTCCGACCGGCGGAGACAACGGCAGCGGCACGGACCGTCCGGTCCGCGCACCGAAGAAGGCGCGGGCCGCCCGCCCCCTGCCGACCGACCGGCTTAGCTTCTCGAACCAGGTCGCGGTACTGAAGAACGTCGCCATCACCAGCGGCAACAACCGGCGGGGTTCGGACTCCTACGCGATGTCCGCGGCGATCGGGCTCAAGGGCGAGACCGGTGGGTTGAACTCGCGGTTCTTTCGGTCGGCCGGCTGGTTCGAGCTCGCCGAGGCGCGTGGAGACTACACCGCCAGCCCTGGCACCCTCGCATGGAACCAGCACGTCAGCGTCGACCCGACCGCCCAGTTCGAGGCGACCGCGCAGATGCGCGCCGAGGTCGCCCGCAGCTGGTTCTGGGAAACGTTGCAGCCCATGCTTGAGAGCGGACAGCCCATCCGCGAGTCGCTGGCCCTGGTCGAGTTGGCTAAGGCCGCCGGAGCAACCGACCACGGGTCGCAACTGACGATGATCCTGGAGTGGCTCGAGTGGGTGGGCCTCGTCGTGCGCGAGGAAGGCCAGATCCGGTTGCGGAGCATCGAGGAGGCGCCGGCCGACGCGGCAGACGACGAGAAGGTCGACAGCGTCGAGAACGAGTCGGAGGCCAACGCGGCCGAGCTCACCGCCTCGACCAGTGCGAGCACGGCGCGGCCCAACCCGTCGGTCGACACCGAGGCGATCGTGTCGTTCAACCTGAGCGTGCGGCTGACGGCTGACGACCTGCAGTCGATGGACGAAACCCAGCGGGACTTCGTCCTCGCGCTGGCTGAGCGGCTCCGCGGCTAGGACAGCTGCTCCAAAACTGGCGCCGCCGCCACCGAGCCGGAGAGGTTCTTGCTGAAGGAAATCGCTCCGTACGGCTCGGGGCGGCGGCGTCTTCTGTCACGGTAGCCGATTTCGCCAGGACGTCCACCATCCTCGCCGAATCGTGACCATGCCCTCGTCGACCTGGTTTCACCTCGGCAGCCACTCGGCTGTGGTCACGCCGTCAGGCCTCCAGAGCAAGCTTGCGATCTTGGCGCCCTGCGGCACCTCGTACGCGATCCACCCTTTGATGCATCGCCCGGGAATCATCGTGACGTACTCGGAGAACCGAGGCGTTGGCCAGTCGTTCCACGACGACCCGCTGTCCTTGTACTCGCTACCGTCCGGGGCGACGGCGGACCAGTCGTGGGCCGACGTGGAGAAGATGTCGTTGGGGCCATCCTCGGCAAGGCACTGCTCGATGCGCAGCCCGAGGAAAACGTTGCCGGCTTGAGGTTCGCGGTATTGAGCCGGCGGGTACGGGATCTTCACCTCTTCGAGCGTGGTCTCGATCGACTGACCGACCCGGGTCTGTCCGACTTTGAGCGCACGCTCCCCTACGTTCGGTGCGAATGGATCCTCGGCGGGCGATGTCGTTGGTGCCGCCGAGTCGGACTCGAAGGTCTCCGGCGTCACGGTGACCGTCGCGGTCGCGGTGACGGTCTCGACGGGCTTTGCGTCGCCAGTCGAATCCTCGCCGCACCCTGCGAGAAGAGCTAGAGGAAGGGACAGCGCCGGGAGAAAGCCGCGGGGTGACATGGCGGTCAGGCTAGGTCGGCGAGACGAGGGCCGCAGGCAAATGGTCAAGCGTCACGCTTCTGGTGTCTCTCGTGAAGCTGCCTTCCGCGAGTCTCCCACCACCGTCGCCACGCCTCGATCAACTTCGGGGTGACGCCGAGCTCGACCGCGAGCGCGGACAGGTGGTGGCCGGCCAGGTCTTCGGCGGTGGCGTACTGCGCCGGGGTAATGAGGAAGGCGGCGCCGTACTCCCATGCGCGGCGTTCGGCCCGGCGGGAGGAGCAGCGGTCGCCGAACTTCTGGTGGCCGAGCTCGTGAGCGAGGGTGGCTGTTGCCTGGGCCCGGGTCAGGCGGAGGCTGAGGACGATGCGGTCGTCGATCCAGTGGTACTCGCCGCGGCGGCGGTCGCCGAGGTCGGCCCACTCGACTTCGATGCCGAGGTCGGCGCAGTGCTGGAAGACCAGGTCGAGGCGGTCTCGGCTCACCTGCGCGTCATGGCCTCTGGCGTTCTCCCGGTTCTCCGCCGACCAGCCGCACCCGGATGGCGGCCGCTGTCAGGGCACGGATCCTGGCAGGCGGTTCCGACAGAGCACGTTCATCGGCGGATCCTCGAAGGGCGGAAGCCGCGGCGTCGCGCCTGCTCTTCGCTCTTGAAGCACTCCTCAGGGATCGTTGCGCCGTAGTAGAGCCAGGTCGGCAAGTGATAGATGCGAGCAGTTCGGCGGCTGGTGAACGACCAGTTCCCCTTGATGGGCGCCTGCGGCGGGCAGTCGTAGCCGTTCGACCGGTAAGAGTGGTCATCCCAGATGTCCGCCCTCGCCTTAGCCAGAGCTGCGCGCCGCTCATTGATTGGCGACGGAAAGTAGTGCGCCCGCGCTTCCAGGTCCAGCGCCCGATCCCTCAGGCGATCCGATACCTCGCGGTCTCGCCAGTAGCGAGCCTCACGACGCTGTTCACGCTCCTCTTCTCGGAGCTCCTCGTTCTCAAGCTTTCGCTCCAGTGCAGCGGCTTCGTCTTTGTCAGAAGGACTCACACCAGTCTCCGCTGAGCACGATGCGAGCACCCCCACGACGAACCCAGTCGCAACCACACGCGAGACGGCCCTGAACACCCAATCACCTTTGCACGGACCAGATCAGCCTGTCCCACCGAAACTCGATTTCTCGCTGGCCCTCAGGTGCTGCGTTCGGTCTCCTCGGCTTCGTCGTACGGGTCGACATCCTGGTCGTCAGCCGCAAGATCGTGGTCGGCCGCGTGCTCAGGTGTTGGCTGGAAGCCTCGCGCAGACGCGCTGCGTGTGAAGCCCCATCTAACCCGGGCCTCGGGGGGCATCAGGTAGGTCTGGCCGTCGGGCGTATGGATCACGGTGGCATCGCCTGTGCGGCCATCTTCGGCGACCTCGGCCTCCGAGACGAGCCAAGATAGGGCGACATCAAGAGCCTGGGCGACGTTCCAGACCTCGCTGAACTGCCCTCGTTCGCCGCGCTCAATCTTCCCGACCTGGCGCGCGGTGATGCGCGCGAGCTCAGCCACTTCGTCGCGCGACAGTCCGCGCTTCACGCGCATCGCCTTGATCTCGTGCCCGAGCGCGACAAGAAGGCGCTCAGTCCACTCGTCGTCGGCTTCCATGTGTCTGATTCTGTCCCGACTGGTCAAGAAATGCCATATCTGGCACGTATTGAACTTGAATCGGCTGCAGATGGAAGGTTAAGTTCCATATGTGGCACATAACGAACCTCATGACGTAGCGATGCAGCAGGCTATCCGCGCTGCGATCGTCGAGGCCGGACTGACCATCAGCCAGTGCGCGAGCCAGATCGGACTCGCGGACAACTCCTTCTCTCGCCGGATGAACGGGCACATCGCGTTTCAGTGGAACGAGATCGTCGCGGTCGCACGGGTGACCAAGCGCCCCGTCTCCGAGCTTGTGGCGGCAGCGGAGCGCATCGCCGGGATCCGGGGCGCCGCCTGATGGTCGTCTCCGCCCTCCCTCGGATCGCGGTGACCCGCAAGGAGGCCGCGCAGATGCTCGGCGTCTCCATCGACGTCGTCAAGCGCGCCCGCGACGAAGGCCGACTCCACCCGAAGGCCGTGAGCCACCGCTCCGACGGCCAAGTCACCAAGGAGCTCTACAGCGTCGCCGAGCTCGAGCAGTGGTTCTCCGAGCTGGAGGACGCGTGAGCGACCCCACCGCTCAGAAGACCTGCGTCGCCTCCTGAAAAGCCAGCGGGGTCCGGCTCATCGCCTGGCAGCGACCGGACCCCACCAACGAAAGCGAGTCTACCCGTGAACCGCATCCTCACGCTCGTCCCCAACCACCGCGGCGAGCCGACTCTCATCCACCTCGGCGGCCCCGGCGGGCACACCGTCGAGGGCAGCCGCGCGACCTGCGCCGGGCCCGACGTCGGGCCGTGCCCCGCCCACTTCCCCGTGACCTACGGACGCGAGGCGGCCAAGCACAAGGCAGTCGTTCGATGAACCGGCCCGACCAGATCACCCTCACCGTCGTTGGCCTCACCCTCGGCCTCGCCGCGACGTGGCTCCTCCTGTGCTGGGGCGTCGTCCGATGATCCCGATCACCATCGACACGATCGACACCCGGCACCTCGTCACCGGGAACCGGCGGATCCACTACTACAAGCGCGCCGAGGTCTGCGCCTACTGGCGCGACCTCGCCAACCGCGCCGCCCTCGACGCCTACGGCCACGCCGACATCGGCCAGGCCTGGCACCAACGCATCCGGATCGTCCTCACCTTCCGGTTCCCCGACCTCCGCCGCCGCGACGTCTCCAACCTCTACCCCTACGTCGCCAAGCCCATCGTCGACGGGCTCGTCGACGCCCGCGTCATTCCCGACGACAACGACCACCACCTCATCGGACCCGACCTCCGCAGAGACCCCGACCGCGGACCCTGCCGCGTCCTCATCGACATCCACGACCTCGACCGCGCCCACACCCAGGAGATCCAGTGAGCACCACCACCGCCAAGATCGCCGCCGCGTCCTGCAAGGACACCGGCGTCACCCCCGACCTCGCCGCGAAGATGTGGGCCAAGCTCGGGTCCCGCCACATCGCGATCGTCGAGCTCATCGTCGACGAGCGGTCCGAGGACTCCGGCGACACCCGCGGCGTGAAGCTCACCGTCGCGTCGGTCGAGCCCGCCGTCGACTCCGACGCCGCCGAGCACCTCCGCGAGCTGCAGCGCGCCTTCTACACAGCCCGCCAGCCCAACCGGACCCTCCTCGCCGGCGTCGAGGCCACCCCGCGGGACGTCATCATCCGCGGCCAGGTCGAGGTGTTGTTCTGCGACCATTGCGGCCAGTCGTTCGGGTCCCGGTCGATTAACCACGGCCGCCGCGACGGCGTGGCCTGCATCTACACCCCGTGCCGCCACCCCGTCCTCGAGGACGTCCCCCGCTGCCCCTGCACCACCGACGGCGAACTCCTCGCCACGGGCGCCGGGGAGGTGGCGTCGTCGTGAGCGCGCTCGTCGTCCACCCCGAGTTCAAGCGCGACCAGTGGAAGCGCCCCAAGATCACGCCCACCGACGGCGGCCGCCCGGTCCCCTACAAGCGGTGCACGTCGTACGTCGACGTCCTCGACAACCGCTACAACCTCGAGCTCTGGAAGCAGCGCATGACCGCGCTCGGGATCGCCGAGCGTGACGACCTCCGCCTCGCCGTCCTCGCCCACAAGGACGACAAGAACCGGCTCAACACCCTCGTCGACCAGGCCACCGAGGCCGCCAAGGCCAGCAGCGCCGCGACGAAGGGCACCGCCCTCCACGCCCTCACCGACCTCGTCGACCGCGGCCAGGACCTCCCCGAGACGCTCCCCGACGACGTCGTCGCGTCGCTGCGCGCCTACAAGGAGGCCACCGCGGACCTCAAAGTCATCCACATCGAGCACCCCACCGTCCTCGACACGCTCCGCATCGCCGGGACCCCCGACCGGATCGTGGAGTACAAGGGCGAGCGGTACATCGCCGACACCAAGACCGGGAGCATCGAGTTCGGCGTCCGGAAGATCGCGATGCAGCTCGCGGTCTACTCCCGGTCCTACCTCTACGACGTCGAGACCGCCGAACGCACCCCCCACGGCTGCTCCACCAGCCGCGGGATCATCTACCACATGCCCGCCGGCGCGGGCACCGCTGAACTCGTGTGGGTCGACCTCGAGGCCGGGTGGGAGTCCGTCCTCGTCGCCCGCGACGTGTGGGGCGCCCGGCTCTGCGCCGACTGCGCCGGCCGGAACGTGTCGTCCTGCAAGCACCAGTTCGACCTCCTCACCGAACCGTTCGGGCCCCCACCACGGCCGTCACTGCGCCGGGAGAAGGCGGACCAGGCGAAGGTCACCCAGCAGGTCGAGAACGAGCAGCAGAAGCTCGACCGGATGATCCGCGCCTGCGACACCGCGGACATGGTCCGCGACCTGTGGGCGAACAACGCCGTGGCGTGGACCGACACCCTGACCGCGGTCGCGAAGACCCACATCAAAAGCCTCGGGCGGGAGGCGTCATGACCGCCGAGCAGCTCGACGTCGCCGACATCGTCGGCGAAGAGATCGACCTCCCCTGCGGCTGGCACAGCTGCGAGAAGCCGGCCGAGTGGATCGTCTGGACCAACCACCGGTGCGAGGTCCACGTCGGGCACGGCCTGTCCTGCGACGACTGCCTGCGCCGCGTCCTCACCACACCGCGGGGTCTGGTCTGCGAGACCACCGGGGAGCGTCTGCGCCCGGCCCGCGCGTGGATCAACCGCTTCGAGCGGATCAACAAGCCCCCGGCCGCCAACACCGGCGCCCGGGACCACTGAGAAGAGCAAGGAGAAGGACATGACGAACTGGGAAGAGATCGACGTCCCCCGTGGGGCGTTCATCGGCTGGGGCAGCAAGGTCGGGCAGCACGTCACCGGGAAGGTCCTCGCGTACGACGAGCGCGGCGGCACCGACTTCGCCGGCGACCCCTGCCCGCAGTTGCAGGTCGAGCTCACCGACCCCGCGGCGTCGTTCAACAAGGACGGCGACCGCACCGACTACCCGGCCGGTGACCTCGTGGTCCTCAACTGCGGGCAGGTGTCCCTCAAGCGCGCGGTCCGCGCGGCGGCGCTCGACGTCGGGGACCTGGTGAAGATCGAGCTGCAGAACCTCGTGAAGACCGAGAAGGGCACGGTCAAGGAGTTCGGCATCAAGGTCGCCCGCGGCGCCGGCGCCAGCGCCTCCGCGAAGGCCCCGGCGGCCTCCGCCAGCTCGTCGGAGCCGGTGAAGGAGGAGGCCCCGTTCTAGGTGCCTCCGGTGCGTCCCATCCGCGCAGGGGAAGCCGGGTGGGACGTGCCGAAGACACCTCGAACCCGCGGACCGAGAGAAGGCCTGACCCGATGAAGAAGGTGACGAAGTGATCGGCGCCCCGAACAGCGAAGCCCGCAAACGCAAGGCCGAGGAGGCCGCGCGAGGGTTCCACCCCGTTCACGTCCTTCCGGACTTCGACGGGTCGGCGTACGTCGCCTGGCGCGACGACGCGATCGACTGGGACCTCAACTACCCCGCGGACACGAAGAACGGCGGCGCCATCCAGGGACGGCGAGTGCTCGCGCTGCTCCAACGCATCGGCATGGTCGAGGGCATCCTGGCCGCCTACGGCGACGACCCCGACATCGAGCCCGAGTTCCTCGTTCACCAACTGCGTCAGGCCCTCCGATGAGCGGCCCGCAGACGCTCGAGGAGGCCGAGGCCGAGCTCATCGAAGCCTGGCGCGCCGGCGACGACACCCGAGCCGCTGCGGCCGAGAAGGTCGTCGACGAGCTCGACCGCCTCGCTCGTGAACGCCGCAAGGCCGCGACCCTCCACTCGGTCGCGCTCTGGTACGCCGCCCGCGGGTTCCGCGTCTTCCCTCTCATCCCGGGCACCAAGATCCCCTTCAAGGGCTCCAATGGCTGCCTCGACGGATCCTCCAACCCCGACGTCGTCAACGGCTGGTGGAACGCCGAGCCCGACGCCAACATCGGACTCGCCACCGGACATCGCGTCGACGTCGTTGACATCGACGGCCTCCCCGGACAGACCAGCCGTGCCCGGCACTGGGACGAGGTGTTCGCGAAGGTCGACGCCGACCAGCTCGCCAAGGTCCTCACCCCCCGTCCGGGCGGGATGCACATCTACGTTCCCGCGACCGGTGACGGGAACCGCGCCGGCATCGTCCCGGGCGTCGACTACCGCGGCAAGGGCGGGTACGTCGTCGCGCCGCCATCGGTGATCACAGAGGAGGCGGCGCGGAAGTACGACAACCACCACCCCGGCCACTACGAGTTCCTCGGCACCCCCAACCTCGACCTCACGGACGGGGCGGCGTGATGGCGCCGGACACGTGCACCTGCGACCCCCGCCACCAGGACTCCGGAGGCTACGACCCCGGCTGCCCCGAACACGACCAGGACGCAGCATGAGGGCCGTCGAGTCCCGCACCCGCCTCGAACAGCTCCAGACCCTCGAGCGACGGGTGCGCCACGAGATCGACAGCGCCACCCGCGCCGGGAACCGCCGCGAGCTCGCCCGGCTCCTCACCCTCGAGCAGAAGATCACTGACGCGATCCGCGGCGAGGGTGGTCGGCCGCTCCCGAAGCGCACCGGTGCCCCGAGGACCCGACGGAAGAAGGCCGAGGACCGCGTCACCAAGCGTCTGCAGCAGCTCGGCGTCACCAGCCACGACGTCAAGGTCTGGGCCGTCTCCGTCGGCCTCCTCGACCAGGTCCGCCGCGGCCGGATCAAGGGCGCTGTCGTCGAGGCCTACGCCACCGCCCACCAGCAGCTCGGAGGAGCAGCATGACCCTCACCGTGACCGATCTGTTTTGCGGCGGTGGCGGATCGAGCACCGGCATGATCGCCGTGCCCGGCATTCAGGTCCGCATGGCCGCCAACCACTGGGACCTCGCCGTCGAGGTCCACAACAGCAACCACCCCGACGCCGACCACGCCGCCGTCGACCTCCACGAGGAAGACCCCCGCTACTTCCCCCGCACCGACATCCTGTGGGCCTCCCCCGAGTGCACCAAGTGGTCTCAGGCGTCCGGCGCGAAGTACTCGTCGATCTCGACGTCGCTCGACGGGGACCTCCTCGAGCTGCTGAACCCCGACCTCGTCGACGAGGACCCCGAGACGGCGATCGTCCGCCGCTCCCGGCTGCTGATGTTCGACGTCCTCCGGTTCGTCGAGCACCACCGCTACCGGGCCGGGGTGATCGAGAACGTCGTCGACATCGCGACCAACCGGAAGTACGCCCCCGAGTGGGCGCTGTGGCGCAAGGGCCTGATCAACCTCGGCTACGAGTTCCGGGTCGTGTCGCTCAACAGCATGCACGCCCAGGCGCACGGCGACCCGGCGCCGCAGTCCCGCGACCGGCTCTACATCGTGTTCTGGCTCAAGGGCAACCGTGCGCCGAACATCGACGCCGTCATGCGGCCGCTCGCGTGGTGCCCGGAGTGCTCGGCCGTCGTCGAGTCGCAGCAGGTCTTCAAGAACGGCCGCACGGTCGGGAAGTACCGGTCGCAGTACGTCTACCTCCACGCCGGGTGCGGGACCACGGTCGAGCCCGGCTACCTTCCGGCCGCCGCCGCGATCGACTGGTCGCTCCGGGGCTCCCGGATCGGCGACCGGACGAAGGACCTCGCCGAGAAGACCCGCCGCCGGATCGCGGCCGGGATCGCGAAGTACTGGGGCGCGTTCCACATCGAGGCGTCCGGCAACCAGTACGACGCCGCCGACCCGAAGCACAAGAGCTTCGGCGACCCGAACGCCTACTACCGGGCGTGGCCCATGTCCGAGCCGCTCAAGGTGCTGCACACGATCGAGTCGAAGGGGCTCGTCGTGCCCCTCGAGGGACGGGCAGGCGACCGGGTGAACAGCGCCAGCCAGCCGCTCCGCACCCAGACCTCACGCCACCTCGATGCGCTCGTCTCCGTCGACGGCGGAACTGACGAGGTCTGGATCTGCCCGACGTGCGGCAAGCCCAACCCGCACGGCTACTCGTGGCCCGATCACCTCCATGGCCCCGACCCCAAGCCGTCCTTCATCGCTGAGCTCCGGGGTGGCGGGTCGGACGCCCGGCCCGCATCACACCCGCTCTCGACGATCACCGCGTCCGGGAACCACCACGGCCTCGTGGTGCCTGCCGGCGGGACGTGGAACGACGACGCCCGGTCCACCGACGAGCCGCACCGGACCATGACGACCCGGGAGACGTCGGCGATGCTGACGCCGTACTACGGCAACGCCGAGGGCTCCCAGCCCGTCGACAAGCCGGTCGGCACCCTCACCACGGTCGACCGCTACGCGCTCATCCAGCGGCACAACAGCAGCAAGGGCGACGGCGGCGAGATGCTCACCCCCGCAGCCGAGTACCTCCGCACCCTCACCACCAGCGGCCACCAGTCCCTCGTCACCCCCGGCGAGATCGCCGCCGCCGAGGCGCAGGTCGACGACTGCATGTTCCGGATGCTCGAGCCCCACGAGGTCGCCGCCGGGATGGCGTTCCCCGCCGACTACCTGTGGGCAGGCACCCGCCGCGAGCGCGTCAAGCTCGCCGGCAACGCCGTCACGCCGCCAGCCGCGCGCGACCTGATCGCCGCCGTCGCTGAGTCCCTGGTCGGTGCAGCGTGAAAGGCGCAGTGAGGCTAGTCGCTGCTCGGAGCGACCGGCGTCCCAGGCTGCGGCCCGCCGGAGGTGTAGCGGAACGCCAGAGCGAGATCCCGGACCAGCTCGGCCTCGTGAATCGGGCCGAAGTCGTGGCTCTTGATGGCCTCGACCTGACGGGTGATTTCCATGAGCAACGCCTTGTGGGCGTCGCCGTGCGGACCTGGCATGGCAGGACCCCTTCCGTGTGCGGCGACCTGGTGCCGCCTCTCGATCTCGACCGTACGCCGACCGTCCGACGCAACAACGGCGTCGCTCCAAGCGAAAGGGTGAGCTAGTCATCGGGTACTTCGACAGCCTCAAGCCCCCGGCCCCCACCGTCGCCGACCCGCCGAAGTTCACGATCATCAACGGCGACCACGACGCCGCGCCCTACGCCCTCGCTGCACTCCGCGGCGAAACCGAACTCGTCGCCACCGCCCCCGAAGGCACTAGGAACCACGCCCTCAACAAGGCCTGGTTCAACATGGGCCGACACATCGGAGCCGGAACCATCACCCAAGACCTCGTCCGCACCACCCTCGCCGACGCCGCCCGCAAAGCCGGACTGCCCCAACACGAGATCGACACCGTCCTCCGCGACGACGACACCTCCGCCATGCGCGCCGGCGCCCAACACCCCCGCACCCCGACCCTGACCTACGACCCCCAGGTCACCATCGTCAACCCCACCGACCTCACCTCCCCCGCCGTTGACGAAGACGCGTTCTGGGGCGCCCGACCGATCCTCACCCACCTCCACACCTTCGCCCGCGCCCGCCGCGTCTCCCCCTGGGCCGTCCTCGGCGTCGCACTCGCCCGCATCATCACCGCCACCCCCCACCAGGTCTGCATCCCCCCGATCGTCGGCGGCCGCGCCTCCCTCAACCTCTTCATCGGACTCGTCGGCCCCTCCGGCGCCGGCAAGGGCGCAGCCGAAGCTGTCGCAGCCGACGCCCTCCACGTCGGCTACATCACCAGCCACAACGTCGGCAGCGGAGAAGGGATCGCCCACGGCTACAAGCGCCGCGTCAAGGGCGACCTCGAATGGCTCGACGACCGCCACGCCGTCCTCTTCTCCGTCCCCGAAATCGATTCCCTCGCCGCCCAAGGCGACCGGCGCGGCGCGACCCTCATGCCCCAACTTCGCTCCGGATGGACAGGCGAACAGCTCGGGTTCGGGTACGCCGACCCCACCAAGCGGATCATCGTCGAAGCCCACCAGTACCGCATGTGCCTCGTCGCCGGCATCCAACCCGGGCGCGCCGCGTGCCTCCTCGACGACGCCGACGGCGGCACACCCCAACGGTTCCTCTGGATGCCCGCCACCGACCCCGACGCACCCACCGACGCACCCGACGAACCCAAGCCCTGGACCTGGAACGCCCCCTACGTCAGCGACCGCGCCGGCCACGGAGGGATCCGCATCGGGGTCTGCGACACCGCCAAGGACACCGTCGTAGAGGCCCGCCTCGCCCGCCTCCGCGGCCACGGCGAAGCCCTCGACGGACACGCCCTCCTCGCCCGCCTCAAGACCGCCGCCGCCCTCGCCCTCGCCGACCAACGCCTCGACATCACCGGCACCGACTGGGACCTCGCCGGGATCGTCCAGGCCAAGTCCGACGCCACCCGAGCACGCGTCGTCGCCACCCTCCAGCAGAAGACCACCGCCGCCAACACCGCCCGCGCCGACGCCGAAGCCGCCCGCGCCGTGCACGTCGACGAACGGCTCGCCGACGCCGCCGTACAACGGGCCTGCCGCGGGATCACCCGCAAGCTCCGCCGCGAAGGCGACTGGACATCACGGAAGACGCTGCGCGGCGCGCTGCCTGGCCGCGACCGAGAACACTTCGACCCCGCCCTCGACCGGCTTATCGAAGCCGGACAGATCGAGCACGACGCCGCAGCGACCGGGCACGGCAACACGACCGGCAAGTACCGCCTGAGGGCCGACTCGTGACCCCGAACACAGGGGTGGACAGGGGTGGACATGTCCACCCCTGGCAACGGCCTCCTTCATGGGCACCGAATGCAAAAGCCCAGGTCAGAACTGAATTTTCTCATCCGCAGGTGCAAGGCCGACGCACCCCAGGGGTGGACATGTCCACCCCTGTCCACCCCCAGGAGGGACGACCTTGAGCTGCTACCGGATCGCGCGCGACCAACCCCGTCTGGTTCGCAACCGCCACGACCCCGTGGCCTGCCCGATGGTCGGCTGGCATCCGCCTCTCGCCTGGGACTGCGACGGCTGCCAGCCCTGCACCCGACCCCACTGCAGCACCTGCGACCGCGAGCACGTCACCGACCTCACCTGCCCCAACTGCATCAGCGAGATCCGTACCAACATCGAGCGCATCGTCGAACTGACCGGCCTCCCCCTCGTCGACGAGCTCCTGACGCGCGGCAACCGATCAGAGGCCGCCCACCTCCTCGGGCCCACCGCCCACGTCAAGCAGTGGCAGCAGCGACGCAAGCACGGCTACCGCAACCACCGCGACGACGTCGTCGGCCTGGACCACCCGCTCTGGGTCCTCGGCGTCTGGGACCTGATGATCACCGAGCACTACGGCCACATCCGCACGGCCAACGTCACTGTGACGACGGCGGCCGACTACATCAAGCGCAACCTCAGCGACCTCGCCCAGGACCCCCTGATCGACTTCCCCGCGTTCGCCGGCGAGATCGCCCAGTGCAAGACCCACCTCGAGACGGTGCTCCGCGCCGACGAGCAGGTCGAGCGCGCTGCACCGTGCGTGAAGTGCGGCACCCACCTGGTCAAGGCCGAGCGCGGCTACCGCTGCACCCGGTGCCACGACGACCTCACCGAGAACCAGTACCACCTCGCTGTGAAGGCGGCGCACATCAAGCACGCCGACCGCCTCAACGCCGACGACCTCGCCCAGCGGATCGGCGTCCCTGCCTCGACGATCCGGTCGTGGGCGAGCGTCATGCGCGTGCAGCGGAAGGGCGAGCAGGCGGTCGAGCTCGCGCCGCTGATCCGGTCGTGCGGCCGGGACGGTGGCAACCGGAAGGTCTACCGGGTGGCCGACGCCGTAGCGATCCGGGACGCGGGCGGGGACCATCGCCGGGCTGCCCGGTCGGCCTGAGTGTCAAGCCTTCTGCCCCTTGTCATTTGACAAGGGGACGTGCTAAGATGGACTTGTCTACAAGAAAGGAGGTAGCCCACAATGGACAAGCAGACCAAGAAGGTCGTCGAGGCACTGGAAGAGCAGGGCTTCGAGGTCCGAATCTCCAAGAAGCAGCACATCATCGTGACGCTCGACGGACGACTCGTGACCACGATGTCCGGCACCGCCAGCGACCACCGCGCAATCAGGAACGCGATTGCACAGGCAAGGCGCGCAGGGTTCCGCTGGCCCTAGGCCAACGGACGAAGAGGACCGGGAGCACAGATATTGCTCCCGGTCCTCGGGACCCTCACCACATCGGATGAGAACCGAGGACCGGAACATGAAGATGCACACCACCACCGTCGAGCTCGCAACACGCGACCAGCTCACCGACGATCAGCTCGACCAGCTGATGACCAACCTCAGCACACTGCACCCCGCGATCGGCACCTCGGCCCGCGGCTGGCTCGAGGTCACCGTGACCCTGCCTGCCGAGCACGTCGGGCAGGCCGTCACCCTCGCAGTCGCAGCGATCGAGCAGGCCGCAGGACATCCCACCGTCGCGGTCACCTCGATGACCGAGGCCGAGGCCGACGCCCGCGAAGGATGGGAGGACAGCCCGTCAGACCTCGTGTCTGTCAGCCAGGCCGCCGAGATCCTCGGCGTCTCCCGTCAGGCGGTACTCGACCGGATCAGCCGGCACACCCTCCCCGCCGAGAAGGTCGGCAAGGGCTACACGATCCCCCGCGCCGCCCTCACCTCCAAGGCCGACGGATTCGCCACGCTGCAGACCGCAATCCGCAACCTCGCCGAGCGCCAGCCGCAGGTCGGCACCGCCGAGAATCTCAAGGCCTTGCGCGAAATCAACGCGTCTCTGGCCCTCGCCAAGGCTCGCCCCCAGGCGAACGCCGAGTTCCTCGAAGCGCTCAAGAAGATCAGCAAGACCCTCGCAACGATGAACGCCATCGTCCCCGACGAGCATCGAACAACCTGATATCGTCAGCAACGAAGGGGCGGTGCACTCTGCCCCCCAGCCGACCCGGACCAGATATCTGCTGGCCCGGGTCGCTGCATGTCCGGGGGTGAACGCCGATGCCCAAGCCCGGCACCACCACCGACCGCGGCTACGGACCCGAACACCGCGCACTCCGAGACGACTGGGCACGCGAGCTCAAGAAGGTCGGCTCACTCCCCTGCGCCAGGTGCGGCCAGCCCATCCACCACGGCGACAACTGGGACCTCGGCCACACCGACGACCGCACCGCCTACCACGGACCCGAACACCAGCGGTGCAACCGCGCAGACGGCGGCCGACGCCGACACCGCCCCCCCACACCCGTGCGACGAACCCTCTGACCCCGGGGGCGGGCCAACCACGTAAGGACCACACCGCGAGGACCCCAGCACCTGGGTGTGTCGCGGTGTGTACGGGTCTGGGGGATCTGAGGGAGGGCTGAGGCATGGCAGGTCGCGGCCCGGCTCCGAAGGATCCGAACGAGCGGCGGCGGCGGAACGCTGGCGGCGGGTCGACGTCGATCGAGGCGCGGCCGGCGGCTCAGCCGGACCTGCCGGAGTTCAACGTGGTCACCAAGAAGGGTGACGCGATGACGGTCGAGCCGTTCGCGTGGCCGGAGCGGACGCGGGACTGGTGGCGGATGTGGGGCGAGTCCCCGCTGACGGAGAACTACGGCTCGACCGACTGGGACTTCCTGCTGGACACGGCGTTGATCCACGCTCGGTTCTGGCAGGGCGACACTTCGCAGGCGCCCGAGCTGCGGCTCCGGGTCGCGAAGTTCGGCGCGACGCCCGAGGACCGGGCGCGTCTGAAGATCGAGTTCACCCCGGCGCCCGGGTCGCCGGCACCGTCCCGGCCGTCGAGCGCGTCGAAGGCGCGGAAGCAGCGTGTGCTGCGAGCGGTGGGCGATGACGAGTAGCCCGTCGCTCGGCTGGGCGGCGATCAGCTGGATCGAGCACTACCTCGTTCACGGGCCGGGCGATGTTCAGGGCCAGCCGATCGAGCTCGATGACGAGTTCGCCGCCTTCATCGTGAAGGCGTACCGGGTCAACCCGAAGACCGGCGCCCGGGTCGTGCGCCGCGCGTTCCTCTCGCGGGCGAAGGGCCGGAGTAAGTCTGGGCTCGCGGCATTCATCGAGGCGTTCGAGGCGCTGGGCCCGTGCCGGTTCGACCACTGGGCCGAGTCGGGCGAGGTGTCGGCCTGGGGCTACGAGTACGAGCCCGGCGAGCCGGTCGGCAAGCCGCTCGAGTACGTCGAGATCCTCAACGTCGCGACCGAGGAAGGTCAGGCGGGCAACACCTACGACGCCGTCTATTACGTGCTCCACGCGGACACGTGCTCGGACGCGCTGCTCGAGGACTACGGCCACCTCGACGTCGGGCTGACCAGGATCAACCTGCCGAACAGCCGCGGGTTCATCGAGCCGGTCACGGCGTCGAACGAGTCGAAGGACGGCGGCAAGTCGACGTACATCGTCGCCGACGAGACGCACCTGTGGATCCCGCCCCGGTCGGGAAAGTTCAAGCTCGGGAAGATGCACCAGACGATGGTGCGGAACCTGCTCAAGCGGAAGATCGCGTCGGGCTGGATGCTCGAGACGTCGACGATGTACGGCGAGGGCGAGGGCTCGGTCGCGGAGGGAACGCACCAGTACGCCAAGGCCCTCGCGACCGCCGGTCAGGCTGACGGCAAGCTGCTGTTCGACCACGTGCAGGCGTCGGAGAAGTGGAACCTCTCCAAGAGGTCCGAGCGACTGAAGGCGCTCCGCGAGGCCTACGGGCCGGCAGCGGCGTGGATGGACCTCGACGCGATCGCCGACTACTGGGACGACCCGCAGGCGTCGGAGGCGGACTTCCGTCGGTTCTTCCTGAACCAGCCTGTGCCGATCGAGAAGCCGACGCTCTCGGTGCTGCCCGGCTGGCCGAACCTCTTGGCCGACCACCCCGGCTCTCCGCTCGCGGCGATCGGGCTGGCGGTGTCGATCGGCGGCGAGTGGGGCTCGATCGCTCAGGCCGACCGGTACGGCGACGACATGCTCAACCTCGACGGGCAGGAGCGGCGCCGTGGCTCGGCGTGGCTGGTCGGCGAGGCGAAGCGGATCCAGTCCGAGCACGGCTGCCGCGTGGTGGTCGACGAGAAGTGCCCGGACGCGACCCTGCTCCCGGCGCTCGAGGCGGCCGGTGTCGAGGTGACCGTGATGAAGATCGACGGGTACGTCGCCGCCTGGTCGGAGATCACGAACCGTGTCCGCGAAGCGCGGGTCACCCATCAGGCCAACGAGCTGCTCGACGAGGCCGTGCTCGCCGCGAAACTCCGCGAGATCGGCGATGGCCGCAAGGTGCCTGGTCGCCGCGCGTCTGCCGGTGACATCGACATGTTGGAAGCCGCGTGCGCAGCCACGCACGGCGCGCTGAACGCGCCCGTCGAGCGGGAACCCCTCGGCGCCTTCGGCTGACGCCCCCACGATCCTCAGGAGGTCCGATGTTGCGTGAGCTCCTGCTCGCCCTGGTGCTGGTGGCGGCGCTGGGCCTGGTCGTGACCGGCCTCGCGCTGCTGTCTGTGCCGCTCTCCTTTGTCGTGGCCGGGGTCGGCGTGGCCGGGATCGGGTTCCTGTTCCTGACCGAGGTCGAGACGACTGAGGCGGACGACGCCTGATGCGCCGCTCGCAGCGGGTCCTGGTCCGGCGGAAGTCGTTCAGCCAGCCGGCGTTCTGGTCCTCGGACGCGCAGTCGGCGTCGACCGCGCTGTTCAACGGGCCGATGTACGACCGCGAGCGGATCGCCAACGACTTCGAGGGCTACATCCAGTCGGCCTTCAAGGACAACGGCGTCGTCTTCAGCATCATGCTCGCGCGGATGGCGCTGTTCACCGAGGCGCGGTTCGCCTGGCGGCAGTTCGTCAACGGGCAGGCCAAGTCGCTGTTCACGAACGAAGAGCTCGGGATCCTCGAGCGGCCGTGGCCCGGCGGTACGACGGGCGACCTGCTCGGCAGGATGATCCAGGACGCCGACCTGGCGGGCAACGCCTACCACACGATGGTCGACGATCACGGTCGGTTCGGGGCGTCCGCTGCCGGGCCGTCGCGGCGCATCGCGCGGATGCGGCCGGACTGGGTGTCGATCATCCTCGGGTCGCGGTCGGGCAACCTGCGCGACCTCGACACCCGCCCGCTCGGCTACCTCTACGCGCCGCCGGAGGCCGAGAAGGTGCTCCTCCTCCCGAACGAGGTGTCGCACTTCTCCCCCATCCCGGACCCCGAGGCGCGGTTCCGCGGCATGTCGTGGCTGACCCCGGTGCTCCGCGAGATCAAGGCCGACAAGGCCGCGTCGAAGCACAAGCTCAAGTTCTTCGAGCAGGGCGCGACGATCTCGACGGTCGTGTCGCTCGACAAGGAGATCACCCCGGAGAAGTTCGAGGCGTTCGTCGCGAAGATGCGGGCGCAGACCGAGGGCGTCGACAACGCCTACCGGACGCTCTACCTGGGCGGCGGCGCCGACGTCACGCTCAACGGGTCGTCGATGAAGGAACTCGACTTCAAGGCGACCCAGGGTGCGGGCGAGACGCGGATCGCGTCGGCCGGCGGCGTGCACCCCGTGGTCGTCGGACTGTCGGAGGGGCTGCAGGGTTCGTCGCTCAACGCGGGCAACTTCGAGGCCGCGATCCGGTTCACCGCCGACAAGACCATCCGCCCCCTGTGGCGCAACGCGTCGGGCAGTCTCGAGCGGCTCCTCAAGCCGCCGCCGGGCAAGGGCGTGTCGCTCTGGTACGACGACCGCGACGTCGCGTTCCTGCGGGACAACTCCAAGGACGTCGCCGAGATCCAGGCCCAGCAGGCTTCGACCGCGAAGTCGCTGCTCGACGGCGGGTTCACCCCGGAGTCGGTCATCGAGTTCCTCGACACCGGCAGCCTCACCGTCCTGAAGCACTCCGGCCTGTACTCCGTCCAGCTGCAGAAGCCCGGCGCCGGCGAACTTCCGCCTGCGCCCGACCCGTCACCCGAGGAGGCGTGATGCACAAGACCATCAGCGGGGTCACCATCAAGGACGCCGACAAGGGCCAGGTGTCCGCGGTGTTCTCGACGTTCAACGTCATCGACAAGGACGGCGACCTCACGCTGCCCGGTGCGATCAAGGACGGCACCGAGGTCGTGATCTCGGCCTACGGCCACCAGTCGCACTACGGCGCGCTGCCGGTCGGCAAGGGCGTCATCCGGACCACGAAGACCGAGGCGATCCTCGAGGGCGAGTTCTTCATGGACACCACCCACGGCGCGGACGCGTTCAAGGTCGTCAAGAGCCTGAGTGAGTCCGACCTCCAGGAGTGGTCGTACTCGCTGAACAACGTCACCCGCAAGAGCGTCGAGCAGGACGGTCAGCGGTACTGGGTGATCGAGGACATCGGCCTTATCAAGGAGGTCTCTCCGGTCCTGATGGGCGCAGGCGTGAACACGCGCACGCTCGTCGCCAAGGGCCTCAAGTTCAACGAGGAAGGCGACGCGGTCGTGGCCGTCGTCAAGTCCTACCTCGATCGCGCGGGCGAGGTCATGGCCCTCCGTGGCGCGAAGGGTCGCACCCTCAGCGACGAGTCGAAGTCCCACATCGAGGACCTCGAGGAGCTGCTGGTCAAGGCGCGCGACCTGCTCACCGCCGACTCGGCACCCGCCGAGGAGGACATCCCCGAGGAGACGCTCGCTAAGGCTCAGGACGCGTTCGCCGCGTGGCTGCGCAACGAGTGCGCTCCCAATCTCGCCAAGGAGGCGTGACCCATGACCGCAACGATTCCGGAGTTCCCGGCCCTCAAGGAGGCCCGCGGCAAGCTCGAGGCCAAGCAGGACGAGCTGGGCTCGATCTTCAAGGAGGCGGGGCCCGACCTCGACTTCTCCAAGGTCAAGAGCGTGTCCGGCGCGGCCGACAGCAAGGCCGTCGCCGACTACGTGCTCGAGCTGAACGGCGCGTGCACCGACCTCGCGAAGGAGGTCGAGAATCTGGTCGCGATCCACAAGGCGGCCGAGGCCAACGCCGGCCGCGCCGAGAAGGGCGTCGAGCAGGGCTCGACCGACCTGGGCGGCGGGACCGTGAAGTCCTTCGGCCAGCTCTTCACCGAGTCCGAGGCGCGGAAGATGAAGGGCCGCGAGAGCGAACTCGACATCGACCTGAAGACCCTGATGACCACCGACGCCGGCTGGGACCCGGAGGTCACCCGGACCGGCAAGGTGGTCGACAAGGCCGTGCGTCCGATCCAGGTTCTCGACCTGATCCCGACCACGCCGACCAGCCAGGCCGCGGTGAAGTACATGGAGGAGACCACCTTCACGAACAACGCCGCGGAGCGCGCCGAGGGCGGCGCCTACGGTGAGGCCGCGCTGGTCCTCACCGAGCGCACCGCGATCGTCGAGTCGATCGGCGTGTGGCTGCCGGTCACCGACGAGCAGCTCGAGGACGAGGCGCGGGCCCAGGCCTACGTCAACAACCGTCTGCCGTTCATGGTGCGTCAGCGCCTCGACGGCCAGGTCCTCGTCGGCGACGGTTCGACCCCGAACCTGCGCGGCGTGCTGAACGCCAGCGGCCTGCAGACCCAGGCCAAGGGCGCCGACCCGGTGCCGGACGCGGTCTACAAGGCCATGACCAAGGTCCGGGTCACCGGCCGGGCGCTGCCCGGGGCGTACATCACGCACCCGAACGACTGGCAGGACGTCCGCCTGCTCCGCACCGCGGACGGCATCTACATCTGGGGCTCGCCCTCGGAGGCCGGCCCGGAGCGGATCTGGGGCCTGCAGGTCGTCCAGTCCGACGCGCTCACGGAGAACACCGGCGTCGTCGGTGACTTCGCGAACTTCTCCGAGCTCGCGATCCGTCGCGGTGTCGAGGTGAAGGTGACCGACGCGCACTCGGACTTCTTCGTCAACGGCAAGCAGGCCATCCGCGCCAACATCCGGGCCGCGATGGTCTGGTACCGCGGCGCCGCGTTCTGCACGGTCACCGGCATCTGACCGACGGACCAAGCCTCGGGGGCGTCCCGGCCACTGGTCGGGGCGCCCCTGGGTGCCAACCCCCACCCCGAAGGAGAGACTCCATGGGCAAGATCGAAGGAACCACCCGCGTCAAGACCGTCGAGGCGCTGTACGACTTCGCGGTCGATGGCGGCGCTGTCGGCACGATCACGCTGCGGGGTGACAACTCGATCCCCTCGGGGTCGGTCATCACCGGCGGCTACATCGACATCGAGACGTCGTGCGCGTCGGCCACCGGCACTATCGCCGTCCAGGCCGAGGCCGCTGGCGACATCCTCGCCACCTCGCTCGAGGCCGCGCTCACCGCCGGCCGCAAGTCCGTCATCCCCGCCGGTACCGGCGCGACGACGGTCAAGACCACTGCCGAGCGGAACGTGAAGATCGTGATCGCCACCGCGGCGTTCACGGCCGGCAAGTTCCGCGTCGTCCTCTTCTACAAGTGGGGGGCTGACCATGCCTGACGGATACCGCCTCTGGCGCACCGCTGACGGCGACCTGGTGCCCGACGAGCACCCGGACGCGGAGACGCTCGCCTACGGCACTGGTGACCCGCTGAAGCCCGAGGACGCCGACAACGTCCGCGACCTCGGCGCGGTCGAGATCGAGGGCGTGCTCGTCGCCGACGAGCCCCTCGCCGGCGCGGGCGAGGCCGTGAACGCAGAGACCGGCGAGGTCACTCCGGCCGGTGAGCCGCTCCCCGAGATCGAGGGCGACGGCGAGCAGCTGCCCGCGGCGGACGCTGACGCTGACGCGGAGAAGGTCGTCGACGAGGTCACTCCGAAGACGACCACGACCACGCCGCGCAAGCGGAAGGCCTGATCCATGAGCACCGTCTCGCTCGACGCCGTCAAGGTCCACCTCAACATCCCGGCCGACAAACTCACGCACGACACCGAGCTGCAGGTCTTCATCGACGCCGCCGAGTCGGCCATCGGTGAGCGGGTCGGACCCTTGGCGGCCGTCGAGCGGACGGTGCGGATCACCCCGTACCCGCGCACCCTGCGGGTTCCCTCGCCCGCGGCCGCGTTCACCGCGGTCGTCGACGCCGACGGCTCCGCCGTTGCGGTCGCCGATCTCCGCGTCGACGCGGCCTCCGGGCTCGCCTACTACCTCGACGGCAGTGCCTTCACGAGCCGCTGGTACGACGTGACCTACATGCACGGATACGACCCGTGCCCGGCCGACCTGGTCCTCGCCGTCAAGGAGATGGTCCGGCACCTCTGGGCGACCCAGACCGGACCCGCCCGGCGCCCGGGATCGACAGCCTCGAACGAGATGTCGAACACCGTGCCTGGTGCCGCGTTTATGTTCCCGTTTCGGGTGTCGCAGCTGATCGCCCCGCACATGCCCCAGTTGGTCGGCTGACGTGGGCACCACTGTCGTCTACGACCTGATCGACACCCTCTACGAGCGATGGACCGCTCTACTCGAGGACACGGTGACCGTTTTCGACGGCGACGGCCTCGACGACAGCGGCGACAACTTCCTCATGGTCGGCTGGGACGACCCCGACAACGACCGCGGCAACAGCGCCGAAGCGCGCCAGGCATGGCACGGACTCGGCGCCCAGACCCGCGAGGAGGAAGGCACGCTGACCTGCCTCCTCATCTGCTGTGACGGCGGTAACGACATCACGACCGCCCGCGCCGCGGCGAAGCAGATCACCGACCTGATCGAGGCGGACCTACGTTCGGACCCGAGTCTCGGCAACGTCGTCACCGGCCTGCAGTGGGTCGGCTACGGCACCCGCTCCGACCTGAAGCAGTGGCTCTCCGACCGCGGCGCGGTCGCGCAACTGGTGTTCGAGATCGCGTTCAAGGCCCGCATCTGACCTACCCACCCGCCAGCCCGCCACCACACGGCGGGCTGTTCGCCGCGCCCCGAAGGAGCACCCCGTGGCCGTCATCAAGAACATCACTCCGGACGCCCTGTCCCTGTTCAACACGGGCGCGCCCCCGGTCTACCCGGGCGACGAGGTCGAGATCTCCGACGAGAAGTTCGTCGGCCTCGCCTGGTCCTCCGACACATGGGAGATCGTCGTCCCGCCGGCCGTCGACGGCGTCGTCTCGGTGCCGCTCGACGACGCCACCCTCTACCTCCCCGAGGACGAGGTCCCCGAGCCCGAGGTGATCCCCACCCCGGTCCCCGCCCCCTTCGACGAGGGCGAGCCCGTGATCCCCGACCCGCCGCAGGGCGACGAGGTCGACACCGACGACACCGACGACACCCCGGAGGACTGACCCATGACCACTGGAACCGGAATCGACGCCCAGCTCGGCTACCGGCTCGAGACGACCGTCGGCACCGAGGTCACGCCGAACAAGTTCCTCGAGTTCAACAGTGAGGGCCTGGACTTCGACCCGACGTGGCTCGAGCCGACCGGCATCCGCACGGGTCAGAAGTTCAAGAACAACACGCGCCTCGCGCAGTCGCTCAAGAAGGTCGCGGGCCCGATCGACGTGCCCTACGCCTTCCGCACGATGGGCGGCTTGTGGAAGGCCGCCATCGGCTCGTCGGTCACCACGCCCACGCTCGTCGGCCCGGCGGCCGCGTACAAGCAGGTCCACCAGTCCGGAGACCTGCTCGGCAAGTCGCTCACCGTCCAGGTCGGCCGGCCCGAGGCGCACGGCTCCCAGGCCATCCGGCCGCACACCATCCGCGGCGCCAAGGTCACCGACTGGGAGTTCTCCTGCTCGGACTCCGCAGGGGCCAAGCTGGTGCTCGGCCTCGACGGCTGGGACGAGACGACCGCGACCGCCCTCGCGGCGGCGTCGTTCGTGTCGGACTCGACGAACGGCGAGTTCAACTTCACCCACTGCTCGGCATTCTCGCTGGGCGGCACCATCGGCGGCACGACCGAGCTCACCTACACCGGTGGCACCGCGGTCGCGACGATCGTCAAGGGCATCACGATCAAGGGCGACAACGCCCTCGACGTCGAGCGGTACGGGCTCGGCAACGCTGGCCTGAAGAAGGAGCAGCTCGAGGGCGGCGTCCCGGTCATCACGATCACCCTCGACGCCGAGTACAACCAGGCCGAGTTCTACACGCCGTTCAAGGCTGGGACCGCGACCTCGCTGCTGTGCCGGTTCGAGGCCTCGACCATCGAGACGACCTACAAGAACACCATCGAGTTCATCGTCCCCGTGGCGCGGATCAAGAAGGTCACCCCGCAGGTGTCCGGTCCCGAGGTCGTCAAGGCCCAGGTCGAGCTCGAGGTGTACGCCAACGCCACGAACAACCCGTTCCAGGTGCTGCTGATCAGCCAGGACTCGGTCGCGATCTGATCATGGTCGACGACTTCGAGATCCGGTCGGAGGACGTCGAGAACCTCGTCCGCAAGATCCGCACGCACGCCGACGCGAAGGGCTTGCGGCGGGAGCTGTTCCGGGGCCTGAACAGCGTGACGAAGGACATCCGCGGGCAGATGATCGAGGTCATCCCCGCCGCGCTGCCGCGTCGCGGCGGGCTCGCGGAGCAGGTCGCCGGGGCGACTCGGGCGTCGACTTCAGCGAAGGCAGGCCGCTACGCGGGCGTCTCGATGCGGTTTTCGGCGCGCGGCCACGACCTCCGGACCCTCACCGGGAAGAGGCTCCGCCACCCGCTGTTCGGTCACCGCGGCCACTGGTTCGACCAGACCGCGGGCGTCGAACCGGCGGTCTTCACGGGCGAGTTCGACAAGCAACTCCCCGACGTTCAGCGCGCCATCCGCGGCGTGCTCGAGGACATCGCACGAGAGGTAACGAACATCTGATGGCTGCGATCCTGCAGATCACCTACAAGCCCGACGGCGGTTCGCCGCGCGAGTGGACGGTCGACATCGAGAACCCGGCCTGGGACGTCCGGTCGAAGACCGAGGAGGTCACCGACTGGCCGTGGGCCGAGTTCCGCTCCCGGCTGATGAAGGAGTCGGGGAAGGCTGAGGCCGCGCTCCTGTGGGTGCTCCGGAAGCGGGACGAGCCGAAGCTGCAGCTCGAGGCCGTCATGCCCGACTCGGGAGAGGTGACGTACTCGGTCCAGTGCTCGGACTGCAAGCAGTGGGCCAGCACCGAGGACGACGACGACCACGAGTGCCCGGCGCCGGCGAAGGAAGACAACGCGGTCGAGGGGACTGACGTCGACCCGGAAGCCTGACGCTCGTGCAGCAGGTCCGCGTCTACGGACCGCTGCTCGAGCACCTCGGCGGTTGGTATCCGTGGCGCCTTGAGCGCATGTCCACGCAGGAAGTCCGCGCACGACTCGCGTTCGCGAAGGACTACGAGCGGCAGATGAGCCGCAACTACGAGGAGGTCGAGCATGGCTAGCACCTCGGTCGTCTTCGACATCCTCGCCCGCGACCGGGCCTCCGACAAGTTCGACCGACTCGGCAACAGCGCCGACCGGTCGAACAGCAAGCTGTCGAAGCTCGGCGGCGTCGCTAAGACCGCGGCCAAGACGGGCGTCCTCGCGATCGCAGCTGGGTCGATCATCGCTGGCAAGGCCCTGTTCGACATGACGAAGGGCGCGATCGAGGACCAGGCGGCACAGACCAAGCTCGCGACCGCGCTGAAGAACAACACGGGCGCGACCAAGACGCAGGTCGCCGCCGTCGAGGACTGGATCTCGGCGCAGGGCAAGGCGCTCGGGATCACCGACGACGAGCTGCGGCCCGCGCTCGGACGCCTCGCCCAGGCGACCAAGGACGTCGACGAGGCTCAGAAGCTCACCGCGCTGTCGATGGACGTCGCCGCGGGGTCCGGCGCCTCCATGGACTCGGTGAGCAAGGCGCTCACGAAGGCGTACAACGGCAACGTCGCGGGGCTAGCGAAGTTCGGGATCAAGACCAAGAACGCCGCCGGCGAGACGATCTCGTTCGAGGAGGCTCAGAAGCGCCTCGCGCGCACGTTCAAGGGCCAGGCCGAGAAGAACGCCAACACCCTGTCGGGCAAGATGCAGCGGCTCAAGGTGATGCTCGCCGAGGCCGGTGAGGAGATCGGCGCGAAGCTGATCCCCGTCGTCACCAAGATGGCCGACTGGTTCCTGAAGAAGGGCCTCCCGGCCATCGAGGCGTTTGGTCGCTACCTCGGCGAGAAGGTCCCCCCGATCTTCGACCGCATCCGCGGCGTGATCGACAAGTTCAGCGGCGACGGATCAGGCAAGCTGGCCGGGTTCGTCGCTGACGTGAAGGGCATCTTCTCCGACGGCATCGCGATCCTGCAGAACCTCTGGCGGCTGTTCGGCGACAACATCGTCCGGTTCCTGAAGTCGACCTTCGCCAACGTCAAGACCGTCCTCTCGGGGGCATTCGACGTCATCAAGGGCGGGTTCAAGACCGTCTCCGCGCTCCTCAAGGGCGACTGGAAGAAGGCCTGGGACGGCATCAAACTCATCGTCCGTGGCGCCGGGAAGATCGTCGTCGGCCTCGTGCGGCAGCTCTTCAACCTCGTCAAGTTCGCGTTCAAGAACGCCGGGGTGATCCTGAAGAAGACGTGGTCGGTGATGTGGGAGGGCATCAAGATCCTCGCCAAGAAGGGCGCCGACTGGCTGCGCGACAAGATCCGCGAGCTGCCTGGCGCCATCAAGGCCTTGGCCGGGAAGTTCCGCGACGCCGGCTCGTCGATCATGTCGAAGCTGTGGGACGTCGTGAAGGACAAGGCTCGCGACGGCGCCGACTTCATTGTGGACAAGATCCGCGAGATCCCGGGCAAGATCCGGGGCCTGGTCGACAAGTTCAAGGAGGCCGGAGGCGCACTGATCGGCGGCATCGCCAAGGGCATCCAGAACGCCGCCGGGTTCGCCTCCGACTTCGCCGGTCAGATCTGGTCGGCCGTGAAGGGGGCTATCAACAGCGGCATCGACCAGCTCAACAACCTGCTCGAGTTCGACTTCAAGGTCAAGGGCATCGGGATCTCGGTCAACGCCCCGGATATCGGGCACCTGGCGAGGGGCACGAACCACTGGCGCGGCGGCCTGACGGTCGTCGGCGAGGAGGGCCCCGAGCTGGTCAACCTCCCCCGCGGGTCGCAGGTCCACACGGCGGCAGCTACCCGGGCGATGGCCGCGGGGCTCGGGGGCGGGTCGGGGCAGCCGCTTGTCGTGCAGCTGGTGCTGCCCAACGGACGGGTGATCGAGCAGATCCTGATCGAGCACCAGCGCACCACGGGCCGTCCGCTGCAGGTGAAGACGTTGGGGCCGGCGGCGTGAGCGGCGACTACTCCAACTTCCCGTCGCCCACGGTCGACGTTGGCACCCGCGGGACGGACACGCCGCTGACGACAACCGCGTCGATCACGTGGATCAGCGCCAACGACGACGTCGAGGTGCAGGACGCCATCCAGATCGACTTCGGTCGCCAGAACGAGATCTCGCAGGCCGACCCGAACGTGTGCACCCTGACGTTCGCGGCCTCGGAGTTCAAGGTCGACGCGTCGGGGCCCTACGCGAAGATCACTCCCTCGAACGCCCTGATCGGGGTAGGGGTGCCGCTGCGGGTCCGGGCGCAGCCGAACGGCCAAGCGGTACGTAACCGGTTCGTCGGCTACATCGAGTCAATCACTCCGGTGTGGCCGTCGGGGAACCTCGACACGGGCCTGCGGATCCAGGTGCGGGCGTCGTCCCGGCTGGCATGGATGGGTCGGGCGAAGTCGCTGCAGGACCGGACGTCGGCGGCGATCCTCGCCCTGGGGGCGACGTCGTACTGGCCGATGACCGAGTCGACCGAGTCGAACGACGGTACGGTGAAGTCGTCGCCGCCGTGGCACGAGTTCGACGACCAGCCTCGGATCTGGGTCCGTGCCTCTGGCGAAGACAAGGCGACCAAGGGCGCGTTCGCGAAGACCCCGAACGAGGAGTGGGGCGCGTCTCCGGACGGGCTCAAGGTCGCTGCGTTCAAGCCCGTCCCCGCTGGGGACTCTCACCTGTCGGCCCAGGTCCGCAAGATGCCGGTCATCTCCTCGACGGCCGCGTGGTCGGTGACGATGATTGCGCGACTCGGCCGCACGGAGCGCACCGAATCCGCCGAGTTCTTGCCGTTCACCCTGCACAGCGACGCCGACTTCCAGTTCAACGGGAACCCCCGCTACGTGTTCGCCTGGAACGCCTACCAGAAGAACGCCGAGTGGGAGATCTACGCGATCAACGGCGGCTCCACCGACATCGTCCAGGTCGCTGCGCCCGGCATCCGCGACACCGAGTGGCACCTGTTCACGCTGACCTCAGGCGGTGGCGCGACTCCGACCCTGCGGGCCTACTACGACGACGAGCTGGTTGCCACGCTCTCGGTCGCCAGCGGCGGCTTCACCCTCCGGCAGATCGGCGTCGGCGAGAGCACCTACTTCGACGTCGACGGCAAGCCGGTCGACCTCAAGCACGAGTTCGGCCGGCTCGCCATCTGGAACGGCACCCGCCTGACCGACAGTCAGGTCGCAAGCCTCTACGACGACATCGTCAACCAGGACGGCGAGGGCGACACCGTCACCCAGCGGTTGCAGCGGTGGGCCGAGTACGCGGGGTATCCCACCAGCCAGATCACGATCACCTCGCCGGGCGACACCCCGCTTCTGCCGCAGCCTCCGGTCGGCACCGCGCTCGCCCTGATGCAGGACGTCGCGACCACCGACGGTGGGTTCCTGTTCGACCGCCGCAACGGCAACATCCGCTACCTCGGTCCGCTGGTCCGCACGACCGCGAGTACGGCGTCGATCGCCCTCGACGCCTCGGTGTCAGAGCCGGGCAACCTCGCCGTGACCGCGGACACCAGCGAGGTCGTCAACCAGGTGACCGTGAAGGCCGCTGACGAGTCCGAGACGGTCGTCCGTGAGGACGCGGCCTCGATCGCCCTGATCGGCTACAACGCCCAAGAGCACACCCTCATCACTGCGTCCCAGCCGCACCTGCGCGAACGCGCCGACTGGCTGCTCTACAAGTTCGGCAACCCGGTCCCCCGGATGCCCGCGATCACCGTGTCGGTCACCTCGCTGTCGTCCGGAAAGCAGGCACAGCTGCTGTCGGAGTCGTTCGAGCCCGGGTCGCTCGTGACGCTGTCGAACATCCCGACTGCGATCAACGGTGTTCCGACGTCCTGCTACCTCGAGGGCATGACCGAGGTCTATGGACCCGGGACCTGCGAGGTGACCCTCTACGTCTCTGACGCGTCGGCCGAGGCCGCGACCTTCCTCCTCGACGACACCACCCGCGGCGACCTCAACAGCGCCTACGTCATCGGCTGACAGGAGCACCACCCGTGGCCTACTCCACTCCCCCGACCTTCACGGCCGGGAACACGCTCACCGCCGCCGAGCTCAACGCGTACCTGCGGGACAACTTCAAGGCGCTCGGTGACGCGTGGACCTCCTACACGCCGACGACGACGAACATCACCCTCGGCAACGGCACGCTGTCGGCGGCCTACGTGTCGGTCGGAAAGATGACGTTCTTCCGGATCAAGTTCACCCTCGGCTCGACGTCGGCCATCACCGGAGCGCCGACATTCACGCTCCCCGCGACCGCGACCGCGACCCGCACGATCAACGCCCAGCTGCTGATGTACGACACCTCGGCGAACACCTTCAAGGGCGGCTGGGCGTTCAACAACACCACGACCACCGTCGTGCTCCGCGACGATGCTTCCGCGGTCCTCTCCTCCACCGCGCCGTTCACCTGGGCCACTGGCGACGAGATCGTCATCACCGGAACCTACGAGGCCGCCTGATGTCCGAGCCCTACTCCCCGCCCGAGCTCGGGCGAGCCGTGGAGCGAATCGAGCTCGACATCCGCGAGATCAAGAACGACGTCAAGAGCCAGTCCACCGTGTTCGTCACTCGTGGTGAGTTCGAGGCGTGGCGACTGAGCAACGACCGCGAGGTCCGCGACATCAAGGCGGCGCTGGCTGAGGGGCTCGCGGCGATGCGAACCGACCTCGGCGGGATCCGGCAGGACTTGAAGAACTCCTCGCCGCAATGGTGGGTCATCGCCGCGCTCGGATGCTCAGGCGTCGGGCTGATGGTCTCCCTGATCATCGCGGTCACGGGCTGATCCGATGGGCGGCGAGTTCGTGCCGCCCATCCCCCGCGACCCGGCGTGCCACTCCTGCCCCCATCCGCACCACATCCTCCCGTGCGACTGGTGCCTGTGCGCCAGCGACTTCGCGCCCGGGATCGACACCGCCCTTGGAGGCTGACATGCCCACCGTGATCCAGCGTGGCTTCGACTCCTCGGGCCGCGCCATCAAGGCCTCCGTAGCGTTCTGGACGGCCTGGGACGACGCCTGCGAGGCGCTCGGGTTCACCCCGACGATCGTGCAGGGCGGCTGGGTCGGCGACGGCGGCGCGAGCGCATCGGCAGACACCCACGACGGCGACGCCCTCGACTTGCGCCTATGGGACCGCACCGAGGACGAGCGGCGGCAGATGGTCCGCACCCTGCGATCGCATGGCTTCGCCTATTGGGAGCGATACGAGTCCCAGGGCTTCGACCTGCACGCCCACCTCGTGCCCGGACCCTGGGCGCACCCCTCGCCCGGCGCTCTGCGGCAGTGGCAGGCGTACCTCGACAGCCGTGACGGCCTCGCCGGCAACGCAGCCGACTACCACTGGCGCCCCGACCCGATCGTCACCGAACCACCCGAGGAGGACCCGATGGCCGACTACGCCGAGCAGCTGGACCGCATCGAGAAGAAGGTGGCTGACCTCGCCGCCGCTGAGGTCGAGCGCGACAAGGCCGACAAGGACCGCGAGCGACGCCTGTTCGCCAACCTCCGCGTCATCCTCAAGGAACGGTTCGGCAGCACCGACGCCGAGCTCGACGAGATCCTGGGGCACCTCGAGCCGTGACCGGCGTCGCTACTGCCAACCTCGGCAACCGCCCCGACGCCGCCGTCCTCGCTGGCCTGCACTCGCTCGCACTCCGGGCCGACGTGTTCGGCCTCCAGGAGTGCGGCGACCGCCTCAAGATCCTCGGGCGGTTCTGCACCGCGACCGGCTGGGAGTGCTGGACGGGCGACGAGGAAGGCTCCGCGTCGACGCCGGTCCTATGGAACCCCAAGGCCGTCGAGGTCAGCCGCCAGGGAACGCGACCCGCGACCGAGGCCACCAACACCGGCCGCCTCGGCGCCGGGCCCGACGTCGTCAAGGCGAAGGTCTGGAACCACGCCCGCGTCCACGCACCCGGCGAGGATCCCTTCGTCCTCATCAACGGCCACCTCCCCGCCAGCCTCTACCTCCCGCGTCGCCGCGCCCTGGCGAAGAAGCAGATCGCCGACCTGGCCGACATGGTCGAGCGCCGCGAGGACCGCATCGACGTCGTCGTGGTCGGCGACATGAACGCTCGGCCCAACGCGCTCGTCCTCAAGCCGCTGCGCCGCTTCGGGATGAAGCAGCGCACCCACCAGCCGACCCACGGGCGCCGCACCATCGACCACGTCTGGACGCTCGGTGTCTCCGGGCGGGTCGAGGTCGTGAGCTTCCCAAGCGACCACCGCGTACCGATCATGACGACTCGCTAGTCGAGCGGATCGAACAGGCCCACTCCCTCGAGGACAGAGTCCAGGCCGTCGCGAACCACGGCGGCTTCCGTCGCGACGATCCGCCCCTGGTCATCGATCGCAGCCGCGACAACACCGAGATCCGGGTCCACTGCAAGCCGCATTCGCACAACCGCCACTGTACGCCCGCCTTCCGATGCAAGGAGCAGTCATGAAGCACTACGCCAAGGCCGTCATTGCCGTCATCGGCGCGACGCTGACCGCCGTCCTGATCGCCTTCCCCGACGACCCCGACGTCCAGAAGTGGGGCGCGATCGTCTCCGCGTTCCTCACCGCGGTCGGCGTCTACCTCGTGCCGAACCTCGACCCCACCGGACGTCACCAGGGCGGGAGCGTCCAGCCGCCCGACCGTGGCGCCGGCGAGGCGCGACTGGTCCTGTGCGTCGCGGCTGGCGTCGGGCTGGCGCTCCTGCTCTACGTCCTGATCGTGCGGTAGTCAGCTGTGCTCGCCTGGCTGGGCGAGCTGCTCGGGCGGCTGATCCCCGACGACCTGTTCGACGTCGACCTCAGTGAGGACGACGACTGATGGCCTGGATCCCGCTCCTCGCGTCCTTGGCCGTCAACTACCTCCAGCACCGACGAGGACGCGCCACCATCTGCTCGGTCACCCGGCGCGTGCTGCCCCGGGCCGCGTTCGCCGCGCTGTGGGCTGCGGTAACGACCTATCTCGCTGTGCACGTCTGGCGCGGGTATAGGGCCTACGACTGAACGGCTAAGTGAGAATAGCGACGCCGCTGTTCTCACTTGTCGCCCCCGCTCTTCTCCGGGAGGGCGGGGGCTTTCGTCGTTTTCAAGCGTCGTCGTGGGCGCGCAGGCCGAGCAGCACCGCGAAGCCGACGGCGGCCACGAACGTCAGCACGCCGCCGACCCCGAGCAGCACCCAGCCGACCACCTCCAGCGCGCCACCCTCCGCGCTCGCCGCGCCGAACAGGGCGCACGCGAGGCCGATGCCCTGGGCGGCTAGGCCGAGGAGGAAGAACAGCCAGAGGTCCGAGGTGCCGCTGCGCGTCGTTGCCACGCGCTCAGTCCGACTGACGGGCGTGCATCCGCAGCCCCAGCGCGACGCCCGCCCCGATCACGCCGACAAGCGCGAGGAGTCCCCCGATCGAGGCGATGCCAGCTCCGACCAAGGCGATCAGGGTCTCGTCCTCGCTCCACGCTGCTCCGAACACCGCGCCACCGAACGCCTGGAGGACCAGGCCACACAGGATGTATGCGAACGGCGAGTCGCCGGGATCACTCTTCGCTGATGCCATGAGGGGAGGGTACGCACGAGCCGCCGGACTTCTATGCGACGCGCGTCGACGTGGCGCTGGTCGGTCACCGTGTCGTGTGGCTGCTTCCGTTCCAGCGGAACGCGCCATCGCGCCACTGGTAGTAGATCCACACCTGGATCACGCGACCACAGCCCGGATAGATGCGATCCCGCGTCCCCGGTCCGCGGTCGACCTGGCGTCCGCGGACATCGAACACCCGACGGATCTGCGCGATGGAGAGGTCTGTGTCGCCGACCCGTTCGATCTCGGTCGCGCTGGCGCAGCCGGGCGTGTCGGCCACCGACCGGGCGGGCTGGTCTCGGCAGCCACCGAAGTCCACGAACAGCGTGTTCCAGTCCTTCGACATCAAGCGCCAGGCGCCGCGCCGGTAGTGGAACTCGGCGGTCACCCAGGTCGATCGGCCGCGGATCTTCCACGCCAGGCCCCACTCGCCATTGAAGTACCAGCACCGCCCGTGGCCAACGTCCCAGGTGCGGCGGACGTCGGCGAGCGTGTCTCCGCGCTTCACCTGGCGGAACTCGGTGCGGGTCAACGTGCCGTCGACGGCGGCCGCGTGGGGAAAGATCGCCAGCAGCCAGGTGGTTAGCAAGACGGCGAGGGCGCGGCGCATGGCCGAAGGCTAGCCCCGCCTGCGATCGGTTTGCGGCGCCTTGAGCAAGAAGACGGCCTACCGTCGGTCGGTGGAAGACCTTGTCCCCAGCCGCCCGGTCGGCCTTGTCCGGATCAGTGACGACAGGACGGGAGACGCCCTCGGCGTCGCCCGCCAAGAGGAAGATGTCCGCACACTCGCCCAACTCCTGAGGTGGCCCGACCCGATCGAGGTCATCGTCGAGAACGACACCTCAGCGTTCGCCCGCCGCAAGATCAGGACGCCAGGCGGTCGGCAGCAACTCCGAACGGTCCGGCCGGGATTCCGCCACGTCCTCGACATGCTCGAGAACGGCGAGGCCGACGCGCTCATCGCCTACGACCTCGACAGAGCAGCCCGGGACCCGCGTGACCTCGAGGACCTGATCGACGTCGTCGAGCACACCGAGCCGCGCGTCGCCGTTCGCTCTGTGACCGGCTCGCTGCGCCTCGACAACGACGCTGACGTCACGATGGCGCGAGTCATGGTCGCCATCGCCAACAAGGCCAGCCGCGACGCGAGCCGCCGCATCAAGCGGAAGATGGACGAGATCGCAGCGGCTGGTCGACCAGGCGGCGGCGGGCGGCCGTTCGGGTACGAAGCAGACCACGTCACCATCCGTCAGTCGGAAGCCGACGTCATCCGAGATGCCGCCGCACGCGTGCTCACAGGCGAAACGGTCCTGTCCGTCTGTGAGGACCTGAACCGACGAAAGATCCGACCGGTCCGCGCCGAGCAGTGGTCACCGGGAACACTTCATCAGCTCCTGCGGTCCGGGCGGATCGCCGGCCTGCGCACCCATCGAGGGGAGATCGTTGGCCCGGCGACCTGGCCCGGCATCATCACGACGACCCAGCGTGATGCGCTTCTGGCGAAGCTCGCGCAGGGAACGGTTCGGCTCAAGGTCCCGAACCTGCGCTACTGGTGCGGACGTCTCCTCTGGTGCGGGCGCTGCGGGGCGCCCATGGTCGGGATCTGCTACCAGTACGGCAACCGGCGCACGCACAACTACTGGTGCTCGACCCAGCGGCGGGAACGAGGGTGCGGACACACGTTCGTCTCAGGGCCGCACGTCGAGACCGTCGTCGCGAGTTGGTCGCTCGAAGCCCTGGCCCGTCCCGACGCGCTCCGTCTAGTTGCGGCCGGCTCGCCTGCCCCTGCCATCCCGCGGGCAGCGCGGCGAGTCGTCAGGTCACAGGCGCCGGCAACAGCGTGGGAGCGTCTGCAGCCGGTGGAGAAGCGTGAGCTCGTCCGGGCACTGCTCGTAGGCCGAGGATTCACGGGCTGGGCAGTCGCACCCGCCGACAAGACCAGCCCGCCAAGGTTCGATCCGTCCCGACTCTCGCTGGCGACTCAGCCTTGAGCAGGCCGGGGCGCCTGCGGCTCGATCGGGCGCAGCCACACCGCCGGCGCCCACTCCGTGACGCTGCGCCCGAGCTTCTCCTCGATGTACGTCACCCGCGCCTCCCACTGGCCCTCGGCGTCGCGTCTCCACTCAAGGAGCAGCCCGGGGTACTCCCGCGGATCGTGCTCTCGGCGAACGAAGACATGGCGCTGGTCGGTCATTGCAGTGCCGCGGCGAAGTCACTTTCCTCAAGCGAACGTCGCAGCGTCGGTGAGGGCTCGTTGCTGGCGAGCCACTCACGAATGGCGTCGAGCGCCACGGCGTGTGGCGCGTGGAGGACGCCCAGGTGCCGACGCAGGATGCCGTCGAAGTGGATCGGCGGCGGCTCGCCCCGTCGGCGGAACACCAGGTCATCGGTGAACCTACTCACGACGCTCGCGCCCGCCGCCGCACGTCCCGGAGACGCTGCAACCGATTCACCAGCTGCGGGTCGGCTACCAGCGCCTCCGGGCGGTCGATCAGCCGGTTCAGGAACTGGTAGTAGCGGGTGGGGCTCCATCCGAACATGCTGAGGATGGCTGCGTCTTTCGCGCCGGAGTACTTCCACCTGGCGCGCTCGAACTCGAGCACGGCTAGCTCAAGGTCCGTCAGTGCGGGGGTGGTCTCCATGGCGGGGACCGTACTGCGCGGGCCCGACGAATCCAGATTGGCTACAGTGATGGCTACATACGACGAAACCCGGCCCCTTCAGGGACCGGGTTTCACGCGGAGCCGCCTGTCGGAATCGAACCGACGACCTAGTCATTACGAGTGAATCGCTCTACCGACTGAGCTAAGGCGGCGTGCTACCGCACCGAGGCGTGGCAACAACCTGCGGAAGCATACCGGCGGGCGCCCAGGGGGGCGAAACCGGCGGGTCGTCCGAGTGAGCGTGGCCCATAGGTCACGCTGAGTCGGACGACCCACTCCTCAGCAGTCGGTGCCGTCGGCGGGAACCACCCCGTCGATCAGGTAGGCGTGGACCGCGGCGTCGATACAGGCGTTGCCGCGGTTGTAGGCCGTGTGGCCGTCACCGTCGCGGCTGAGCAGGACGCCGGACTCGAGCTGCTCGGCCATCGCCACCGCCTCCTGGTACGGCGTCGCCGGGTCGCGGGTCGTGCCGATGACGACGATCGGGTCGGCGCCGGAGCCGTCGATCTCGATCTCGGGCTCGGTCGTCCGGAACGGGGTGTCCTCGCAGTAGGTGAGGCCCCACGCGAACACCTCGCCGAACGTCGGGGACGCCTCGGCGAAGTCGTCGAAGTAGTCCGGGACCTCGTCGGTCGAGATCGCGAACGGGTCGTCGAGACAGTTGATGACGCCGATCGCCTCGACGCTGTTGTCCGTGAAGGCGCCGTTCTCGCGGGAGGCGTAGGAGTCGGCGAGCAGCAGCAGCGTGTCGCCCGACCCGTCGAGCGCCTCCTCCAGCGCGAGGTCGAGGTAGGTCCAGTAGTCCTCGGCGTACAGCGGCGTGATGATCCCGTAGAACGCGAGCCCGACGGTGAGGTCGCGGCCACCGGGGTCGTTGGTCGGCAACGGCTCGTCCTCGATCGAGTCGACCAGGTCGCTGATGGTCCCGACACCCTCGTCGACGCTGTCACCGAGGAAGCAGTCACCGGTGTCGACGCAGTTCTGGACGTAGGCGCGCAGGGCGGTCTCGAAGCCCTTGGCCTGGCTGAGCGAGCCCTCGAGGGCAGGCAGGCTCGGGTCGACGGCGCCGTCGAGGACGAACCGTCCGACGTTCTCCGGGAACAGCTCGGCGTACGTCGCCCCGAGGCGGGTGCCGTAGGAGAAACCGAGATAGGGCAGCTTGACCTCGCCGAGCACACCGCGGAGCACGTCCATGTCGCGCGCCACCTCGATCGTGCTCACGTGCGACCCGAGGGCGCCGGACAGCTCCTCGCACCCCGCCCAGAACTCGGCGCCGTCCTCGTTGAACGACCGCACCTCGGCCCGGTCGTCGGGTGAGGGGTCGGAGGCGAGGTAGGTGTCGAGCTCGGCGTCGTCGAGGCAGTCGACCGGGCTGGACTCACCGGTGCCGCGGGGGTCGAAGCCGACGATGTCGTAGGCCGCGCGCAGCTCAGGGGCGAAGTAGAAGTCGTTGTCCCGCGCCATGTTGGTGCCCGGCGCGCCCGGACCGCCGGGGTTGACCACCAGCGACCCGATCCGCTCACCGGTCGCCGCGGCGAGCTCGAGGGCGATGTCGATCGTGTCGCCGGTCGGGTCGGCGTAGTCGAGCGGGACGGTGAGGGTGCCGCACTCGTTCTCGCCGCAGGGCTCCCAGGTGATCTGCTGGCTGTAGAACTCCTCCAGGCCGGCCGGGACCGGTCCGGCCGGACCGGTCGGCGACGTCGGCGAGGACGACACGTCGGTCGGCGTCGTCGGCGAGGGACTGGGCGCGCCGTCGTCGTCGGCGTCGGTGCTGTCGTCGTCACGGGTCAGCAGGACGACCCCGACGACGACTGCCGACGCGATCACCAGCGTCCACACGACGATGATCGCGATGATCAGCTTCTTCACCAGGTCTCCTCAGTCCACTTCACCGGCGCTGGTCGCACCGGTCAACGCTCCGGCACACGGAGTGCCACCATCATCGACTCCAGGGCAAGCGCGACGGGCACGTTGAACTCCAGCATCTGCTCGCGCGCCTCGAAGATCCATCCGATGCGTTGGAGGTTGAGCTCCGGCGACGACGACGCGGCGATCTCCTCGACGTCGGACCGGACGTCCTCGTTGACGAGCTCGCCCGATGCACCGGAGGCCAGCGCGATCGCGTCGCGATAGATCGACACCAGGTCGACGAGCCCCCGGTCGACCACGTCGAGCTGGCGGCGCTTGGCGCGGGTCTTCTGGGCCTGCTCGAGGTCGCGCAGCGCCGGCGCGTACTCCCGCGGTCGCCGACCGCGCTCGACGACGCCGTAGGCCGTGTCGAGGTCGGCCTTCTCCCGCGCGTCGAGGACCGCGGTGATCTCGTCGGCCTCCGCCCTGGCCCCCTCGGCGAGCCGGGTCGCGGAGCTGAGACAGGCCTTGAGGGTCGTCAGCCGCGCGGGGATGGCGACCACGTCCTGGCGTCGGTCACGGACCCCGTCGTCGAAGGCCAGCGCCCGAGCACGTCCGATGTGGCCCTGGCTGGCGCGCGCGGCGTACGACGCCCGCGCCTCGTCGCACCCCAGGGAACGCAGGAACCCGGCGACCTCCGCAGTCGTCGGCGTGCTCAGCGCGACCAGGCGACAGCGCGAGCGGATCGTGGGCAGCACGTCGTCGACGGTCGGCGCGCAGAGCATCCAGACCGTGCGGGCATTGGGCTCCTCGATCGCCTTGAGCAGCGCGTTGCACGCCTGCTCGGTGAGCCGGTCGGCGTCCTCGACGATGAGGATCTGCCACCGCTTGCCCATCGCGCTCAGGGACGCCCGCCGGACGAGGTCGCGCACCTCCTTGACGCCGATCGTCAGCTTCTCGGTGCGGACGACCGACACGTCGGCGTGGCTGCCGGCGAGGACGGTGTGGCAGTCGTGGCAGCCGTCGGGACAGCTCGGCCCCTCGCCGCCCTGCTCGCACTGCAGCGCGGCCGCGAAGGCGACGGCGGTGTTGGAGCGGCCGCTGCCCGGCGGACCGGTGAACAGCCAGGCGTGGCTCATCCCGTGCCCGGACGCGGCCGTGCGGAGCGCCTCGATGGTCGGGCGCTGGCCGACGAGGCTGTCCCAGACCGTCACTGAGTCTCCCGGCGGGCCTGGCCGAGCAGCAGCCCGACCCGGTCGGCGATCGCGGACGCGATCTCCTCGACGCTCGCCCGCGCGTCGAGCACCAGGTAGTGGTCGGGGTTGGCCGCGGCCAGGTCGAGGAACGCCTGGCGCACCCGCTGGTGGAACTCCAGGGACTCGCCCTCGATCCGGTCGCGCTCGTCGAAGCGACCGAGGCCGGCCTCCGGCGCCAGGTCGAGCACGACGGTGAGGTGCGGCCGCAGGTCTCCGGTGGCCCACCGGGCCACGTGCTCGAGCTCGGCGGGATCGAGCGACCGCCCCGCCCCCTGGTAGGCCAGGGTCGAGTCGACGTAGCGGTCGGTGATGACCACCTCGCCCCGCTCGAGGGCGGGGAGGACGACGGTCGCGACGTGCTCCGCCTTGTCGGCGGCATAGAGCAGCGCCTCGGTCCGGTCGTCGAGCTCACCGGTCTCGGGGCTGAGCACGATCCGCCGCATCTCCTTGCCGACGGCGGTGTCGCCGGGCTCGAAGGTGAGCCGGACCTGGTAGCCGTCGGCGGTCAGGACCTCGGCGAGCAGCCGGGACTGGGTGGACTTGCCCGAGCCCTCGCCGCCCTCGAAGCAGACGAAGACGCCGGTGTCGGTGTAGCGACCGGTCCATCCCATGGGGAGAACCTACGGGGAGGTGCCGACGGCTCGCGCGAGGAGGGTCGGGAGGTCGCCGCGGACGTGGGGCCCGTGACCCGGCACGATCGTGTCGGCGTCCAGGCCGGTGAGGCCCTCCAGGCTCGCCACCATGAGCTCCTCGTCCTCGTTGAACACGCCGGGGAGAAGCTGCGGCCGCTCCCCGAGCCGCGACAGCGGGTGGGCGGTGACCACCGCGTCGCCGGTGAACAGCACGCCCTCGCCCGGGGCCAGCCAGGCGGTGTGGCCGCTCGTGTGGCCGGGTGTCGCGACCGGCACCAGCCCGCCGGGGACGTCGAGCGGCACGTCGTACGGGACGGCGGTGACGTCGTCGAGCGACATCGATGTGTGGGGCAGCACCACGGACAGCGTCTGCCGGACCCAGCGCCGTCCCGCGTGGTGCGTGCACTGGCGCAGCATCTGGAGGGGCGTGATCTGCTCGAGGTACTCCCGGCGTGCGTGCCGGGCCTCCTCCTCGCCGGTGAGGACCGGCACCTGCACCCGCGAGCGCAGGGCGGGGATGCCGCCCATGTGGTCGAGGTGCGCGTGGGTGAGCAGGACCGCCCGGACGTCCTCGACCCGCCGGCCGATGGCCGCCAACGAGCCGAGCAGCGCCTGGGCATCGCCCGGGTAGCCGGCGTCGACCAGCGTCACGTCGTCACCCTCGGTGACCAGCGCCCAGTTGACGTTGGTCCCGGTGACCATCGTGACGTGGTCGTCGATCCGGGTGAGCCCCACCGTCGGCTCAGCTCTTCTTGGCCGCCGACTTCTTGGCGGCGGCCTTCTTCGCCGGCGCCTTCTTGGTGGTCTTCTTAGCCGCCGTCTTCTTCGCCGGCGCCTTCTTGGCCCCGCGCTTGGCGGTCTTCTTGGCCGGGCCCTTCGCGCGGCGCTCCGCCAGCAGCTCGGCGGCCCGCTCGAGGGTGATCGCCTCGACCGAGTCGTCCTTGCGCAAGGTCGCGTTGAACTCGCCGTCGGTGACGTACTCCCCGAAGCGGCCGGCCTTCACGACGATCGGCTGACCGGAGACCGGGTCGTTGCCGAGCTCCTTGAGCGGCGGCGCCGCGGCCGCCCGACCGCGCTGCTTGGGCTGCGCGTAGATCGCCAGCGCCTCGTCGAGCGTGATCGCGAAGATCTGGTCCTCGGTCGTCAGCGACCGGGAGTCGGTGCCCTTCTTCAGGTACGGCCCGTAGCGGCCGTTCTGGGCGGTGATCTCCTCCTTGGACTCCGGGTCCTCACCGACGACGCGCGGCAGCTCGAGGAGCTTCATGGCGTCGGCGAGGGTCACGGTGTCGAGGGACATCGACTTGAAGAGCGACCCGGTGCGGGCCTTGGCCGACTTGGGGGCGTCCTCGGGGAGGTCCTCGGTGACGTAGGGGCCGAACCGGCCGTTCTTCGCCACGACGCGCAGGCCGGTCTCGGGGTGGTTGCCGAGCTCGATCTCCTCGCCCGCCGGGTTGGCCAGCAGCTCCTTGGCCTTGGCGACGGTCAGCTCGTCGGGCGGGAGGTCGTCGGGCACGTTGGCCCGCTTGGCCGCGGGCGCACCATCGTCGCCCGGTCCCTCGAGGTAGGGGCCGTACTTGCCGACGCGGAGGTCGATGCCCTCCGCCGGGTCGCCGACCGGGAACGTCGCCAGCGCCTTCGCGTCGATGTCGCCGAGACCGTCGACCAGCGCCTTGACGCCGGCCAGCTTGTCCGACCCGTAGTAGAACTCGGTGAGCTCGGTGGTCCGGTCCTTCTCGCCGTTGGCGATGTCGTCGAGGACGGTCTCCATCAGCGCGGTGAAGTCGTAGTCGATGAGCCGTGTGAAGTGCTCCTCGAGGAGGCGTACGACGGAGAACGCGATCCACGCGGGCACCAGCGCGGTGCCCTTCTTGTAGACGTAGCCGCGGTTGAGGATGGTGCCGATGATCGAGGCGTACGTCGACGGCCGGCCGATCTGGCGGTCCTCGAGCTCCTTGATCAGCGTGGCCTCGGTGAAGCGCGACGGCGGCTTGGTCTCGTGGCCGTTGGCAGTGAGCGAGGCCGCCGACACCGCGTCGCCCTCGACGAGCGCGGGCAGCCGGGTCTCCTGGTCGTCCTTGGCCCCGCCCTCGTCGGTGCCCTCGACGTAGGCCTTGAGGAAGCCGTGGAAGGTGATGACGCGACCCGACGCGGAGAAGACCACGTCCTCGCCGGCCGAGGACGCGCCGCCGATCCGCACCGAGACCGACTGGCCGACGGCGTCCTTCATCTGGGAGGCGACGGTCCGCATCCAGATCAGCTCGTAGAGGCGGAACTGGTCGCCGGTGAGGCCGGTCTGCGCCGGGGTGCGGAACGACTCACCCGCAGGACGGATGGCCTCGTGCGCCTCCTGGGCGTTCTTGACCTTGCTCGTGTAGGTCCGCGGCGCGTCCGGCAGGTACTCGCTGCCGTAGAGCTCGCTCACCTGTGACCGCGCCGCCCCGATGGCGCTCCCCGACAGCGTCGTGGAGTCGGTACGCATGTAGGTGATGTAGCCGTTCTCGTAGAGGCGCTGCGCGACCGACATGGTGACGCTGGCGCTCATCCCGAGCTTGCGGCTGGCCTCCTGCTGGAGGGTGGTCGTCCGGAACGGCGGGTACGGCGAGCGGCGGTAGGGCTTGGACTCGACCGAGCGCACGTCGTACGAGGAGTCCGCCAGGGCGCTGACGAGCGCCTCGGCCCGGGCCCGGTCGACGTGGACGACGTCGGCCCGTTCCTTGAGCAGTCCGTCGGGTCCGAAGTTGCTGCCTGAGGCGACCCGGGTGCCGTCGATCGAGTGCAGCTTGGCGGGGAACATCCGCTGGTCGTGCTTCGAGCCGGCGTCGAAGGTCCCCTCGAGGTCCCAGTACGACGCGACGCGGAACGCCATCCGCTCCTTCTCGCGGTCGACGACCAGCCGGGTGGCGACGGACTGCACCCGGCCGGCGGACAGGCCCGACATGACCTTGCGCCACAGGACCGGTGAGACCTCGTAGCCGTAGAGGCGGTCGAGGAGACGGCGGGTCTCCTGCGCCTGAACGAGGTCCATGTCGAGCTCGCGCGGGTTGGCGGCCGCCTCCTGGATGGCCGCCTTGGTGATCTCGTGGAAGACCATCCGCTTCACGGGGATGTTCTTCGGCTTCAGCTCGTCGAGCAGGTGCCAGGCGATCGCCTCTCCCTCGCGGTCCTCATCGGTGGCGAGGTAGAGCTCGTCGGCGTCCTTGAGCAGGCCCTTGAGCTTGGAGATGTGGCTCTTCTTGTCGCGCGGCACGACGTAGTACGGCTCGAAGCCGTTCTCGACGTCGATCGCCAGCCGTCCCCACGGCTTGTCCTTGATCTTCGCGGGGGTGTCGGCGGCGTTGTTCGGGAGGTCACGGATGTGACCGATCGAGGACTCGACGACATAACCGTCGCCGAGGTACCCGCCGATCGTGCGGGCCTTGGCCGGTGACTCGACGATCACCAACTTGTGTGCCACTCGGGACCTTCTTCACTGCTCAGACATGGGTCGTACGACGCATGACGGTAGCGCGTGCTGTCCACTCCTCCACCCTCCGAGCGGCGGATGGGACCGTCGGGGGTGCCTGGCAGGGCCAGCTCAGTCGACCGTGATCCGGTCGAGGAAGGCCGCCTGCTGGGCGATGAGGGCGTCGTCCCCGATCGGCACCACGGTGATGTAGAGACCGAAGGTCTCGGCGTCGCCGGTGTCCACGACGACCACCTGCGCGACGTCTCCCTCGAGCGTGATGTTGGGGTCGTCGACGCGCAGCTCGGCGGTGACCTGGAAGCCCGGGGTGCCATCGATCGTCACCGGCCCCGAGCTCAGGTCGGTCCGGCCGCTGAACCCGCGGTAGAGCTCGGGCGAGGCGGCCATGCAGGTCATCACGACCTCCGCCGCCTGCGCGGGGTCGGTGAAGCCGTTGGCCTTCTCGACGCCGCCGATGCCGTAGATGGAGACCCAGCCGTACTCGCTGCCCTCCTCGATGGCCATCTGGAGCGGGATGAACGCGTTGGCGAACGTGAACGCCGGCGCGTACGCCGTCTCCGGGGCGTAGCCGTCGGGCACCGGGATGGTGAGGCCGCTGGTGCTGATCTGCTGTGCGTCCGCGGCCGGGTCGACCGCGGGCCGAGGCCGACCGCCGAGGCACTGCTGGGCGGTCGTCTCCGTGCCGTCGGTCGTCGTCGTGTCGGTCGGAGCGGTGGTGTCGGGGGCGGTCGGCGACGTCGGCGGGGTCGGCGGGGTGGGCGGCTCCGGGCTGGTGCCGTCGGTCGCGCTCGTGTCGTCGGCGTCCTTCGTGTCGTCGCCGGTCGTCGCGAAGACGATGAACCCGGCGGCGGCGAGGACGAGGAAGAGCGTCAGGACACCGACCACGAGGGCGATGAGGAGGCGCGGGTTCCGCACGTTGCCCCCGTTGGGCGAGGGCGGGAACGCGGGCGCGGGCTGGCCGTAGCCCCCGGCTGACGGCGGAGGTGGGACCTGCCCATACGCCGCCTGCTGCCCGTAGGGGGTCGGCGGTGCCGGCGGAACCGGAGCCGAGGGTGGCGCCGGGGTCGGCGCCATCGTGGTCGGCATGGTCGGCGGCGGTGCCGGCGGCGCGTCCGCGACCGGCGGGGTCGCGTAGGGGTCGCCCGACGTCTGCTCGCTCCAGGACGAGCCGTCCCAGTAGCGGTAGGTCTGAGGCTGACCGGAGGGATCGGGGTACCAGCCGGCGTGGGTCACGGGGGCCAGTCTGCCCCACGGGGACCGCCCTACTCGACGCCTGCGACCACCAGGTAGCCCTCGCGCACCATCGCCGTCAGCTCGGGGAGGTACTGCTCGCGGGTCGCCTCGGGATCGAGGTCGAGGAGCTGGGCGACGGCGTCGAGGATCGCCCCGACCGGCAGGTCGCCGTCACAGGCGCCGGTGACCGCGGCGAGGGCGGTGTCGACCTGCCGGGCGCGGCGCAGTCCGCGCTGCTGGCGCAGCAGGATCGTCGCCGGGTCCTCCGCGCCCGCGGCGCCGACGGTCTCCTGCTGGACGTCCGCACGGACGGCGAGGTGCGACCCGAGGTCGACGACGGAGCCCTGCGCCGCGGCCCACGCGCCGATCGCGGGAGCGATGGGCTGCTCGACGTCGTAGGGCCAGTCGACCAGCTCGCGCGCGGACCCGCCCGTGCGGTGCAGGTTGATCCAGCCGAAGCCGATGCCGGTGATCCGCTGCTCCTCCAGCCACGCCAGCCAGGTGTCGTAGCGGCGCACGTACTCGCGGGCCTCCTCCGCCGAGCCCCTCCCCGTCGACGGGTGGTGGCCGGAGTCCTTCAGCCACAGCTCGACGTACGACGCCGGGGCGAGGACCTCGCGCTGGACCACGAGCGCGTCGCAGTCGTCGGGCAGCCAGCCCGCCAGCCGCTCGTCCCACGGCTGGTCGGCGTGCACCGCCCAGTTGGCGAGCACCTGGCACCAGCCGCCGTCGGTGAGGTGGTCGGGCGCCGAGCGGACGATGTGCTCGACGACCCGGTCGCCGGGGAGCCCGGAGTCGCGGTAGACGAGGCGCTCCCCGGTGGCCGGGGAGATGACGAACGGGGGGTTCGTGGCGATCAGGTCGTAGCGCTCGCCCGCCACCGGTGCGAAGAACGAGCCGTCACGCACCTCGATGCGGTCGCCCACCTCGTTGAGCTCGGCGTTGAACCGCGCCAGGTCGAGCGCACGTCGGTTGACGTCGGTCGCCACCACCCGGTCGGCGTGGGCGGCCAGGTGGAGCGCCTGGACGCCGCAGCCGGTGCCGAGGTCGAGGGCGCTGGTGACGTCGTGCCGCAGGGTCAGCTGGGCCAGCGAGGTCGACGCCGGGCTGATGCCGAGCACGTAGTCCGACGTCACCCGCTGGGGTGCGCCGTCGAGGCCGGGCGTCAGGTCGCTGACGACCCAGAGGTCGGTCCCGTCGTCGGTCCCGTAGGGACGGCAGTCGAGCCGCGCCGCGACCTCCCCGACCGACTGGGCCAGCACGCCGGACGCGCAGAGCCGGTCGACGAGACCCGGCAGGACCCGCTCGGCGTCGGCGAGCGGGACGCTGCCCTGGAGCAGGAACAGCCGGACCAGCGTCGCGAGCGGGTCGCCGCCCGTCGTCCGCCGCAGCGCCGGGGTCGTCTCGTTGCGGGAGAGCGCCGCGTGCGCCTCCGGCCCGAGCCGGTCGGCGATCGCGTCGTAGGTGAAGTCGGCGGCGAGCAGCGCGTCGCGGAGCGGGCCCGCGAGCGCGACCTCGGTCAGCGAATCTCCATCTTCGGCGACTTCACGCCGAAGCAGGCCACGCCCTTGTCGTAGATGTTCCTCGGGTCGACCCGCAGGTAGTACTTGCCCTTGGTGCCGCGCTTGGCGAGGACGAACTTGCCGGTCGCGTCGGTCTTGCCCGAGCCCTGGAGCTTGTCGGGGCCGGAGACGATCTTGTAGACGGCGACGCCGCGGCGCGGCAGGCACTGGTCGTAGTCGGCGCGGACCAGGCCGGTGAAGGCCTTCTTGCGGGCGCTGTAGCGCAGGGTCGCGGTGGTGATGGAGCGGGCGACGCAGCCGTTCTCGAGCAGGCCGGGTCGCTCCGGGCAGTCGTCGTCGAGGAGGCCGACGCCGTCACCGTCGGGGTCGGGCCCGGCCGGGAACTGGTCACACTCGTCACCGAGACTGTCGTCGTCGTAGTCGACCTGGGTCGGGTTCGCCGTCCCCGGGCAGTTGTCGACGCCGTCGACGATGCCGTCGTCGTCGTCGTCGGTCGCCTCGAGGTTGATCGAGTTGGTCGCCAGCGTGTCCCACGCGGGGGCGCCGCCGAGCAGACCGCCGGACCACGGCACGGCGCCGAGCACGTCGTCGGTCGGGATGCCGCTGCCGAGCAGGCCGCCCTTCTTGGCGTCGAGGCCCGCGCCGGTCGACGAGGTGCTGCCCATGACGGTGCGCAGGTCGGTCGCGAGCGGCAGGCCCGCGGTGGTCAGGTCGGCCCGGGAGACGGCCCAGGCGACGTAGCCGTCGCCACCGGCACCGGCGTACGTCGTCGCGTTGAGCGCGGTCGCGGGGATGGTGGCGACCACGGCGCCGTCCTCGTTGACCTTCTCGTTGGCGCCGCTCCAGAGGGTGATCGTGTCGGTCTGGTCGTCGTACCGCACCGCCTTCTCCCAGCCGGCCGTGCCGTCGGAGTCGAACTGGACGACGTAGCCGCCCGCCGCGTTGCCCGGGAGGGCCGCGACGTGGAAGCGGAAGTAGACGTGCTCGAAGTCGGCGTAGACGAACGCCGTCTCCGGCTTGGTCGACTTGCCGGTCGTCGGGTTGAGCGTGCTGTCGACGGGCACCAGGTTGAGGTGGGCCGCGGTGACGTCGTTGAGGTCCTCGCGGTCCTCGGTCGCCGGGCCGGCCACGCCCTCCTTGGTCTGGAAGACCACGGACCAGTGCCCGCTGTTGGGCGCCGGGAACGACGGGTCGGCCGCCTGCGCCGTCGGCGCGCTGATCACGCCGAGCCCCGTCACCGTCATCGCTACCGCGCCCAGGCCGACAGCCCGGATCGCCCCCATGCGTCCCATCACGTCATTCACTCCCGAATCGATCCCGCACCCCGCGTCTGCGCGGAACGCCCCTCGCCGGGGATGTTACCCGGACGCGGACCGGCCCGGTCCCCCCTTCGGGAGACCGGGCCGGTCCGGTGCTGCTGTCCTCGACGGTCAGACGGTGTCGGCGGCCGGCTCCGCGGCCGGGATGTCGTCACCCATCGTCGACTGGCGCTGCTTGGAGATGTACACCGCGACCGCGATGCCGGAGGCAGCCGCGAGCGCGATGAGGATCCGCACCAGGTCGTTCTCGTCCTTGCCGTAGGAGAGGCTGACGATGGCGCCCACGATGAGCAGCGAGACCAGGTTCATCACCTTGAGCAGCGGGTTGATCGCCGGGCCGGCGGTGTCCTTGAACGGGTCACCGACGGTGTCGCCGGTGATCGTGGCGGCGTGCGCCTCGGACCCCTTGCCACCGTGGTGGCCGTCCTCGACCAGCTTCTTCGCGTTGTCCCAGGCGCCACCCGCGTTGGCGAGGAACACCGCCATCAGGGTGCCGGACGCGATCGCGCCGACGAGGAAGCCCGCCAGCGGACCGACGCCGAGACCGAAGCCGACGGCGATCGGCGCGAGGATCGCGAGGATGCCGGGCGTGGCCAGCTCACGGAGCGAGTCACGGGTGACGATGTCGACGACCTTGCCGTACTCCGGACGACCGGTGCCCTCCATGATCCCGGGGATGTCGCGGAACTGGCGCCGCACCTCCATCACCACGGCGCCGGCCGCACGGCCGACCGCGTTGATGGCGAGGCCCGAGAAGAGGAACACCACACCGGCGCCCAGCAGGGCACCCACGATGAGCTTGGCGTCGTACACCAGGAAGCTCGCGCTGAGCGCGTCTGCGTCCGCCAGGCTGATCTCCTCGAACGCGCTCTGGGTGTAGGACGCGAAGAGCGCGCTCGCCGCGAGGACGGCGGTCGCGATCGCGATGCCCTTGGTGATCGCCTTGGTGGTGTTGCCGACGGCGTCGAGCTCGGTGAGGATCTGCGCGCCCTCGGGGCTGACGTCACCCGACATCTCCGCGATGCCCTGGGCGTTGTCGGAGACCGGACCGAAGGTGTCCATGGCCACGATGACGCCGACGGTGGTGAGCAGCCCGCAACCGGCGAGCGCGACCGCGAAGAGGGCCAGACCGGTCGAGCCGCCCGCGAGGAGCGCTGCGCCGAACACGGCCGTGCCGATGACGATCGCGGTGTAGACCGCCGACTCCAGACCGACCGACAGGCCGGACAGGATCACGGTCGCGTGCCCGGTGAGCGACGTCTCGGCGACGTCCTTGACCGGGCGGTGGTCGGTGCCGGTGAAGTAGCCGGTCAGCGCGAGGATCGCAGCGGCGAGCACGATGCCGATGACCACGGCGCCCGCGGCGAAGACCGGCGGGCTGAGGTCGGCCTCGACACCCGTCCCGAACTCGCTCCACTCGGAGGGCAGGTAGACGAAGGCGGCGATCGCGCTGGCGACGGCGCCGACGGCGGCCGACTGGTAGAACGCGCGGTTGATCGTCTTCAGACCGTGCTCGCCGGCCCGCGGCTTGGTGAGGAAGACACCGGCGATCGCGGAGAGCGCACCGATCGCGGGGACGATGAGCGGGAACACCAGGCCCTGGTCGCCGAACGCCTGCGAGCCGAGGATCAGCGCGGCGACGAGGGTGACGGCGTAGGACTCGAACAGGTCGGCCGCCATACCGGCGCAGTCGCCGACGTTGTCGCCCACGTTGTCGGCGATGGTCGCCGCGTTGCGCGGGTCGTCCTCGGGGATGTTCTGCTCGACCTTGCCGACCAGGTCGGCGCCGACGTCGGCAGCCTTGGTGAAGATGCCTCCGCCGACACGCATGAACATGGCGAGCAGCGCGGCACCGAAGCCGAAGCCCTCGAGCACGTGCGGGGCGTCGTCCTGGAACGCGAGCACGACGACGCTGGCGCCGAGCAGGCCGAGCCCGACGGTCGCCATGCCGACGAACGCACCGGTGCGGAAGCCGATGTTCATGGCCGGGTCGCGACCCTGCTCGTTGGCGGCCGCGGCGACCCGCAGGTTGGCGCGCACCGCCAGCGACATGCCCAGGTAGCCGATCGCGCCGGAGAAGCCGGCTCCGACCAGGAAGAACACCGAGCGGAAGATCCGCACGGTCGTGTCGTCGGCGGGCAGCGCCATGAGCGCGAAGAAGGCGATGGCCGCGAAGACCGCGAGGGTCCGGAACTGGCGGGTCAGGTAGGCGTTGGCGCCTTCCTGGACGGCCTGCGCGATGCGGCGCATGTTCTCGGTGCCCTCGCCGGCGGCGAGCACCTGCTGGCGGAAGATGACGGCCATCGCGAGTGATCCGAGCGCGATGGCAGCCACCACCGCGACCAGCACGAAGTCACCGCCTTCGACCTCCACGACAGCGGGAAGAATCCCGGGCATGCGTTTCCTCCAAGGGGTTCGGGGGTGCGCCGAGAGACGGCGCACGTCGGGGAACGCGCCGGAGTCTACGCACGGTGTGGCGCAGAACACACGAGGGGTGTGACCGGGGTCACTCAGCCAAGTTCAAGGGGTGGACGGGTCGTCCCTACCGCTGGAGCCCTCAAGCCGCCGGACAGCGGCTACCCACGCTGACCTCGACCGCGACACGCTCGTGCGATCAGGCCAGGGCGGCTTCGGTGGACTCGTGGATGGTGAACACCTTGGCCAGACCCGTGATCCGGAAGATCTTCAGCAGCCGGTCCTGGTTGCAGACCAGCTGGAGCGAGCCCTCGTGGGCACGGACCTTCTTCAGGCCCCCGACGAGCACGCCGAGACCGGTGGAGTCGAGGAACTCGACCTTCTCCATGTCGATGACGAGGTCATAGCTGCCTGCGGCCACCAGCTCCGTGATCGCGTCACGCAGCTTGGGCGCGGTGTAGACGTCGATCTCGCCCCCCACGGCGACGACGGTGCGGCCACCGACCTCGCGCGTCGACAGTGTCAGGTCCACGATGTCCATCCCAGAGAAAGAGTCGCGATATCTCGCGGTTATCAAACCACGTCAGTCCTACCACGACTGCCGTCGGCTCCGCCGTCTCCTTTTGTCGGACCTGATGGTGACAATGGCCTCATGACCGCCGCCGTGACCGCCCGGACCCCGCTCGGGCCCGGTGCCGCCGACCCGGTGGCGCTGCTCGGGCGGCTCGCGGCCGGGTCGACCCGGGAGGACCGGCTGACCCACCTGGAGCGGATCCCTGCCCGTCAGGCGGCGACCGCGCCCTGGCCGTCCTGGGCCGACCCCGAGGTCGTCGCCGCGTTCACCACCCGCGGGATCGAGCTCCCGTGGCGCCACCAGGTGCGGGCCGCCGATCTCGCCCACGAACGGCAGCACGTCGTGCTCGCGACCGGCACGGCGTCCGGCAAGTCCCTGGCCTACCTGCTGCCGGCGCTCACGGCCACGCGGGCGGCGCGCGGGCCGCGCGGCCAGCGCGGGTCGAGCACGCTCTACCTCGCGCCCACCAAGGCGCTGGCCCAGGACCAGCGGGCCGCCATCGACGCCCTGGGGCTCGACGTCCGGGTCGCCACCCACGACGGCGACAGCAGCCAGGAGCAGCGCGACTGGACCCGCGACCACGGTGAGTACGTCCTCACCAACCCCGACATGCTCCACCGCTCGCTGCTCCCCCAACACGAGCGCTGGTCACGGTTCTTCGCGACCGTCGACCACGTGGTCGTCGACGAGTGCCACCACTACCGGGGCGTGTTCGGCGCCCACGTCGCCCAGGTGCTGCGCCGGCTGCGCAGGGTGTGCGCGCTCCACGGGTCGTCGCCGACCTTCGTCCTGGCGTCCGCCACCGTGGCCGAGCCGGAGGTCGCGGCGCAGCGGCTGACCGGACTGGCCGTCGAGGCGGTGACCGACGACGCCTCGCCGCGGGGTGAGGTCGCGCTCGGGCTCTGGGAGCCGCCACTGACGTCCTACACCGGGGAGCAGGGTGCTCCGGTCCGCCGTCCCGCCGCAGCCGAGACCGCCGACCTGTTGGCCGACCTGGTCGTCGAGGGAGTACGGACGCTCGCGTTCGTCCGCTCCCGGCGCGGGGTCGAGCAGGTCGCGCGACGCGCGTCCGACCTGCTCGCCGAGATCGGACCGGGCCTCGCCAGCACGGTCGACTCCTACCGGGGCGGCTACCTGCCCGAGGAGCGGCGAGAGCTCGAGGAGGCACTGCGCAGCGGCCGTCTGATGGGGATGGCTGCCACCAACGCGCTCGAGCTCGGCATCGACATCAGCGGGCTCGACGCCGTGCTCATCACCGGTTATCCCGGCACCCGGGCGGCGTTCTGGCAACAGGTCGGCCGGGCCGGTCGCTCCGGCGGCGGGGCGCTGGGCCTGCTCATCGCGCGCGACGACCCGCTCGACACCTACCTGGTGCACCATCCCGAGGCCCTGCTCGGCCGCCCCGTCGAGGGCACCGTGTTCGACCCCGACAACCCCTACGTCCTCGGCCCGCACCTGTGCGCGGCCGCCCAGGAGCAGCCGCTCACGCCGGCCGACCTGGACCTGTTCGGGCCCACCGCACGCGGGCTGCTCGACGACCTGGTCGCGGCCGGGCTCCTGCGGCGCCGGCCGCAGGGCTGGTTCTGGACCGACCGGCGGCGCGCCGCCGACCTCGCCGACATCCGGTCCACCGGCGGCTCCGCGGTCCAGCTCGTCGAGGCCGACACCGGCCGCGTGATCGGGACGGTCGACGGAGGCCGGGCCCACACCACGGCCCACACGGGTGCGGTCTACGTCCACCGCGGCGACACCTGGCTGGTCGAGCACCTCGACCTGGAGACCCACGTCGCGGAGATCCGGCGCACCGACGTCGACTGGACGACGACCGCTCGCGACGTCGCCGACATCGCGATCGTGGAGGAGCGTTCCCACGAGATGTGGGGGCGGTGCCGGGTGTCGTTCGGGTCCGTCGACGTCAGCAACCAGGTGACGTCGTACCTCCGACGGCGCAGCCGCACCGGCGAGGTGATCGACGAGACCCCGCTCGACCTCCCGGAGCGCACCCTGCGGACCAGTGCGGTGTGGTGGACGGTGCCCGACGACGTGCTCGAGGCGAGCGGGCTCGAGCGCACCGACCTGCCGGGGGCCGCTCATGCGGCCGAGCACTGCTCGATCGGGCTGCTCCCGCTGTTCGCGACCTGCGACCGGTGGGACATCGGCGGGGTCTCGACGGCACGCCACCCCGACACCGGCGTCCTCACCGTCTTCGTCCACGACGGCCACCCGGGCGGAGCCGGCTTCGCCGAGCGCGGCTACGCGGTCGCCCGCGAGTGGCTCACCGCGACCCGCGCGACCATCGCCGCCTGCGAGTGCGTGAGCGGCTGCCCGTCGTGCATCCAGTCCCCCAAGTGCGGCAACGGCAACGACCCCCTCGACAAGCAGGGTGCGGTGCTGCTGCTCGACGCGTTGCTCGCCCGCTGACGCGCTCGCGGTCTAGTCTCCGGGCATGGTCATCTTCGGGCTCATCCTGCTCGCCATCGGCGCCCTCGGCATCCTGCTCGGCATCTTCAAGGCCGGCGAGGAAGCGACCACGAGCGACGGCAAGACCGACGTCCACACGACCTTCCTCGGCATCGAGATGTCCGCCAGCACCCTGTTCATCGTCGCCGTCGTCGCCACGTCGCTGGTGTTCGTCGGGCTCTGGTTCCTCAAGTACGGCGCGAAGCAGGGTTGGAAGGCCCGCAAGGAGCAGAAGCGCCTCGAGGAGCTCTCCGAGAAGCTCGACAAGGCCGAGCGCCGCCGCGGCGACGAGGGCGAGGAGACCGACAACGCCTGAGGCGCGTCACGCCCGGGTGAGTGCCCTGACCCAGAACCGGGGCTGACGCCGGCCTGCGTCGTACGGCGCGCCGGCGGCCAACCCGGTGTGTCTCGTGCGCTCGGCACGCTCCGCGCAGCTCAGCCAGACCGAGCACGCCCCGCAGAACCCCTGCTCAGCCAGCCCGACGACCGCCGCGGACTCCAGCGGCCCGTGAGCCTGCCGGTGCCGCTCCTCGAGCCTCGCCCACTCCTCCGGTTCCTCCGCACACGCCCCGCCGTGCTCCCCGAGAACAGCCATCCGACTCACGCCCCTCTGCACGCCCTCCCGCGAGGGCTCCCACCCAGCAGACGGATGGGAGCGCGGTTTCCTTACGCCACTTCGCGAAGAATTTTCGGCGGGAGGCGGCGGGAGTCAGCAGAGGCCGTCGGTGACGGCGTAGCCGTCGACCTTCCAGCCGTCCTCCTCGAGGACCAGTGCGACCGTGCCGGGGGCGCGGCCACGGGGCTGCGCGCCTCGGGTGCTGTCGGACCCTCGATCGACGACGAAGACCTTGCTGCCGTCGTTGCAGACCCGGGCCTCGGCCTCGTTGCCGTCGAGGGTGATGACGCCGACGATCGTGCGCCACCTGCCGATCATCTGCTGGTCGTTGGAGAACAGGTTGTCCTCGTAGTTCGTCAGCAACGACCCCGCCCACTGCTCCGTCGTGACGGCGGCGAGGTCGTCGGTGACCTCCTGCGCGTCGTTGAAACCGACGAGCGCCTTGTCGTAGTCGGCGATGGCGGCGGTGATCGCGGCCTTGTCCTCCCGCGGCGACAGGGTCGAGGAGATCTCGGCCGACGGCTCGTCACCGGACCCCGAGTCGTCGTCCCCGTCGGAGCCACTGCAGGCGGACAGGCTCAGCAGCACGGCTGCAGTGGCGGCGATCGTGCCGAGTGCGCGTCCCATTGGTTCTCCCGGTGCCGAGCGGTGGTCCCCCTGCGAGAGGGAGGCTAACCCGGCGCTGGTCAGATCGCCGTGGCCGGACCGGCCCGCGCCCGGGCCGACAGGTCGTGGTCCTGGCCGAGCCACCGCGGACCCGGCACCTCGACAGCCACCGTCACGACCCCGTCCGCCACGACGCAGTCGGTCAACCGCGCCCCGTTGGCGCTCGCGACGTCGGCAGCGGCCGCGCAGGGCACCGCGCCGTCGCTCGCGGCCGTCGCTCCCGCGAGCGCCGCCAGGTCGGCGGCCGCCTGGGCGGAGCGGTGCGCCGTGACCATCGCAGCGACGACCGCCAGCGCGCTGCCGACGAGCAGCACCAGGCCGAGGCAGGCGACGACCACGACCGTCGCCGCGCCGCGGTCGACCGCCACCCTCACCCGTCCTCCTCGACCACGGCGACCGCCTCCGCCCGTACGTCGGCACCGGGCAGGAAGTCGAACAGGCCGCCCGGCCCCGGCACGTGTCCGGCGGCCCGCGCCGTCACCCGGCCGGCCTCGTGCGCGACCTCGACCCGGACACCGTCGGGAGCGACCCGTTCGCCGACGGCGCCCGCCACCGCCACCTCGTCGCCGCGCGCCGCCGCGCGCGCTGCCTCCCGGGCCGCGTCGACGGTGCGGACCTGGGCCGCGCCGACCGACAGCAGCCAGACCATCCCGGAGGTGACCGCGAGCAGGATCGGGAGCCCGAGTGCCAGCTCGGCGGTCACCGCGCCCCTCATGTCGTGCCTGCCCTCGATCCGGCCAGACCGGCGGGCCTGGTGGTCCGACGGCCTCATCCGATGCCGAGCAGGCTGAAGACGTGGTCGAAGAGCCGGCGCAGCATCCCTTCGCCGAACCCTCCGCTCAGCAGCTTGTAGAGCAGGCCGGCCAGGCCGGCACCTGCCGCCGTCCCGACGGCGTACTCCGCCGTGGTGATGCCCTGCTCGTCGACGCAGCGCAGCGCTGGTCGGGTGGTGGGTGGGGTCATGTCGCCTCCTCCTCGGTCGGACCGCCGGTGCGGTCCGGGACGAGGAGAGCCTGGGCGACCGGACCGACCGATCCGGGCGGCCCGGCGCGGACCTGTGGAGAGGATGGCGGGCGGCGGCCGACCGGGACGGATGCCGGCCCGCAGGGCACCGGGGGCGTCAGTCGCCGGCGAGCTCGAGCACCCCGATGCGGAGGTCCTCGAACTGCACGTCGGAGGGACTCTCCCTGCAGGCGAGCGTCACGGTGTGCGAGCCCGGGGACACGCTGACCAGGTCGATGACCGTCGGCAGGCCCACCACACCACTGTGCTCGTTGACGATCCCGACCGGGTTGAGCCGGTCGTCACCGTCGACCTTGGTCGTGCACTCGGCCGATCACGCGGAATCACGCGGCGATGGAGCGGGCGAGACCCGCCACCAGCGGGACGATGCCGAGCAGCAGGAACGCCGGCAGGAGGCAGATCCCGAGCGGGACCGCGGCACGGACGCCGACCGCTCGCGCACGGTCCTCGACCTCGGCCCGCGACGCTCGCCCGAGCTCCACCGAGAGCCGCTCGACGGCGTCCACCACGGGAGCGCCCGACCGATGGGCCCGGGCCAGCGCGGCGCCCAGCGGACCGAGCACCGGGTCGCGGGCGACGACGGTCCAGACCTCCGCCGGGTCCGTGCCGAGGGCGAGCCGCGCCGCGACCGGAGCCAGCACGTCGGCCGCTGCCCCGGGCAGGGCGCGGCGGACGACGTCGAGCGCCGTGGTCGGAGCCGCGCCGGACCGCAGCGCCGCCCCGAGCAGGGCGACGACGTGCGGGAGGTCGCGTCGTACCTCCTCCCGGCGGAGCCGGACCGAGCGCGGCTCGCTGCGGGCCGCGACGACACCGACCGTCACCGCGACCACCCCGCCGACGAGCGGTGCGCCCGGCCCACCGACGAAGGCTGCGGCTCCCGCCCCGGCGAGCAGCGACCAGAGGAGGCGCCATCGTCGGAGCGGGCCCTCGGCGGGGCCCGGGAGGGCACCGTCCGCGCGTCGGGACGCGACGACGACAGCGGCACGCGGACGACCGGCGAGCGCGAGCGCTGCTCCTGCCAGCAGCGCAGCGAGGACGCCCACCTCACCGGCCCCGCTCGACGTCGCGCGCGAGCGCCTCGATCCACGCGAGTCCCGCGACACCGCAGGCCAGGCCGCCGCCCAGGCAGGCGAGGCCGAACGGCCCGCCGAGCAGGAACCGCCACGGGTCGGCGCCGGCGCCGCTCCCCATCGCCAGCACCACCAGAGGCAGGCCGGCGACCAGCCGGGCCGTGGCGCGCGCCGAGGCGAGCTCGCCCGCGACCACCCGCCGGACCTGGTCGGACTCGCGCAGCTCGGCGGCGACCCGGGCCAGGGCATCGGCCAGCCCGTGCCCGGTGCGGTGGGCGACCTGCCACGCGGCACCGACGACCCGCAGGTCCCCAGCGCCGGGCGACGACGCCAGGTCGCGGAACGCCGCGGGGACGTCGCCACCCACGACCGCCGTCCTGCTGACCGGAGCCAGCACCGGCCACTCGACAGCCATCCGGGCGAGGGCATCCGTCGGCGGCTGCCCCGCGGTCAGCTCGGCGTGCAGCCCGTCGCACACCTCGAGCACCCGCCGACGCGCCCGCGCGGCGTCGCGGTCGGACCGGTGCCGCGCGACCATCCGCG